>NZ_CP029562.1:4167058-4473577 GCF_004136315.1 Mesorhizobium sp. Pch-S
CGGTCAAGCCGGCGAGGGGCAGGGCGCCGGCATGGATGTGGTCGATTCCCGTGGGTTTCAAGACGAGTTCATTGGCGGGAGCTGTCACCAACTCGGCATAGGCTCCAGCTTCCCTGGGAAACAGCGGCATGCCGAAGACTTCGTCGCCCACCGCAAAACCGGACGCCTCCGGACCGAGCTTTTCGATGACGCCGGCAATATCCCAGCCAACTGTGAAAGGTGGTTCGCCGAGCAGCGGATAAGCCCCGCTGCGGACGGCGGTATCCACCGGATTGATGCCTGCCGCATGAACCCGCACGAGCACCTCTCCTCTGGCTGGCTCCGGGGCAGGGCGATCTGCGATGGTCAATACTTCAGGCCCGCCAACGCTGGTCTGGACAATGGCACGCATGGGTGTCTCCTGTTTTGAATGACACTATAGAAAAGATAGTATCTATCCATTGTCCAGTACGTACCATTTTGATATATAGGTACCTCATGTATAGCGATGATTGCGAACCCTACGGCTACGACGCGTTCCGGCGGACCTGCCCGTCGCATGCCGTGCTGGAAATGCTTTCGAGTAAATGGGTCTATCTGACGGTGGGCGCGTTACGGCGTGGCCGCATGCGTCATGGTGAGCTGGCCCGGAAGATGGAAGGCATCACGCCCAAGATGCTGACCCAGACGCTGCGTACGCTGGAACGCGATGGGCTGGTTCGACGAGAGATTTTCCCGGTCATTCCTCCGCGCGTGGAGTATGAATTGACCGCGCTGGGGCATGACCTTGCCGGTCTGCTCGACCAGATTCGTTCCTGGTCTGAAGTGCATGTGCCCGATATCAGAAGCGCGCGCCTCGCGGCGGAGGAAATCAGCGGGCAGGTGCCTGGTCGCTGATGCAACAGAGGCTGACCTGAGAAAGTCGGCTTTGAATGTCGCGAATCTCGGGAAGCGCAGACTAGCCGATCATTGCGCTGCGACCGCCGGTTTCCGGCTCGCGTACCCGCGAATCGCGTGATTCGAGCAACTCCGCCTTGGCCAGTTCGGCTTCGGCCTCATTGAGCAGGGCTTCAGCTGCGCTGCGCTGCTGAGCGAGGTCCGCCTGCGAGTTGCGGAGATTGTCGCGCCGCAGCCGTGCTGCCTTGGCGAAGGTCGGATAGGCGAAGTGGTTGATGTCGGTGATGCCGGCTTTTTTCTCTTCGGCCGTGATCTGGAACTCCAGTTCTCCAGCCATGCGCTCGAATTCGGCGATCATCATGTCCAGCTGCAGAAGCTGCCGGCGTTTCTCATTCACCTGAAATTGCTTCAGTCGAACGAGGTTCTCGCGTGACTTCATGATTCGGTACTCCTGCCAACGCACACTTGCACTATCGCCCCGCTGGCCTTGCGAGGCTCCCGTGTTGCCCGTATTCCCCCCGATTTTCGGAACTCTATGGAAAACAAAGTCCTAAGATTTTTTCCGAACGGTAACCATTCGTTTACGGGCATTGTTAATCATACGGGTCAGGGCTTAAGGCCGGGTAAAAATTTCGACCCGGGCGCGGGACGTAAGAGATGAGTCCGTTGAGTCGGTTACGGCACTTTCTTAATGTGCCGAATCAAAATTTGACGCGATGAATCGTCTTTGGATTCAAGTGTGTGTGGAAAGAGGTTAAAATTTCTGGTATCGCTTCGAACGCGAAATTAGGATTTGTTAACCATTCAGTGGCAGCTTCGGCTCAGGCAATCACTGCTCCGGTCCCGGACGGGTCAGGTTCGGCAGCAGAAAGGGGAATAAAATGCGCGTTCTGCTGATAGAAGACGACAGTGCAACCGCCCAGAGCATCGAACTGATGCTCAAATCCGAAAGTTTCAACGTCTACACCACCGATCTCGGTGAAGAAGGCGTCGATCTCGGTAAGCTCTACGACTACGACATCATTCTCCTGGATCTGAACCTCCCGGATATGTCGGGCTACGAAGTGCTGCGCACGCTGCGCCTCTCCAAAGTGAAGACGCCGATCCTGATCCTGTCAGGCATGGCCGGCATCGAGGACAAGGTCCGCGGTCTCGGTTTCGGCGCAGACGACTATATGACCAAGCCATTCCACAAGGACGAGCTGGTCGCCCGTATCCACGCCATCGTGCGCCGTTCCAAGGGCCATGCCCAGTCGGTCATCGCGACCGGCGAACTGATCGTCAACCTCGACGCCAAAACCGTCGAAGTCAGCGGCCAGCGCGTGCATCTGACCGGCAAGGAATATCAGATGCTGGAACTGCTCTCGCTGCGCAAGGGCACCACGCTGACCAAGGAAATGTTCCTCAACCACCTTTATGGCGGCATGGACGAGCCGGAGTTGAAGATCATCGACGTCTTCATCTGCAAGCTGCGCAAGAAGCTCGACGCGGCCTCCGGAGGCCAGAACTACATCGAAACGGTCTGGGGACGCGGCTATGTGCTGCGCGAGCCGGAAGAAATTCGCGAAAGCGCCTGATCGACCCTAGAGTCGAACATCAAAGGACCCGGCCTGTGCCGGGTTTTTTGTTGGGGCCGGCGCCCGGCCGCGTGTCGTATCGCGGCTTGTCTGCAGCGCGCGAAAGCGATCCAGCAACTGGACACGGTTGAAGGGCTTCAGCAGATAACCATGTGCGCCCGCACGCTTGGCACGCATGATGGTACCGAGATCGAGCTCGACCAGAAGAGCGACGATCTGCGGAACGATCGGGCTGCCGATCGAGCGGATATGGCCGATGAACTCCGTGAGTTGCATGTCCGGCAGCGACACATCAAAAACAATGATGTCCGGCATTTCCGCGGAACAGAGATCTATTGCTTCCCTGCCGGCCGTGGCTTCTATGACCAGCATGCTTTCGCTGGTCAGGATGCGCTTGGCGACCTTGCGGATCACGCTCGACTTGTCGACGAACATGCAGCGTTTCATGCCGATCCCTCTTTCCCGCCTGGAATGCGGGTCCTACCCTTCGCTGCACTATTAGCGCAGGGCGTTTAAAAAGCGGAAAAGGCAATGCGTAAAATTTGCACGAGACTGCCCATCTCGTGCAGATAAGGCCTGGTCAGGGCGCAAAATTCGCCGCTGCGCGTGCCGGCCGGCCGGGAATGGGCAGGTCGTAAGGGCTATGTGGCCAGTAGAACGATCTCATCCGCAGTGGCGCGGATCGTAATCGTCATGCCGGCCTCTCGCGCCAGCAGCAGCGTATAGTATGGCTGTACCGAATGGGCGTCGATCGGCTCTTCGGGCTTGCCGCCCGAGTGAAGCTCGAGGAATTTCGGCGGAACCCGCAGCATCGGGCCGCTTGCCGCAAGGGTGAAACGCGGTTCGGTTTCCAGCTCTTCCAGGGATATGGACAGCCTCCCGCCTCGTGGAATGGCTGCATTGGCGATCAGAACCAGGTTCAGCAGCAGCTTGACCTTGTTCTTCGGCAGCAGGGCGCGACCGCCTGTCCATGTCAATTCCGGCTTTTCGTTTTTCAGATAGGCAACCGTGACCGCCTCCGCGTCACCGGTATCGATGAGCATGCCGGCCGAGCCGGCCGCACCGTAGGCAATGCGTGCGAACTGCAGGCGAGCCGACGCATTGCGGGCGCTCTGGCGAATAAGGTTCATGGCGTCCTCATCGGCGCCACCTTCGTCCAGCAGTTCAAGTCCGTTGTTGATCGCGCCGACCGGCGAGATGATGTCGTGGCAGACCTTGCTGCAAAGCAGTGCGGCGAGCTCGGAGGGGGTAAGGGTGAAAAGGTCAGCCATGGAAACCTCGAAAAGATGCAACAGCGCCTGGACATTCGTCCATCGCACCGACCGCGCGAATCACGCTCTTCCCAGTTCCGTCTGGATATACGGCGCGTTCGGGTGGAGCAACCAATCCGAGATGGTCCCTAGGCGCATCGCGCCGGCCGCTTGGCAAAAACATATCTGCGACCGGCCTTCGAACCGCCATCATCATGTGAGAGCTTAATGGTTGAAAAAGAATTACGGCATAGTTTGCCAAGGAATGGCACCGGAAGCGGCCGATTGAGAGTCGCGGGTGCGAGGCGTCGGCGAAGGTGCTCCCAGACGGAGATTGGAAGCATGCATTCCCGATTTCGCGATTGGCGCATTCCCCGCGCTCTCGCCCTGACGATCGCCCTGTTGGGCTTTTTCACCCTTTCGCTCCAGGCTTCGTACGCCCAGCAGTATACGTCGCAGGAAATCGTCGACTCAGGCCACAAGTTCTTCGGCGAAACCTCGGGCGGGTTGGCTACGGTCGTCGAGAAGATCTTCTCAACCTACGGTCTGCCGAACGGTTATGTGCTGGGGGAGGAGGGTTCGGGTGCTTTCGTGGGTGGCCTCACCTACGGCGAAGGCAAGCTCTACACCAAGAATGCCGGCGACCACAAAGTCTACTGGCAGGGCCCATCCCTGGGTTGGGATTTCGGCGGGCAGGGTTCCCGGGTCATGGTGCTGGTCTATAATCTCGACGATGTCAGCAACCTCTACAATCGCTTTGCCGGTGTCGCAGGTTCGGCCTACGTGATCGCGGGCCTTGGTTTCAATGTTCTCAAGTCGGGCAACGTGCTTCTTGTGCCGATCCGCACCGGCGTCGGCGCCAGGCTTGGCGTCAACCTGGGCTACCTGAAGCTCACGCAGCAGCCGACCTGGAACCCTTTCTGATCCTGGCGGCTTGATTACGATCTGCGGGTTGTGAAAGAGGTCTCCAATCCGCAGAAATACTGGTGCCGAATACTGGATTTTGCCTGTCAGACCATGCAAAGTTTTGCCTGCTTGGCGCGAGTGGCCGAACTTAACGGATAGACCATCTTGGTTCAGTCGATCCTCTTCTTCCTCCTCGGTTTCCTGTGTGCGGGTTTTTTGGTCGTCCTGATCGCGCCTGCCGCCTGGCGACGGGCGGTTGTGCTGACGAAAAAACGGATTCAAGCGGCAATGCCGCTCACCTCCACGGAAATCACCGCGGACAAAGATCGCTTGCGCGCCGAGTTTGCGGTGACTGCACGCCGGCTGGAGATGGATGCCAAAACCTCGAAGGAGATGGCCAACGATCGTTTCATCGAGGTCAATCGTGTCCGCGAAGAGTTGAAGCTGGCGGCGAGCGAAGCGACCCGCAAGGCGGAGCTGATCACCGTGCTGGAAACCGCTGGCACGGAGTTGAAAGTGCAACTGGCGCAGCGCGCGGCTGAAATCGGGCGTATGTCGGAGAAACTTGCCAAGCTTGAAGCGGATGCGGCGAAAAAGAATGAGGAGATCGAGAAACTCGGTCAGCTCTATGAGGAGGCCAGCTTCTCGTCATCCAACAGGCAGATCGAACTGGTGGCGCGCGAATCCGAGATCGAGAAGCTGAACAACGACATCTCCGTGCTGCGCGCCCAGCGCAAGGAAGCGGAGAAGCGTCATCAGGATATTTTGACCGAGGGCAAGGCTGCCATCGATGCGCTGGCAAACGAGAAGAAGAAGCTGGCGGACCGGGAACAGAAACTCGAACGTCTTCTTTCGACATTGGCGGACCGCGACGAAACGCTGGAGCGACGTGAGCGGGAACTGGCAAGGCTGAAGGAAGAAATGAAGAAGAAAGGATTGCAGGCCGAAATCCCCGCCAAGGGGCAAGGTGCTGCAGCCAATGATGGACAACGCCATCAGGAGGACCGCGCGGCGATGCAACTTTCTCCCCTGCTTTCCGGTGCTGCCGGCGGTGACACCGAAAAAGCGGTCGCCAAGCTCAACAATGATCGCGAACGGCTGGAGGCGAGGCTGACGACACTTGTTCGTGAGAACAAGAAGCTGCGAGGGGCCACTTCCTTCGAAAACGGCCAGCGCGACGGCGGGGCGAGAGAGCAGCGCGAGGGTACGCTTCTGCGTGAACAGATGCAGGACCTCGCTGCCGAGATCATAACGCTGACGGCTGCGCTGGAGGGACCGAATTCGGAAGTCGCCAAGGCGCTCGCCGTTCCGGAGGCTGGCGCAAACGCCGCCAAGAACCGCGCCGCAATTCGCAGCATCGCCGAACGCGTGCGGGCGCTGCAGAAGACCACCTCGCCGGGCTGACATATCGCAATCCGCGATTTTCGGTTCTCCAAGCGTAAGTTGAACCCTAACGATCACTCGCGGAGAAATGGTGCAGGGCGATGGCCGAGGCCGCCGCTACGTTCACGCTGTCGAAGCCCTTGGCCATGTTGATGCGGAGCGTTTGCATTCGCGCCAGCAGAGGCGCCGGCAGACCTTCTCCTTCCGTGCCGAGATAGAGAGCAGTCTTCTCACCTGGCTGGACGTCGCGAATATCCGTCACGCCGCTCGGCGAGAGCGCAAAACTCTTGAAGCCGCAGGCCATCAGGTCGGTCGACAGGCTGGCGGGATCCGGAGCCGCAGCAAAAGGCACCTTCAACGCGGCGCCAACCGAGACCCGGATCGCTTTGCGGTAGAGAGGATCACAGCACGTCGGGTCGATGAATACGGCATCGGCGCCGAAAGCGGCTGCGTTGCGGAAGATCGCACCCAGATTGTCGTGATTGGCAATGCCTACAGCGACGACAATCAAAGCCTTTTGCGGAAGCGTGCGGAGGATGTCGTCAACCTGTAACGGTGTGCCCTTTTCTCCCACAGCCAGTATGCCACGGTGGATGGGGAAGCCGGCGATGCGATCCATGACCTCGCGACCGGCTACGTAGACAGGCACCCGTACAGGCGCCTTATCGAAAACCTCCTCGAGGCCTGCGAGGCGATTCTCCAGCACGAGCACGGACTCAGCCTGGAAGCGACTGCCATTCAAAAGCACATTCAGGACGACTTTGCCTTCGGCAATAAAGCGTCCCTGTCTGCCGACGACATCACGCTCGCGAATGTCGAGATATGGGGCGACCCGGGGATCTTCCGGATCATCGATACGAATGGTGTCCATCGGCGACCGCGGATGAGAGTTTCAACGTCTCCTGCACAATCGCGGATCGGACGCTTCGAGGTCGCTATAGCTTGGCGAGCTTCATTTCGGAAGCCATCTCACGCGCAGCACTGCTGCTCGCCTCTCGCGATCAACCTGATCTGGACAGACCGTCAATACAACCAGGACGATTTGTGGTGTTTATTTGCCGGTACCGAGAAATCGCGAATGCTGCTGGGGTTCGGAGCTGCCTCCGAAAATCGCGCCCAGGGTGCGAAGCAACTGGCGAACGGCATCCGAGCGGCAGGAATAATAGATCATCTGCCGGTCGCGGCGCGTCTGGACCAGACCGAAGGCTCGCAGCTTTGCCAGATGCTGCGAAAGAGCAGATTGGCTGAGATCCACCTTTTCGGCGATCGTGCCTACTGTCAATTCGTCATCGATGAGATGATTCATGATGGCGAGCCGCTTCTCGTTTCCCATCAGTGTGAGGAACGCAGCTGCGGTTTCGGTATCGGAGACCTGGTTTTCTGGAAGCATCAGATGCCCACCTTTGTTCATCACGGAAGCCATGGGGGCAATGGCGTTATGATTCACTCATACACTAATTTTATTAAGTGTTGCAAGTGTGGATGCAACCTTAAGTCACAACTGCGTGATCATGCGTCTGCCGTTCGCTCAGGAATTGACCGTCTCCTGCGCCGCCGCAGCTCGGCCGGCCTTCGCCATCTCCACCAGCGTCTTGCGCAGATCCTGCTGTGTTTCCAGCGGCTTGGGAAAGAACACACGTTCGACCCGGTCACCGTTGACCAGATCCATTCCATCCGCGTCGAACCCGGCCAATGACCAGCCTTCGCCTTCCGCCCTGGCGTAGTGGTGGGCATAGACCGCCACGGCGTCGAGATGTTCGCTGTTCATGTGATCGAGTGCGGACTGCTCGCTTTCAGCCAAGGTGCCATTGATGGCACCATCCACGATCAGATCGGAATGATCCAGCAGATAAGCCTTTCCGAAACCGCCGTTGAGCGAGGCGCGTTCGACGTCGAGCCGGAAGAAGGAAAAATCCCCAAGGCCGACGTAAAGCCTCGCTTTGGGATTGCGGTTGAGGTAGCGGCGTTCCGCCCGCATCTGCTCGTCCGCGCCTCGTTCCAGCCGGGTTGCACGGCAAATCAGGCTCATGCGCGGATGGGCGAGAGCGTCTCCCTTGCCGGGTTCGCCGACCAACAAAGAACAGCGTGGATCGGCGAGCAATGCGCCCGTATGGGCGGCGAGCATCGAGATCAGGATCAGTGGCGTGCCATCAATATCGGTGGCAACACCAACACGGCTGACAAGCGGCGAACCTGAGGCCGGCTCGATGACGGCAAGTGCCCCGTAGCGCGCGGTGCGAAGCAGAGTTTTGGCCAGCTGGATCGACTGGGCGTCGGTTTCCCGGATCACGTCTTTCTTCGGCTGTTCCACCACACTCACCATTATAAGCTGAATATTGTCATCCACTTATCAGCCGATCACACCGGCTTTGACAAGGGCCTCGGTCTCGTCCTCCGGAACGCCAAAACGCGCCAGGATCGAGGCAACCGGGCGTCTGTTTTCGGAAGCCGGCTCGCTTACCGTGGATGGTGTCGCCGAAAAACGGGGAGCCGGCGCCGGTCTGGTGAAACGGCCGACATCGACAAAGGCATTGCGCGCACGATTGTGCGGATGCTGCCGTGCTTCGGCGAACGACAACACCGGCGCGATGCAAGCGTCGGTCCCGGCAAACAGCCGATCCCACTCGTCGCGGGATTTTTCCTGCACCCGGACAGCTATGGCCTCACGCATCCGAGGCCAGAGTTTCTGGTCGTACTGACCTGCCGCGAACTGTTGGTCGAGCGGTAACAGACGGGCGAACTCTGCAAAGAACTGCGGCTCCAGGCATCCAACGGCGATGTGGCGACCATCGGCAGTTTCGTAGGTGTCGTAGAAAGGGCAACCGGAATCGAGAAGATTGACACCACGCCGATCATTCCAGAGGTCGCTGGCCATCGCGGCCTGGATCGGAAGGGCCAGCATGGAAGCCCCTTCGACCATGGCCAAGTCGACAACCTGTCCTTTGCCTCCACGAGAGCGCTGGAACAGTGCCGCAAGCAATCCGGTCATCAGCATCATGGTCCCTCCGCCATAGTCGGCGACCAGGTTGAGTGGAGGGACGGGTCTTTCGCCGTCGTGGCCGATGGCGTGCAGGATACCTGAGTAAGCGAGGTAGGTGATGTCGTGGCCGGCGCGATCGGCAAGGGGACCGTCCTGTCCGAAACCCGTCACGCGTCCGTAGATCAGCGCCGGATTGCGTGCCAGGGCCGCGTCGGGTCCAAGGCCAAGCCGTTCCATCACGCCCGGCCGAAAACCCTCGATCAGGAAATCGGCTTTCCCGGCAAGCCGCAGCACCAGTTCGGTGCATTCAGGACGCTTCAGGTCCACGACGAGGACATCGCGGCCATGCCGGTCGATATCATGTTCGGCCGGCAACTGCAGGAATTGCCGGCCGGCGCTGCTGCGCTCGATCCGGAGTACCGCCGCCCCCATCTCGGAAAGCATGAGCGCGGCGAGGGGGACGGGACCGAGCCCCGCCATTTCGATCACGGTAAGTCCGGCCAGCGGCCCGCGTCCGGGTTCCTGCGGGTTGGCCGGCACCATGGCTTATTTCGGTGCCATGCGGATGGCACCGTCCAGGCGGATGGTTTCGCCATTCAGCATCTGGTTTTCGACGATGTGCAACGCCAGCGCCGCATATTCGGACGGCTCGCCGAGCCGGGAGGGGAAGGGCACGGCTGCACCGAGCGAATCCTGCACTTCTTGCGGCATGCCGGCCATCATCGGTGTCTTGAAGATGCCGGGAGCGATCGTGCAGACGCGGATGCCCGAGCGGGCAAGGTCGCGAGCCACCGGTAAGGTCATGCCGACAACGCCACCCTTGGAGGCGGAATAGGCGGCTTGCCCGATCTGCCCGTCGAAAGCCGCGACCGAGGCCGTGTTGATGATGACGCCGCGTTCACCGCCGGCCAACGGTTCGAGCTTGGCGGCGCGGTCCGCAACCAGCCGGATCATGTTGAAACTGCCGATCAGGTTGACCTCGATCACCCTGCGATACTGATCGAGAGGATGGGGGCCGTCCTTGCCGACGGTCTTCACACCGATCGCGATCCCGGCGCAATTCACCAGGATGCGCGGTTCTCCGAGCGATTTTGCAACCTCGGCCACCGCGGCCGCCCCGTTCTCGGCGCTGGAGACGTCGCATTTGACCGCGATGCCGCCAATGTCTGCCGCCACCTTGTCGGCTCGGTCGATACCAACATCGAAAAGAGCGACCTTGGCACCCTTGGCTGCAAGCGCGCGCGCCGTCGCTTCACCCAGGCCTGAGCCGCCTCCGGTCACGATTGCGATCTGGCCGTGTGGGTTCATGCGCTGTTCTCCTTGCTTGTCGGGAATATGCTAGGGGGCCGCGGCAAACGCTGCAACAGGCAAGGCATCAGGGTGAAGGTGACCCGGCGTTACGCTGGTTCGCCGACACCGACCTGGTCGGCGTGATGAACCATGCCGGTCAGTCTGGCCGTTGCGCCCGGTTCGATTTCATGCGTCAGAAGACGGTCGAGGTCGACCGGCCTTGGCATGGTGATTTGTCCGCGCGGAATCCGCTTGAAGCCGAGCGGGCCGTAGTAGGGCTCATCGCCGACCAGGATAACGCAGGCTGAACCAGCCTTTGCAGCGGCCCCCAGCGCCATGGCCACCAGCTTGCGACCGATGCCGAGGTTCTTGAACGCCGGCCGCACGGCAAGGGGGCCAAGAAGCAGTGCTTTGCCGGAGCCCGCCATGACCCTGGTCATCCGCACCGACGCGATCACGGTGCCGCCGTTCATGGCGACGAAGGAAAGGTCGCGCTCGTGAGGGCCGCCCTCGCGGATCTTGTAGGCGGCGCGGGCGAAGCGTCCAGGCCCGAAGGCTTCTTCGTTGATCGATTCGATTTCGGGATCATGCGCCGGGGTTTCCGGCAGGTAGGTCACGTCGGCAAGGCTCATGGTCTTTGCGTTCCGGTATGCAAGGAAAGGTTGCTGCAAGCGGCAGCGTTCGCCAGTCAGCGCTTCAAGCGCGGGCGATCTTTCGTCGTCGGTCGAACCGGATTCTTGCAAAGTCGAACATGCGGATTGTCCGCTAGCATCAAATATTCACGATCGCAATCGGTGTTTTGAACGGTGTTGCGCCAGCGTTTGACAGTGTGTTCAGCCAAAACGCATTTCCCAGGGCCGGCATGCCCCCTAGATTGCAGCCGCAGGACAGGAGGAATGTCGATGGGATTGCTGGTCGATGGCAAATGGCAGGACCGCTGGTACGATACCAACAGCAGCGGCGGCAGGTTCGAACGCTCCCAATCGCAATGGCGCGACTGGGTAACCGTTGACGGCAAGCCGGCGGAGGGACGTTCGCGGGGCTTCAAGGCGGAGCCTGACCGCTATCATCTCTATGTTTCGCTCGCCTGTCCCTGGGCGCATCGCACGTTGATCTTCAGGGTGCTGAAGAAGCTGGAAACCGTGATTTCTGTCTCGGTGGTCCATCACCTGATGCTCGAAAACGGCTGGACCTTCCAGGCCGAAGACGGTGCGACCGGCGACACCCTCTATGGCCTCGACTTCCTGCATCAGGTCTACACAAGGGCGGATCCTGCCTATTCAGGTCGGGTTACCGTGCCTGTCCTGTGGGACAAGAAGGAACAGACCATCGTCTCCAACGAATCTTCCGAGATCATCCGGATGTTCAACTCAGCATTCGATGAGTGGGGCGATGCGTCGGTCGACTTTTATCCGCCTGCGTTGCAAACCGAGATCGACGCAGTCAATGGGCAAGTGTATGGCGCCGTGAACAATGGCGTCTACAAGGCGGGTTTCGCGACCAGCCAGGCTGCCTATCAGGAAGCCTTCGGAGAGCTGTTTGCGGCGCTCGACGGTCTGGAGGCAAGATTGTCACGCCAGCGCTATCTCGTCGGCGATCACATTACCGAAGCGGACTGGCGGCTGTTCACCACGCTCATTCGTTTCGATCCGGTCTATGTAGGTCATTTCAAATGCAACCTGCGCCGCATTGCCGACTATCCGAACCTGTCGAACTATCTGCGCGATCTTTACCAGGTCCCGGGCGTGGCCCAGACGATCGACATGCATCACATCAAGGCGCACTACTACGCCAGCCATCGTGACATCAATCCGACCGGCATCATTCCGCTTGGTCCTCAGGTCGATCATCTGGCAGCACACGACCGTGCCCGCTTGAAGAAGGCCGCCTGAGCTTACCAGTAGGGCGAAACCGTCATGCCCTGGAATGTCTCGGCAATGCGCCTGAGCGTTGCCGGAGTCGTGCCTTGCGGCAGTTGTTCGAGCGGGAAGAAGCCGGCCTCGGCGATCTCGTGGTCGGGACGTTTCGGCTCGGTCTGGTGAAAAGCCTCGACCAGGTAGAGCCCGACATGGTCACGCGGGCTTGATGTCCTGTTGAAGTGGATGGATTGCAGCGCCGGTGGCGCCGAGATCGTGATGTTGCCTTCTTCCTGGAGCTCCCGGGCGAGCGCCTCTCCCATGGTCTCCCCCTTTTCGACGCCGCCTCCCGGCAGCTGCCAGCCGGGGACATAGGTGTGGCGGATGAGGAAGATCGAATTGCGCTCGCGGTCATGAATCAGGCCGCGGACGCCGAGGGTCATCGGTCGCTTCAGCACGAACAGGGTGTGGAAGAGCTTCGCCCTGAGGCGGGGCCAACCGCTCTGGCGGAAGGATAGTTCGGGATCTGTGCCGGTCATTTCAGGTGAACCACTGGTGGATTGCGGGCGATCGGTCGCTTATGAAGGTTTCATGTTCAGGCTTGCGCATCTCTCCGACGCCCATCTCGGTCCGTTGCCCGGTGTATCGTATCGCGATCTCGCCTCCAAGCGCGTGCTGGGCTATGTCAACTGGCAACGCAACCGCCGCCGTACCATGCACGATGCCGTCATCGACACGCTGGTCGCCGATCTCAAGGCAAATGGGGCCGACCACATTGCGGTGACCGGCGACCTGGTCAACCTGGCGCTGGACAGCGAAATCGAAATGGCCCGCCTGTGGCTGGAGATGCTCGGGTCGCCAAGCGACGTTTCCGTGGTTCCCGGCAATCATGACGCCTACGTTCCCGGCGCCTTCGACAAGGCGTGCCGCGCATGGGCGCCATGGATGAGCGGCGATGGCGCCAATATCCACGTCGATCGTCATAGTTTTCCCTATCTGAGACGTCGAGGCGAAGTCGCGCTGATCGGCGTGTCGACCGCGCGCGCAACCGCGCCGTTCATGGCGAACGGCTTCTTCGAGGAGAAGCAGGCCGAGCGTTTGGCGCAGCTTCTGGACCAAACCGGCAAGCAGGGCCTTTGCCGCGTGATCCTCATCCATCATCCGCCGATCCGCGGCGCGGTGGCCCAAACCAAGCGGCTTTTCGGCATCCGCCGGTTTCAGAACATCGTCAAGCGGCATGGCGCCGAACTGGTGCTGCACGGCCATTCACATGATCCGACGCTGTTCTGGATCGGGCGGGTTCATCGATTGCCCGTTGTGGGCGTTGCCGCTGCCGGGCAGGGCCCTGGGGGACGGCATCCTGCCGCGCAATACAATCTGATCGAGATCGATAAAACCGCGAATGGCTGGCGTATCGGATTGACACGTCGCGGGATCACCGGACCTGCGCTCGCGATCGCCGACCTTCAGACACTGGAGCTCGGCGCAGAACCGGAAAAATCTACGGTCTGAGGGTCTCGATCAAGGGCAGGAGGCGGTCCCAGAACAGGGCAGTCGAGACGGCGAGGCCCGCGAGCACGCCGACCAGCACAAGGCCAAGCCAGCTAAGGATCGTGCGGCCACGTGTTCGCACGTCTGCCTGGGGCTTGGTTTCCGTTGGCGGACCGGCTTGAGGCTTTGGCTGCTCCATCGATTCGATGCCGCCTTCCATGAGGCGCTGCCGTTCGACCAGACGCTCGGCGACATAGCGGGTGACCTGGTCGCCAACGATCTTCATATCCGGGGACTCGGCCAGAACGACACGGCCAAGACGCGTGTCCTTGACGAAACGATAGGTTCGACGATCTCGGCCCATCGCGACATGGCTGACGGCGTCGATCCACAATCGTGGCTGCAGTCCCGAAGACAGCGCGAAATCGAAATAATCGATATCGGAGGTTACGTCTGCAAAGACCGGCGACAGCTCCGACGCCAGCAATTCCAGCCGCATGCGATGAGCTTCGCGCATGTCGACGACGACGTCGTCGCGGTCCGCCAGCGCGTTCTTCACGTCGCGGACAGCCTCCGACAGCTTGCTGCGCGCCTGGTTGATCGGGGTAACGGTTTCGCCTGCTTCCGGCATCGCCTTGCCTCGCGGTTTGGTAAACCACCGGTTAACACGAACCGGGAAGGATTTCATCCATCGCGATTGTGTCGGAATGATCTCGGAACCGCTGGGCGTCGGGTATCAGGGAAAATCCGGTGTCGAAATCGGTTCATTCGCCTGATTTCGCAGGATGCCGCGTAACAGTTCGATGATAAGTCCTGGGGTCTCGTCGATCAGCATGTGGCCGGCGACAGGCACCAGATGCAGGTCGAAATGGGCAGGCAGTTTGTCTGACTGGCTGACGGGCAGGACGGTGTCCAGGACCCCCCAGACGACCGCGACAGGCATGGCGAGACTGGCGACCAGTTCGGCCGGAATGACGCCCTGCCGCCCGCCGCGCGTGATGGCCATCACGATCTCGGCGAGCTTTTCCATCTGGCCGGAGCGGGCGCGCATCGCCATATCATCGGCAACGGCTCGTTCGGACACGAGATGTCCAGGGCCCGACATGGCCGCAAGGCACGCCCGGATTTCATCATCCTGAGCAGCCTTGGCAAAGCGACGCAGCAGTGCCGCGTCGATTTCCTCGCCATATCCCCCTGGCGCCAACAATGTCAGCGAAGCAATACGCTCGGGCGCTGAAAGCGCGATCAAGGTCGCGACAGCCCCGCCCATCGAATGGCCGACAAGGTGAACCTGGTCGGCGTTGCGCTCCACGAGGTCGGCAAGAACGGCTTCAGCCATCCGTTTCGGCGATCGCGCTCCCTCTACTTCCAGCGAAGCACCATGGCCCGGCAGGTCATAGGCGATGATCTCGGCCGCGTCGGCAAGCTGAGACCCGATCTCTGTCCACATGCCATGAGAACCACCGAAACCGTGCAGCAGCACAATCGTTGGTCCGGTTCCTTGTTCGTGAGCGAAGAGGGAAGTCATCAAGTCGCGCCGCTCAATCCCGCCGTTCGAAGGGCTCCGATGAATTTTTCTATCATATCAGCCGGGTAGTTACGCTTGAGAAGAGTTGCCCGCGGGTTGCTGACATAGGTCGGGAAATTGGCTTCCAGCAGATCGATGATGTCTTTGACCAGGCGCTGGTTGCCGGCTTCGGATGCCACGATCAATCGCCCCGTGAGAAAAAGCGGATTGGGAGCGACTGTTGCAAGAGGAGCAACCGCCTTGGTTGCGAGTGCCTTGTCGCCCTGCATGTAGGCGCTTGCAAAAAGCCCGTAGTCCCACCATGCGGCGTGGGCGCCGTTTGCGGCTTCGATCGCCTGGGTCATCGCGGTCGCACCCCTCGTGTAGTCGCCGCTGAAGGTCAGGGCATAGGCATAGGCAGCGATCGCCTGGGGATCGTACGGGTTCATCCCGTATGCCTTGGATGTCCACTGGACAGTGTCTGTCCACATCCCGAGCCGATTGGAGATATAAGCCTTGGCATTGTAGGCGCGGGGACTTGAAGGATCTGCCTGTATCGCGCGCTGGGCGAATTCCGCAGCCTTCTCCAACGAGGCGTCGGCGGGATAGGCATAGCGCCAGATCAACCCGGTTGTCGTCAGGGTCGACAAGCTCGAATAGACGAGCGACGACTTGGCATTGCCGTCGGCCAGGGCCTCGAAACAACGATAGGCCTTTTCGTGGACTCTGGCGTTGGCCTCGAGTTCGAAGGCATTTTCCTGGATCAGGCAGTCAACGAGGCCCTTGGCCTGGCCGCTCCGGGCCAGGGACGTATAGATGGCGCCGGATACCGGTACCGTGTCGCCCAGAATTTTTCCGACCTGAGGGCCAACCTGCGCCGAGGTGGTGTCGAATTCCGTCAAGTTGCGGGACAAGACGACCGTTCCGTTTTGCAGGTTCTGGATCTCGACCGCGACGGTTCCCGTCGAAGGACCTGGCTGGACGTTGAAAACGAAGCTTGTGGCGTCCGCCGCCCTGTTGCGGTCCTGGGCCGGATCGCGACCGACAAAATTGATGGTTTCGAAATGGGAAAGACCGGCTCGCAGCGCGGTGACCACGCGCTCCACGGCGGCGCCGGTTCCTTTTGCCGTGAGATAGACGATTGGCAGATCTTCCAAGTTCTGCACGGTCCCTGTCGCAGGTGACGGCTGCGGAGCGGTCGTCGCAACGCCGGTTGCGTGCTTCAGTCCGGCGTTCTGCAGCCCCTGCAGGAGTTTCTCCGTCATGTCGGGCGGATAGTGATTTTTGGTGAAGGTGGCTCGTGGATTTGCCGCGAAATCAGGGAACCTGGTATGCAAATCCGCCAACAGGCGCGTCATTTCATCGGACTTGCCGTCCTGGGTTGCGACGATGAGTTGTGCCACGAGGTATTCTGGCTGGGGTTCGACTGTCGACAGTGCCTGTGCGGCACGCTTCTGCAATTCGAGGTCATCCAGCATGAACGCTCCTTGGAAGAGCGCATAGTCGAGCCATTTGCTGTGCGGGTTTGCGAGGTTGAGGCTGCGTGCCAGCAGGGCCGTGCCTTCCCGATAGTCGGCCACCATCACAAGCGCCCAGCCGTAGTGATAGACGGCTCTCAGATCATAGGGGGCTGCATCATAGGCTTTCTTCGCCCAGCGAACCCTTTCCTTCTGGTTTCCGATGACGCCTTCGGCATAGGCGGCCATGCGATAGGCGCGCGAACTGCTCGGATCGATCTGAATCGCCTTGTTCACATAGGCCATCGCCTGCTGCACGCTCGGATTGGGCGGATAAGGATAGCCCCAGACGATCGCGTCCAGTTGCTGGCCTGCGAGGGTCGCATAGATCATCGCCGATGTTTCGCCGTGCGCGACCAGATTTTCCAGACAACGATAGGCGGCTTCATGGCCTTCGGCGCTCTGGTTGGATGGATAGCTTTTTGAGAGAATTACGCAGGTGGTCAGGTCGTTTTGCAGACGATTTTGCTCGATGTAGCCATAGATGGACCCAAACGGGCCGGTAACGCTGCCGAGGATCTTGGCAACATGATCGGTCACCTGCGAAGCGGTGGTCTCGAACGCAGTCAGCGTCTCTGAAGTCAGGATGCGCCCCGTCTTCAGGTTCTTCACCTCAATTGCCACGCTGCCAAGGGTAGCGCCCGAGCCGAGCGTGAAGACAAAAGTCGTGGGATCGTCAGCGCGCAGCGGATCCTCGCTGGGCTTGCGATCGATGAACTGGATGGTTTCCATGTTGGAAAGACCGGCGCGCAATATCGTCTCGACGCGCTGGATCTGCGGGTTTTCCTGCCCTGCGAGAAGATAGACGGCAGGGAGTTTTTCCAGTGCCGTCGCTACTCCCAGCGCCGGCTTGTCACCTCTTGCCGGATTGCCGGGAACGAGGTCGGGGCCGTAGGCCTGACGCAGCATCAGCACCATGAGAGCGACAACAACGATGAAAAAGACCGCGATGGCGATCCAGAAGGCATGAAGATGCCTGAACAGGAAAACAGCGGAGCCCGGAAGGCTCTGCATGCCGGCTGTCGGAATGGGTTCTGCTTCCGCCAGCGCGATTGAGCCCGTCTGCTTTCTAGTGATCGGGACCAGTTGCGGCGTCTGCGGATGAAACGGGATTCCGACCCCGTTGGGTTCGTAGCTTGGGACATAGCTGCCGCGTGGGATCACGATGCGGATCGGCTCGCCGGAACCTTCACCGCTAAAATACTGGTCGAGCAGTTCCCTCAGCCTGCCCGCCTGCACACGCACCACTGCATCGGTGGAAGGGTCGAACCCCGAATCCTTTCCAAAGACATCGATGGCAATGGAAAAGCCCTTGAGCTTGTCGGCCTCGCCGGACTGTTCGCGCTCAACCAGATAGCGCAGCAATTCGCGCGCACGCTCGGAGCGTCCAAATGTCTGGCTCGCTAACAGTCTATCAAGCGTTTCGCGCACTGCGGGGGCGGCAGGCGTGGAATGCTGCAAGTGTCGAACCTCTCAAGCCGGCACAGGTCGTACGACATTACCCGCGATACTCGCACTTCCGCGCCAATACCGTCCCAAGCCCGGTTGAATCATTACAACCCCGGCTGGAAAAATCCAGCCGGGGTTTTTCGTAAAGCGTGGAAATCAGTAGGCTTTGAGGCCGATTATGCGATTTGCAGCGGATACAACCGCTTCAAGCGATGCAGCAACGATGTTGGTGTTGATACCCGCGCCGAAGACCTTGCCACCAGGATGCTCCATTTCGACATAGGAGACGGCCGAGGCGTTCGAACCACGCTGCAAGGAATGCTCCGAGTAGTCGAGCACCGACATCGAAATGCCGACATGCCGCGAAAGCGCGTCGACAAACCCGTCGATCGGACCGGTACCCGTACCTTTGATGATGGTTTCCTTGCCCTTGTCGAGAATGACTGCCTCGACAACGCGCCGGCCTTTCACCGCAGGATCCGGGAATGTCTGATGATCGACAAACTTCAACCTGCCATGAGGCTGTTCGACATATCTGTCGATAAAGCGGTCGTAGATCCGCTTTGCCGGCACTTCCTTGCCCTCGGCATCGGTGATGGCCTGGATGTCCTGGCTGAATTCGATCTGCAGATTGCGCGGCAGGTTGATGCCGTAATCGGCCTGCAGCACATAGGCGATGCCGCCCTTGCCGGACTGCGAATTGATCCGGATGATCGCTTCGTAGGAGCGGCCGACATCCTGCGGGTCGATCGGCAGATAGGGCACTTCCCAGACTTCCTTGTTGGCGCTCTGTATCGCCTTCATGCCTTTGTTGATGGCGTCCTGATGCGAGCCGGAGAAGGCCGTATAGACCAGTTCGCCGACATAGGGATGGCGTTCGGGAATCTTGAGCTGGTTGGAATACTCATAGACGTCCTTCATGCGGTTGATGTCGGAGCAATCCAGATCCGGGTCGACGCCCTGCGTGAACATGTTGAGCGCCAGCGTGACGACGTCGACGTTGCCGGTGCGCTCGCCATTGCCGAACAGCGTGCCTTCGACACGGTCGGCGCCAGCCATCAGGCCAAGCTCGGTCGTGGCGATACCGGTGCCGCGGTCATTGTGCGGATGCAGCGAGATGATCAGGCTGTCGCGATTGTCGAGATGGCGGATCATCCATTCGATGCGGTCGGCATAGACGTTGGGCGTCGACATCTCGACGGTCGACGGCAGATTGATGATCAGCTTGTTGTCGGGTGTCGGCTTCACGATTTCGGTGACCGCGTTGCAGATCTCCAGTGCCACCTCCAGTTCGGTGCCGGTGAAGCTCTCCGGCGAGTACTGAAAACGATAACCGCCACCGGCCTTGGCGGCCATGTCGGTGATCATCTTGGCGGCGTCGGTGGCAATCTGCTTGATGCCGGCGACATCCTTCTGGAAAACGACGCGGCGCTGCAACTCGCTGGTCGAATTGTAGAAATGAACGATCGGGGTCTTGGCACCCTGGAGTGCCTCGAAGGTGCGCGTGATCAATTCCGGACGGCACTGTACCAGCACCTGCAGGTCGACATCGTCCGGAACGCCGCTTTCTTCGATGCACCAGCGCGCGAAATCGAAATCGGTCTGCGACGCGGATGGGAAGCCGACCTCGATTTCCTTGAAGCCCATGTCGAGCAACAGTTGGAACATGCGCGCCTTGCGTTCATGGCCCATCGGGTCGATCAGCGCCTGGTTGCCGTCGCGCAGGTCGACGGAGCACCAGATCGGGGCTTTTTCGATCTTCCTGTCCGGCCAGGTGCGATCGGTGAGGCCGACCAGCGGGTAGGGTTCATACTTGCGTACGGCACTCGGCATGCCTTTGGGGGCGAAAGCTTGGGGCATGTCGGCCTCGACGCTCGTTCGTTGCGTGAAATTCATTTTTCAGTCTCCCGGCTGCTGTCCGGCATTGCCGAAGCACAAGCAGCGCCTTCAGAGCAATTCCAGGAAAAGTGTGTAACGGTTTTCCGTCCGGAATTGCGTAAAAGAGTTTAGAGCGTTTCCGCGTTTCCGTGAAAAACGGAAACGCTCCAGCGAAGTCAATCGGTTTGGTGACTTGAGGAGCTTGCCTGGGAATAAGCCCTGGCGGCAACGACCGCCGGGCGCTCCTTCAGCGGACCCGGCGATCGCCGATAAGGCCGAGAAGAAGTAGAGCCGAGGAAAGCGCGCGCACGGTCTCGCCGGCCAGGCCGGTCGGACGGAAAGCAGATGCTGCTGGGCGCGTCTTCATGGTCGCTCTCTTACAGGAGCGTTCCTTTCGAGGCAAGCCAGACGTCATCAGGTGCTATGAGGCCAGAGTGCCCGAGCGGTTTTCCTTTGCGGTTTCACACAAATGCGGCAGACTTCGCCGATCGCATAGCGACCAGGAGGACTGACCATGAATTTCGTGTTCTTCTCGCCGCATTTTCCGGCCAACGGTGCCGATTTCTGTGATCGTCTGAAAAAAGCCGGCGCAACGGTGCTGGGCATCGGTGACGCGCCCTACGACCTTTTGGCGCCGAGACTCAAAGGGGCGCTCAGCGAATATTATCGCATCACCGACCTGGAAGATTACGACCAGACCTATCGGGCGATGGGGCACTTCATCCACAAATGGGGTCGCATCGACCGGTTCGAGTCGCTCAACGAGCATTGGCTCGATCTCGAGGCCGGTATCCGTACCGACTTCAACATCGAAGGCATCAAGCTCGACTATGTGAAGAACATCAAACGCAAAAGCCGCATGCGGGCCTCTTTCCGCAAGGCCGGCGTCAACGTCATCGCTCAGCGCAAGACATCGGACCGCGCTGGTGCCATGACCTTCCTGCGCAAGGTCGGCTATCCGGTGGTGGTGAAGCCGGATTCCGGTGCGGGTGCAGCACACACCTACAAGATCTCCAACGTTGCTGAACTGGACGAGTTCTTCCGCATCAAGCCGGAAGGCATGAGCTTCGTCATGGAGGAATTCATCGACGGGCTGGTTGTGACCTATGACGGCCTGGTCAATCGGGACGGCAAGATCGTCTTTGCCGCGAGCACCAAGTATGACGACTCCATCATGGACGTCGTCAACAAGAACAAGCACATGAGCTACACCTGCCGTCCGGAAATCCCGGCGGAGGTGGAGGAGGCCGGCCGCAAGATCGTCAAGGCATTCGACCTCAAGGAGCGCTTCTTCCATATCGAACTGTTCGAAACCAGGCAGGGCCGGATCATCGCGCTCGAGGTCAACATCCGACCACCCGGCGCCTGGATGCCGGACGCGATCAACTACAGCTTCGATATCGATATCTATGCCGAATGGGCCAACATGGTGGTCCGGAACGAGGTCGGCGGACCGTTCGAAGGCAAGTATTTCACCGTTTACGCCAGCCGCAAGAAGCATATCCGCTATCGCCACAGCCACGCCGATGTGTTAGCCGCCCACGCCGACAAGATCGTCCATCATCAGGACATCGAAGAGGTCTTCAGCCGCGCCATGGGAAACTACGCCTATCAATTGCGGTCGCGCGACCGCCAGGCCCTGCGGGAAGCGGTCGACTACATCCATGCCGAGGAGGCGTAAGCGATGGACATCTCCTATCACAAGCGCTGGAGTGGCAAACTCGGGCGCGACATGGAATACAAGCGCTACGGTTATGCCGGCCGTTCCGTCATTGTCTTTCCGACCTCGCAAGGGCGCTTCTACCAATTCGAGGATGCCGGCGGAGTGGGCTCACTGGCCGAGTTCATAGACACCGGCCGCATCCAGATCTTTACGGTCGACGGCATCGACAGCGAGAGCTTCTTCGACAAGCACGGCGCCCCCGCGCAGCGGATCGCCCGGCATGAAGCCTATTTCCGCTATCTGCGCGAAGAGGCCTTGCCTGAATTCGCGGCCATCGCTTCGGAAGCCAACGGCGGACGCTCGCTGAAACCGCTGTTCTCGGGCTGTTCGATGGGGGGATATCACTCATCGAATTTCGTGTTCCGCTATCCCGATCTGGCCGCCGGCGTGATTTCCCTCTCCGGTGTCTATTCGACCCGGGGGTTCCTCGGGGACGGCCTGGCTGGCGATATCTATTACAACTCTCCGCTCGACTATCTGCCCGGCGTTTCCGATGACGCCCTGCTTTCACGGTTGCGCGCGCTGCGGCTGATCTTCTGCTGCGGGCAGGGTGCCTGGGAAGAGCAGATGCTGGCGGAAACGCATGCATTGGAACGCGTGCTGCGTGACAAGGCCATCCCGGCCTGGGTCGACTACTGGGGCGGCGATGTCGACCACGACTGGCCGTGGTGGCACAAGCAGCTTCCCTATTTTTTCAGCCGCTGGCTGGATGAGGATCTGAAACACCGGCTGGATTGAGGTTGTCCTTTCGCATTCCCACCTTGTTGTCTGCCCTTCCCGATTGTCGTAACCAATCCAAGGGTGAGGGATGAGGAGGAACAGCATGGCATTTTCTAAATTCACACGTCGCGCGGTCTTGGCGCTCGGTCTGTCGGTGCTACCACTGGCAGGCATGGTCTCTCAGTCGGTCGCGCAGGAATTCCCCAACCGTACGGTGACGCTGGTGGTGCCGTTCGCCGCCGGTGGCTCGACCGACCTCGTTGCACGCATCATCGCGCAGAAGATGTCTGATGATCTCGGCCAGCAGGTCATCGTCGAGAACGTCGCCGGTGCTGGCGGCAACATCGGCGCCGATCGCGTCGCGCGCGCCGATCCGGATGGCTACACCATCCTGATGGGCACCGTTGCGACCCATGCGCTCAACCCGCTGATCCTGAAAACCAAGCCCTACGACCCCGAGAAGGACTTCTCGCCGGTCTCCCTGCTGGTGATCGTCCCCAACGTGCTGGTGGTCAATCCGGAATTGCCGGCCAAGAACGTGCAGGAGCTGGTTGCGCTGCTGAAGGCTGAACCGGATAAATACTCCTACGCCTCATCAGGCATTGGCACGCCGCTGCACCTCTCGGGCGAACTGTTCAAGATCATGGCGGGCGTCGAAATGCAGCACATTCCCTACAAGGGCGCTGGTCCGGCACTCAACGACGTGATCGCCAACCAGGTGCCCATCATGTTCGACAACCTGCCGTCCTCATCCTCGCACATCAAGGGCGGCACGCTGAAGGCGCTGGGCGTGACGACGGCCAAACGTGTGCCGTCGTTCCCTGACCTGCCGACCATCGCCGAGTCCGGCGTGCCGGGTTACGAAACCTATACCTGGAATGCGCTGTTTGCGCCGCCCGGCACGCCGAAGGAGGTGGTCGACCGCCTCAATGCATCGGCGAACAAGGCGATGAAAGATCCGGCGGTGATTGCAAAGATGGGCGATTTCAGCGCCACCATCGTCGGCTCGACCCCGGAAGAGCTTGGCTCCCACGTCAAGGCAGAGCTCGCCAAATGGGAGCCGATCGTCAAGCAGGCCAAAATCCAGGTCGATTGATCGAAGCCTCCGAGCGGTTGCGCGGGAGTTAGCCCTGCGCACCCGCATCGGCGGGCTGGTTCAGCCCATAGCCACCTGCCGGTTCGGTTTCGAACTGAAAGTCGAACCCGGACACCATCGGGCGGGCCTTGGCGATTGCTTCCTGCACATGCGGAAGCTGCAGTGATGCCTTGTGGCTCGCGGCATCGATCCAGACCTCGGTGACCCAGATCGCCGTTGTGTCTGCGGGGTCACGGGCGACGATGTAATTCAGGCAGCCGGGCATGGAATCGGTGGCTTCGAGCAGGAGCTGCAGGAGTTCCTCTCGCTTGCCGGGAGTTGCGCGCATCTTTCCGATCAGGCCATACATCAGGCACTCCCTTCGATCGCCACCCTCTATACTGATCATCCGATGAAATCGGGCCCGATATCAAGGCCTTAGATAAGCATACCCTGCGGCCTGCAGCTCGGCGAGTTTCACGACCCCGCCAGCATCGGCGCTGACGAAGCCCTCGAACAGATCCGGCAACGCTATGTCCATGCCGTGCATGGTGTTGGCGCAGGCCTGTGGCGTCATGCCCCTTTTCACCAGACCGGCAAAACGGCTGGAGACCGCTGCTGAAGCGCCGTCGCGCTTGAAAGCGGCCAGCGCCGGACCATGGACCACCAGGACGATGTCGACCTCGCCGCCGGTGCCATCGAAATGGTTCTTGATGTTGCCAAGCACGAAGGCGACCTTGTCGAGGTCATCGAGATGGTAGGCGACCTTCTGTCTTGGATACGATACCGGCGCAGCCGTTGCCGCCGTCAACCCCAGAAGCGCTCCGGTCGAAGCCAGAAATCCGCGGAAGATATCCCTGCGAAGCATGAAAACCGTCCCGTTCTAGGCAGCATAATGCGCGTGGCCTTCGACTGGTTCCTAGCATAAAATCCGCGACAGCGGATCTCTGTGGGAGGGCTCGATGATGATGTCGAGAAAGATCGCAGCGGGGAGTGCAGCAATCGTCGGCGCGCTCATCGCGACAGCCGCGGCTCATGCCGATGAGCCGCGCATGCTGAAGGAGCTCAGCCCGGATGGCGGCGGCGCCTGTTTCAGCCGTGTTTATGATGCGAGCCATCTGAAAGCCCACCCGCATCAGAAGGTTGCGCGGATCTTCTTCTATCATGGTCCCGATCCGGTCAGCCGACCGAGCGAAGACCCGACGGATGGCTTGGGTACCGCTGGCTACAACGGCTTCATGGCGACGACGGTACGGGGTGCTTCCAAGCCCGAATGGGTCGGCGGCTGGTGCAATGTTTCAGGAGAGACAGGCGAGAAAGCCGCGATCCATTGCGGCATGGAGTGCGACCGGACCATGGCCGAGCTGAGCCTGGATGCCAAGGGACGGCTCAAGGTCGATGCCTTCGACCGCGACATCTACCTGGACATCGGCGCGGAAGACGAGCTTGGCACGGCGGAATACGAGCGCCAGGCACTTGGTACGGACGATAACGGCTTCCTGCTCGAGCGAAGGCCCGCAGCGGATTGCAAGGCGGAATTCGCACGCATCGCTCCGGCCAATCCGGCGCAGGGCGATCCGTTGCGCATACGGTTGAAGCCTGACCAGCCCTTCTGCTTCGGGCGGGACTATTCACTCGAGCACCTGGCATCGCATCCCGAACAGGTGACGCAGACCATCCGGGTCTCTCGTGGCGCGGCACAGGTTGCAAGCTTTGCCGCCCAGGGAAGCGCCGCGGACTGGCCGAATGGTGCCGATCTTGTGGTTGCCATGACCACACGCAAAGGCGGTGTGAAGGCCACGCAAAGTTACTCCTGCCAGGGCGAAGCCGACCAGTGGCGCTGCGTGGCGATTGTCGCCACCGGTGGGGCGTCCTGCGATCTCTCGGAAAAGGAAATCTACCTGCGCCGCGGCGCCAATGGCACCATGATGCTGGCCAACCCGAAGGAAAGCCTGCCGCTCACCGATCTGTGCCAGGGGGGCGGCGATACAAAATCGGACGACAGGGTCTTCCGCCTGGAGGCGATGCCGCAGTCAGCCTGTTCGCAGTAAGCTTGAGCAAAATAGAAAACTGGAGCGTTCCCGCGTTTCCGTGAGAAAGGGAAACGCTCCCGGCTTCAGGCGAAGGGGACCGCAACCGTTCCCTTCGGCAACTTGGCTTCGTTGTCCGGCTCGACGTGGATGGTGACACGCACGGACGGGATCTCGGCCTTCAACGCATCCTCGATGCGGTCGCAGATGACATGGCTGTCGCCGACCGACATATCCGCATCGACCACCATGTGAAATTCGATGAAGGTGGCGCGGCCGGCAATACGGGTCCTCAGGTCGTGGACTTCCTGCGCGCCCTTTGAATTGGCAGAGATTATGTCGCGGATGCGCATGTGCTCGTCCATCTCGACGGCGCGGTCCATCAGCCCGCTCATCGACGAACCGATGACATGCCAGCCCTGCCACAGGATGTTCAGCGCAACGATGACGGCCAGCGCGGGGTCGAGGAAGCGCCAGCCGGTGTAGACTGCCCCGACCAGACCCACGAAGACGCCGACCGAGGTGACGACGTCGGTCAGGATATGCTTGCCGTCGGCGACAAGGGCTGGGGAGCGCGCGGAACGGCGCTGCTGATCAGCATCCAGGCCCAGACGGCGTTGAGCAAGGTCGCGAGGCCGTTGACGGCCAGACCCATCCACGGCTGTTCGAGCGGGGCCGGATTCTGCCAGGTGCGCCAGACCTCGTTGAGGATCAGCATGGCGGCGACCACGATCAGCACACCCTCCAGAACGGCGGAGAGGTACTCCGCCTTGTGATGGCCGAAGGGGTGGTCCTGGTCGGCGGGCTTGTGGCTGATGCGGATCGCCCAGAAGGCGGCAGCCGAGGCGATCACGTTGACGATCGATTCCAGTGCATCCGAATAGAGCGCGACAGAGCCGGTGATCAGCCAGGCGAGCAGCTTGAGGCCGAGCACGACGAAGGCCACCACGATCGACCAGAAGGCGAGCGTGGCGACTTTCTGCTTGGATGCGTCCTTGGCCGTAACTGCTGTCATTTCCGTCTAGGCAGCCTTTTCCTTTGCCTTGCGCGGCAGATGCGCGACGACATTCTCGATCATGCGCATGCCGGCGTTGTGACCGAGGGTCATGATCGATTCGGGATGGAATTGCACGGCTGCAATCGGCTCCTTCTTGTGTTCGAAGGCCATGATGACGCCATCCTCGGTCTCCGCCGTGACGATGAAATCATCGGGCAGGCGAACCGGGTCGGCAAAGATGGAATGATAGCGGCCGACCGTCACTTCCTTGGGCAGCCCGGAGAAGACGACGCCGGGTTTCGAGACGCGGATGCGCGATGGCTTACCGTGCATGGGGATGGCGAGCTGCCGCAGCTCGCCGCCATAAGCTTCGGCCAGCGCCTGCAGGCCGAGACAGACGCCGAAGATCGGCAGTTCGCGTTTCCGCGCTTTCTTGATGGTGGCGGCGCAGTCGAAATCCTTTGGTGTGCCGGGGCCGGGCGAGAGCACGACGAGATCCGGCTTGAAGCTGTCGAACACTTCTTCCGGCACCGGCGTGCGCACGGTGGACACATCGGCGCCGGTCTGGCGGAAGTAGTTCGCCAGCGTGTGGACGAAACTGTCCTCGTGGTCGACGAGCAGGATACGGACACCTTCGCCGACGCGGGCGGTGGCGCGTTCGACACCGGCGGAATTGCCGGCCTTGGCGTCGCGGATGGCGGAGAGCATGGCGGAGGCCTTCAGTTCGGTTTCTGCTTCTTCTTCCTCGGGGATGGAATCGAACAGCAGCGTGGCGCCGGCTCGCACTTCGGCGATGCCGTCCTTGATGCGGATGGTGCGCAGCGTCAAGCCGGTGTTCATGTCGCCGTTGAAATGCACCATGCCGATGGCACCGCCATACCATGCGCGGGGGCTCTTCTCATTCTGCTCGATGAACCGCATGGCCCAGAGTTTCGGGGCACCGGTGACGGTCACCGCCCAGGCGTGGGACAGGAAGGCGTCGAAAGCGTCCATGCCCTCACGCAGGCGGCCTTCGATGTGGTCGACCGTGTGGATCAGGCGCGAATACATCTCGATCTGACGACGGCCGATGACACGCACCGAGCCGGGCTCGCAGACCCTGGACTTGTCGTTGCGGTCGACATCCGAGCACATGGTGAGCTCGGACTCGTCCTTCTTGGAGTTGAGCAGCTTGAGGATCTGCTCCGAGTCCGAAATGGCGTCGTCGCCGCGCTTGATGGTGCCGGAAATCGGGCAGGTCTCGACGCGGCGGCCATTGACGCGCACGAACATCTCCGGCGATGCACCGATCAGATACTCGCCTTCGCCGAGATTGATGAAGAAGGAATAGGGCGAAGGGTTGATGGTCTTGAGGCGGCGCGAGATTTCCGAAGGAGCCGTTTCGCAGCGCTCGTAGAACATCTGGCCAGGCACGACCTCGAACAGATCACCGCGCTTGAAGCTGTCCATCGCCCGACGCACCAGCTTGGCATATTCGCCGGGCTCATGATCGCCGCGCGGCGGGATGCGGTCGGCCGGTCTGAAGGGTTCGGCCACCGGCTCGCGCGGCAGGCCCTCGGTCGAAAAGCCGTTGCCGGCATAGTCGTAGCGGTCGGTCCAGGCCTTGGCGGAATAGTGGTCGACGACCAGGATCTCGTCGGGCAGGAACAGTACGAGGTCGCGCTGGCTTTCCTTGCGCTCGAGCTTCAACTCGACGGGGTCGAACTGGAAGGCAAGGTCGTAGCCGAAGGCGCCATAGAGGCCGAGATTGCTGTCTTCGGGGCTCTTGAACAGGCCGGTGATGGCGCGCAGCACGGTGAAGACCGAAGGCATCCGGCTGCGCTCTTCTTCGGTGAAGACCCGGCCGGGTTTCGCAATCTCCAGCCTGGTCAGCGCCCTGGTGCTCTCGCTGACGGTGATTTCCGCAAGACCGGCCAAAACGCTGTTGATCGTGGGCAGCAGTACTTCGCCACGCGCGTTCAGCGCTTCGATCTTCATCGCGCGGCCGCGCGATGAGATGACCAGCGGCGGATCGATGATGGCGGTGTCCCAGCGTGTGTAGCGGCCGGGATATTCGTAGTTGGACGAGAAGACCGCGCCGCGCCGCGCATTCAGGCCATCGAGATAGGATTCGATCGCGCCCTGATAGGGTGTGTCGTGCCGCTGTCGCGTGATCGCGATGCCGCCGGCGGTTACGAACCGCTCCGCGCCGTTTTCCAGGATTTCCACCGTCATTGCCATCTCCCTGTTCCGCCGCGGCGAGGTCTGGAGGCATTTCTGGAAAACGAAAAGGCCGCCGGACTTCTCCTGCGGCCATTCTGGTCTTTCACGCACACGCGTTTTCGACAGGCCGCTGCTAGCTGGCCCACCACCAAATGGTCTTGATCGAAAGCATGTTCATGGCGAATTCCTTAGCGGCGAATGGGGGCTCATGCAACCGGATTTGCGTGGAGGGTGTTCACGCCGAGTGAACGAACTCCTCGTTGAAGATGGACGAAGCCTCAAGGTTGCGCGCCAGAAGCGCGCTGCGTGCCGCGTTGACCATTCCGGGCGGTCCGCACAGATAGGCCTCGGTTCCGCTGTCGAGCGGGATGGTGCGGACCGCATCCAGCGCCGCGATCGGATTGCCGACGAAGCCTTCCCACGCATCCGTGGCCTTGTCGGCAGCCAGCGCTACTTCCAAAGGCAGCGTTTCGGCGAGCTTGCGCAGGGTTTCGAGCGCATAGGCATCTTCGGCGTCGGCGAAACCGGCGATCACGGCCAGCGGCGGTGTGGTGGCGGGGTCGATGCTTGACAGCATCGAGACGATCGGTGCCAGGCCGGTACCGCCGGCGACAAACAGCTTCGGCCGTGCGGTCGCGCGCAGGTAGAAGACGCCGAACGGGCCGCGCACCGTGAAGGCATCCTCGGGCCTGGCCCTCTCGTTGAGATAGGTGGACATGGCGCCGCCGGGCAGGTCTCGCACATGCAGCACCTGTTCCTTGCCCGAGGGCGGGTTCGCCATCGAAAAGCGGCGCGGGCTGGCCATGCCGGGAAAAATCACCTCGACATACTGGCCGGGCAGGAAGGGCAAGGGGAACTGGAGCCGGTAGCGGATTTCCCAGACCGAGCGCGATGCCCGTGAAAACGTGTTGATCCTGGCGCGGCGCAGGGAAGGGGGCGTCACGTCGGTGCGCTGGTAGGGCAGGGTCAAGGCCATGCCGGGTTGCGCCGGGGTGATGCACAGAAGCACTTCGCCGCCATTGGCGTCGCGCGCCATGCAGGTTCGGCATGTGCCTTCGCGGCAATTGCTGGCCAGCACGTTGCCGGCCTTCTCGGCCGAAACGAGGATGGACTGGCCGTCGACCGGCGCGAAATGCATCACCTCGCCATCGGAAAAGGTGAGGTGGATGTGATCCTGGTTTTCCATCAGAAATCGTCGGACACGTAGCCGGTTGAAAGGCCGTCGATGCTGACGACGTTGTTGGCGAGACGATAGGCTTCGATCTGGTCCTCGCTCTGGCCTCCGGCCCATCTCACCAGCTCGTCGCGCTCCTGCATGTCGCTGACGACAGGAATGCTCCAGCCGCAGGAGGTCGCCACGCTCTCGACATGGAGCCGGAAGAGCTGGCGCACGCCGGGAAGGTCAGGATAGGGCGCACGCAGGGTTGGCCATTCCGGATGGTCCGGCCGGATCAGGTCGGCCTTGCCATAGAGGCGCAGGGTCATGGCCTTGCCGGAAAAGGCGCAGAACATCATCGTCATGCGTCCGTTCTCGGTGACGTGGGCGGCGGTCTCGTTACCCGAACCGGTCAGGTCGAGATAGGTCACGGTTCGCTCATCCAGCACCCGCAGCGTGTCGAGCCCTTTAGGTGACAGATTCACGCGGCCGTCCTGCGGCGCGGTCGCAACGAAGAACAGCTTCTGCGCTTCGATGAAGGCCCGCATGTCATCGGGGATGGTACGCCAACCCAGTCCCATGGCTCTCTCCTCACCACATCATGAAGGAAGCGACGTCGGCATCGGCGACCTTGCCGGCGATGACGTCGGTGATTGCCTGGTCGACGATGGCAACGCCTTCGGCGGCTTCGTCCTCCGTCAGCGTCAGCGGCGGCATGAATTCCAATACGTTGGCCTTCAGGCCGACATAGGTCAGGGCCGCGCCCAATTCGTAGCAGCGATAGATGATCTTGGCCGTGGTGGTCGCATGCACCGGTTCGCGTGAGTCGCGATCGACGACAAGGTCGACACCGACGGCGAGGCCGCGACCGCGGACTTCGCCGATGATCTCGTGCCGGTCGGCCAGCGCGCGCAGGCCGTCGGCGAAGATCTTGCCGACGCGGCCGGAGCGTTCCACCAGTTGCTCGTCCTCGATCGCCTTGAGCACCGCGCCGCCAGCTGCCGTCGCAACCGGGTTGCCGGCGGTGGTCAGCAGGGCGAAAGCCGGCGCGTGATCCATGATCTCTTTCGGTCCGATCACCGCCGACAATGGCAGGCCGCCACCCAGCGCCTTGCCGAACACCACCATGTCGGGTGTCAGGCCCTCGTGCTCGAAGCAATGCAGGAGGCCGCTGCGAGCCAGGCCGACCTTGACCTCGTCGACGACGATCCTGATGCCATGCCGGCGGCAGCGCTCCTGCAGTGCCTTCAGGAAGCCGGGCGGTGGCACGATCAGGCCGCCGTCGGACATCAGCGGCTCGATGAAGACGGCGGCGACCTGTTCGGGCGGGCAGGTGGTCTCGAACTGGTAGTCGAGCATGGCCAGTACGGCTTCGGCGCTGAAGCGTGGCCGGTAAGGGTCGGGATAGGGCAGCAGCAACACGCCGGGCCTCGGCAGCGTGTGGGTCATGGCGGTGTGGCCGCTGATGCCCATCGAGCCCGAGAGATTGCCGTGGTAGGAGCCGATGAAGGAGATGAAGCGCGGCCTGCCGGTGGCGGCTGCCAGGACGCGCAACGCGCAGTCGTTGGCATCGGATCCGGAGTGGCCGAACCAGACCCGGCGCTCGCCGTCCCCCGGCGTGATCGCCAGCAGCTTCTCGGCCAGGGAGACGGCCGGTTCATTCGGATAGAGCAGCAGGCTGGCGCCCGCCATGTTGCGAATGGATTTCTCCACCGCCTCGACGATGGCGGGATGACCATAGCCAAGCAGCGCTGGGCCAGCTGAGCCCGACAGGTCGAGCACTTCGCGGCCACCTTCCTCGATCAGCCGGTTGCCACGGCCGCCGATGAGCGAAAGCGGCGAGAAACGCAGCCGCCCGATTTCCGCAATTGCCCGTGCATCGCGCTCGCGCAGGCCGAGGTTGCTCATCCCAGAGCCTCCTGGACGTGCGCAAGTGCTGCAGCCATTCTTGCGGCCCATTCCTCGATGCCGGCCTTGTCGGAGAGCAGATCCTGGCGGATCTCGACCAGTGCCGCCTCGATGCCACGCCGATCGCCATGGATCGGAACGGCGTAGTCGGCATCCTCGCTGATCACGTATGGAACATTGGGCGCGACGTTGAGCGATGGGTCGACACGCAGGCCGTCGAGAATAGCCTCACCCAGATGGGCTGCGCGGTCGTAAAGCACGCCGGCGTGCCATGGGCGTCTCTCCCCCAGGAAAACCGGGGTAAAGGAATGGATCGTCACGATGCGCGTCGGCCACCCGGCGGCCTGGCGGCTATCGAGATGGCGTGCGACCAGGTCGTGAAACGGCTTGAACATGACGGCTGCGCGCCGTTCCCGCTCGACGTCGTCTACACCGGCATTGCCGGGAATGTCGGTGTCCTCGGAGCGCACCGGGATGCTGCCTTCCGAACCGAGCGGCCGGTTGAGGTCGATCAGCAGACGCGAATAGTTGCTGAGGAAGGCAGGAGCGTCGAGCCGTTCCGAGAGACGGCGCGTCACCTCCGCCGCGCCGATGTCCCACGCGATGTGGCGCTGCAGATGCGGCGCGTCCAGGCCCAGGCCGTGGTAGCGGGCTGGCATATGGTTGGACGCGTGCTCGCACAGAAGCACGATGCCGGAGCGGCCGTCCGCGTTGAGCACCTCGACGGCCTGTGGCCAGTCGTGTTCGGGTTCGGCATCCATAATCAGTAAAGCTTTCGGTACAGATCACACACGCCGACGGGGTCGAGACCGGCGAGACGCTCGGCTTCATGGCGTTTGACCCCGACAAAGGTCTCCACGAAGAGTGGTGAGAACCAGCCGGTGACTGTTTCGTCGGCGAGCAGGGCATCCAATGCTGCCGGAAGGTTTTCCGGCAACCGCTTCAGGCCAAGCTTCGCCTTTTCCGCCTCGGTCATCTGCTCCGGATCACCGGTCACCAGCGGTGGCGTGGCGAGGCCCGCCTTGATGCCTTCCAGCCCGGCGCGCACGATGGCGGCCATGGACAGATATGGATTGGCGGTCGCATCGGCGGCGCGATATTCGATGTTGTACTGGCGCGAGGGATCGCGTCCGCCAATCGTCACCGTCGGGCAGATGCGCAGCGAGGCTTCGCGGTCGCGGTCGGCCAGCCAGGTGTAGGACGAACTCCAGCTGTGCGGCTTCAGCCTGTAGAAAGAAGGCACGCTCGACGCCGTCAACGCGGTGATCGCCGGCAGGTGTTTCAGGACACCGGCGCAGAAGGCACCGGCAATATCCGACAGGCCGCCCGGCTTGCCGGCGTCATAGGTCACCGGCTTGCCGGCGGCGTCGGTGAAGCTGAAGTGGATATGCACGCCGTTGCCGACACCGTCCGGCACCGATTTCGGCGCGAAGGTCGCGTGCCAGCCATTGTTGCGGGCAAGTTCACGCGTGATCTCGCGGATCGCCACGGCGCGGTCGGCCGCAGTGAGTGCGTCGGCCGGGGCGTGCGTGACCTCGAATTGTTCATCACCGAATTCGGCGATGATGACCTCCGGTGCGACGCCGGCTTCCTCCAGTGCCGCCATCAGCGTCGGCGCGAACGGATCGGCCCGCCGCAGCGCGGCGAAAGACAGCGAATGGGCAGGGGCGAAATCGGCGCCTGAAATCTGGAATTCCTGCTCGAAGGCACCCGTGAGGCTGAGGCCGGTCACGGCCTTCAGCTCGGCGAGCGCATCGATCAGCATGGTGCGGGTGCAACCGAGCCACGGCGTGCCGTCGAGTTCGACGATGTTGCCGGCCACCATGTCGAACGGCGTGGCCGAGCCGGTCAGCGCTGTGCGGAAGCGCGCCTTGAGATCGGGAATGAGGCGCAGGTCGCCCGACGAGCCCCAGGGATTGGGGACGACAATGGAGTTGAATGGCGTCAGCGACAGATTGGCCTGCAGCCAGCCGACACCGGTGGCGGCGACCTTTTCCAGGCGGCTTTCGGCTACCGAGCGACCACGCGTGATCGCCGCGAGATCCGTCGTGACGACGGCGACGAGGGATTCGACAGGCGTCGTCATGCGGCCTTCCCCATCGCTTCGATGCGAGCCACGGCGGTGTCGGTATCGGTGACCCAGCAATAGCCGCCGAATGCCTTGAGCGCGATGTCATGGCGTTCCTGCGTGCGGGTGGCGCAGGCGTCGGACACGCAGGTGACGAGATAGCCACGATCGGCGGCATCGCGCACGGTCATGTCCACGCATTGGTCGGTGAGGACACCGACCACGATGAGGTAGCGGATGCCGAGGTTCTTCAGCAGGTAGTCGACATTGGTCGAGTTGAAGATGCCTGAAGAGGTCTTGGGCAGCATGATCTCGTCGCCAACAGGGGCGAGCGGCGCAATCGGCAGCCCTTCCGGCAGGCTCGGCGGGATATGGATGGGCGTGAGCTTGTGATCGAGCGAACGGTCGCGGCCGTCCTCGGTCAGGCTCTGGATGATGGTGTGCAGCACCTCGACGCCGTTGGCACGCGCAGCTCTCAGCAGCCGCTCCTGGTTGGGGATCGTCTCGGTCGCCGTCTGGCGATAGAAGTAGTGATCCGGCCCAAGCTCCGGATGGTCGGGGTCGGCACCCGGCTCCAGCCATATCCGCTGCATGTCGACGAGCAGGAGCGCGGTTTCGCCGCGACGAAACGGTTCGTCGCGCCTGGGGAGGGATTGGGTCATTGCTTGCGGTCCTGCCTTGGTGATTTCGGTCCGGGGGTTGTCCTGGCGCCATCCTGCGACGGTTCGTCGAGGGTGACGGCATTGGCATGCCGCACTTCCTCCAGCCGCTCAATGCGGGCGCGGCCCTCGTCTCCCAGGGTCGAGAGGATATGGGCGGTGAGCGCTTCCATCTGAGCGATGGCTGGCGCCAGCGTATCATAGGGAGAGGCGACCTCGAGCGGGCTGACGATGGTCGTCTCCGCGAATTCCGCGACCGGCGACAACCACTGGTCGGTGAACAGCACGACGCGCACATCGCGCGCGGCTGCCTGACGGGCGAAGGAGACGACATCGAGCTGGTAGCGGCGATAGTCGAAAACGACGAGCACATCCTTGCGACCAAGGTCGGCGAGGATGTCCAGGGATTGGCTGGAAAGGACCCCGATGTCGCGAACGTTTGCCCGAAACTGCAGCAGGTATCCGGCGAACATGCCCGCCACGTGACGGCTGAAGCGCCCGCCGACCAGCACGATATCGCCCTTGGCTTCCATGATCAGGCGGGCGGTACGGTCATATGTGGTCAGCGGCGTGATGCTCGCTGCCTTTCCCATCGCCTCGTCCACGGAGGCCAGATAGGCTAGGATAGGGTTGTCTTCCGAACCGGATGGACGCTTGGCTTCCATCATCAGCAGCGGCGAATGCAGTCTCGCTTCGACTTCCGCCAGGAGCTTTGCCTGGAAGTCCGGATAGCCCTCGTAACCAAGCTTGACAGCCAGCCGTACCACGGTGGGATCGCTCACCCCGGCGCGGCGGGCGAGACTTGAAGCGCTGCCGAGGCCGGCGCCCGGATAGTCCGTGAGCAGCAGGCGCACGATCTTCTCCTCGGAAGGAGTAAGCGCCAGATCCTGCCGCATCAGAACATCGCGTATCGCCATCTGCCTCCCCTGGCTGCTCTTTTTATCGTTGCAGAGTTTATTACAGAAACAGAATTATCGGTCAACAATGAAGAAATATTGACATAGCTCCCGATGTCGTCTTAGCTGGCCGTAAAGCAGCGACAGACTGTGGGGAACGACGAATGAAGAACGGCGATGACATCATCATCGTGGGCGCCGGGATCGTAGGATCGAGCGCCGCGATGTACCTGGCCGGCGAAGGTGCGCGGGTAACACTCATCGAGCAGACGCATCCCGCGGGAGGACCTTCGGGCAAATCGTCCGCGCTCCTGCATGCCTTCTACCTGATGCCGGAACTGTCGCAGCTTGCCATTCGCGGGCGGGAGATCCTGGTTGCTCTTCCGGAACTCGCGCAGGAGGGATCCTTCGTCACGCAAGTCGGCATGATGTGGGTTTGCGGCGAAGAGAACACCGTGAGCTGGTCAGCGGCCGCCGAGCGCATTCGCGGCGAGGGCGCCCGAATGGAGACATTGACGCCAGCCGAATTCGCTGCCGAAGCCCCCGGCTTTGCCTCTGACGACGTGGCGCTTGCGATCTGGGAGCCGGAATATGGTTACGCCGACGCCTTCGGCGCCACCAATGCGATAGCCCGCGCGGCACGCGCACGGGGCGCCCGGATCCTGCAGAACACTCCCGTTGCCGGGCTGCTGCGCGCAGGCGACCGGATCAGCGGCGTCGCGCTCGCCGACGGAACCCAGCTCGAAGCCGACACGGTCATCCTGGCTGCCGGACCGTGGACGCGCCGCTTGCTCGCAACGGCCTCGCTCGACCTGCCGCTGCATGTCGAGCGCCATCCGATGGCGGTATTGAATGCCAGCGGCAAGGCGCGTCACGTCATGCCCTGGGCCTGGTGCGATGACATTTCCCGCAACTATGCAAGACCCGACAATGATGGCGTGATCCTCGCCGGCACATGGGCCGGTGGCGGCACCGGAATGCGTCATGAAGAGACCATCCGCCCGAGGCTGGTCGAGGACCCGGACAATTACATGGAGGGTGTCGAGGAGGCCGAGTCGGTCGATATTCTCGAGACCTTCGCCTCCCGCGTGCCAGCGATGATGGAGCTCGGGATCAGGCCTGGCTATGCCGGCCTCTACGACATGAGTCCGGACGATCTACCGGTGATCGGCGCCATGCCGGGCGTCGAAGGGTTGCTTGTTTCGGCGGGTTCGTCGGGGCACGGCTTCAAGACCGGGCCGGCTGTGGGCGAGGCCGTTGGCAAGCTGGCACTGCATGGTGCCCAGCCTATTCTGACGCCGTTTTCCCCGACCCGTTTCGGAGCCGTGTGATGGCGGTCATGACGATGGAGCAGAGCACGTCTCGTTCGATCCTGCCGGCGGCTTTCCGCAATGCAGGCGTCGATGCGCTGGCGATGATCGCCGCGCTGGTGCTTGCAGCCCTGGCGATCTACCTCTTCGGCAACGCGGCGATGCAGCGTGTGGTCACCTATGCGGCGATCATGCTGACGGCGGTGCTGGGCCTCCAGATATTCTCCGGCAACACCGGCATCGTTTCCTTCGGCCATGCCGCCTTTGTCGGACTTGGCGCCTATGCCACGGGCATACTGACATTGCCCGCCGCCCTGCAGCGCACCGCCCTGCGCGACCTGCCGCAGTTCCTGTCCGGATACGAAATGTCCTTTTTTGCGGCGCTCGCGGTGGTGGTGGTTCTGGCCGTACTGGTCGGCCTAATCACCGGAACGCCTTTGCTGCGGCTTTCAGGGTCCAGTGCTTCGATCGCCACGCTTGCCTTGCTCATCATCGTCTACACATTGCTGGTCGCGGGCCGCGAGATCACGCGAGGCAGCCAGCCCTTCTATGGCGTGCCGCGCGAGGTTGGGCTGTGGACGGCTGTCGCGATCGCGGCCATGGCGATCGTGGCTGCGCGACTGTTCCGCGAAACCTCCTTCGGTCTGGCCGCACGCGCTGCCGCCGACGACGAACGCGGTGCCGCCGCTGTCGGCGTCGACCACCGCATGGCGCGGCTGGCCGCTTGGGTCATGGGTGCCGTGGCCGCTGCTGCCGCCGGCGCCATGATGGCGCAATTCCTCGGCGCCTTCTCGCCCAAGGATTTCTATTTCGATTTCGGCTTCACCATGCTTGCCATGCTGATCGTCGGCGGCATGACGTCCTCGCTCGGCGCATTCGCTGGTGTGGTCGTCACGGTGCTCGTGGTCGAGGTGGTCCGCCGTTTCGAAGGCGGTGGCATGGTGCTCGGCCTGCAGATGCCCGTGTTGTTCGGCCTCACGCAGGGCGTGCTGGCGGTGGCCATGATCCTCGTCATCTGGCGGCGTCCGACGGGCCTGTTCGGCGACCACGAACTCAACCTGCTGCGGCGCTCCGGCACGAAGGCAAATCCCGCCAGTTCGGCGCCGGATGTCGTGCCTGTCCGCGCAGCAGGCGGCCCGATATCGGTCGAACACCTGTCGCGCCGCTATGCAGGCGTGGTGGCGGTCGATGACGTGACGCTCACCTTCCAGCCCGACAGCATCACCGGCATCATCGGGCCCAACGGGGCGGGCAAGACGACGCTGCTCAACATGATCGCGGGTGATGTCACGCCGAGCTCCGGCACCGTTTCGGTCGGGGTGCCATCGCGACGAGCAAGCGCGTTCCGCTTCGCCCGCGCCGGCATCGCCCGCACCTTCCAGAACATCCGCGTCTTCCCACGCATGACGGTGCTCGAAAACGTCGTCGTGGCCGCTCGCGAAGTCGAGCCGGGCCTTGCGGCGGCCGAGGCAGCCGCACGACATGAACTGGCGCGCATGGGGCTGGAGGCTTTCGCGGATCGGCCGGCAGCCTCTCTCGCCTATGGACAACGCCGCCGGCTGGAAGTGGCACGCGCTCTGGCATTGAAGCCGCGCTTCCTGCTGCTCGACGAACCGGCGGCCGGCATGAATGCGGTGGAGACAGCCGAGCTCGTGTCGATCCTGGCGGCCGTGCGCAGCGAACGGCATATCGGTGTGATCCTCATCGAACACGACATGCGGCTGGTGATGAACCTGTGCGAGCGCATCGTCGTGGTCGATCGCGGTCGCGTGATCGCCGACGGCACGCCGGCGGAAGTGCAGAACAACCCTGCGGTCGTGGCCGCCTATCTCGGCAGCCGCACGGCACGCGCCCGCAAGGAGAACGGCGTCCAATGAACAAGAACAACCGGACATCCAATGGGAGAACTCATATGAGGCATATTCGCAATCGTTCAGCCTTGCTTGCAGCCATATCCGCCATCGCCGTCACGACAGCCGCGCCGGCCTTCGCGGAAGAGATCATCATCGGCGCTGCGACCGCCCAGACGGGCGGGCTTGCACCCTACGACCAGCCGGCACTGGCCGGGTTGCGCATGGCGATCGATGAACTGAACGCCAAGGGCGGCCTTGCCGGCAAGTACAAGGTCAACCTGATCATCAAGGACACGCGCAGCGACACTGCGCAGACGGCCACCGTCACGCAGGAGCTGATCGACGCCGGCGCCAAGATCATGATCACGCCGTGCGATGCCGACCCATCGATCTCCGCGGGCCAGCTCACCCAGCCGCTCGGTATCCCCTCGCTGACGCTCTGCGGCTCGGCACCTGTGCTTACCCAGGCGGTCGGCGACGTGATGTTCGGTACCTATCCAGCCGACAATCTACAGGCGACTGCCGTCGCGGATTTCGCCATCGCCGAAGGCAAGCGCAAGGTCTTCCTGCTGACATCGCCCGACGCGACCTATGTCGCCAACCTGCCGGAGTATTTCGGCAAGGTGTTCGAGAAGAAGGGCGGCAAGATCGTCGGCCGCGGCACGTTCACCATGAACCAGCCGGACTTCTCAGCCGAGATCACCAACATCAAGGGCCTGGCCGAGCAGCCCGATCTGATCATGACGGCTGCCTATGAGCCGGATTTCCCGGCTTTCATCCAGCAATTGCGTGGCGCCGGCATCAACATTCCCGTCTATGGTGCCGATGCTATCGGAACCCCGACCATCAAGGCGCTTGGCAAGCTGGTCGACGGTGTCGTGTACACCGCGGCCGGCTATCCGGAAGCCGGCAGCAAACTGGAGGCCTTCAATGCAGCCTTCACCAAACACGCAGGCCATGCGCCGGAATCCACCTATGAGGTCAATGGCTACGAGATCGGGCTGATCCTCGACCAGGCAGTGAAGACCGCCGGTTCGGACGATCCGAAGGCGATCCGCGATGCCATCGCCAATCTCAAGGACTTCGAGGGCATCACCGGCAAGATCACCTATGCCGGTACCGACCGCATGCCGCTGCGACCGGTCGTACTGATGCGCTACGAAGGCGGCGAGCCCAAATATGTCGAAACCGTCGTGCCGGCCGCGGCCGACGTTCCGGCGCCGTGACGCCATGCTGAGCGTCGAGGCCCTCAGGATCCGATATGGCGAGGTCGAGGCGGTGCGCCGTGTCGACCTCACGGTTGGCGCCGGCGAAATCGTCGCGCTCGTCGGCGCCAACGGTGCCGGCAAGAGCTCAACGCTCGGCGCCGTCGCCGGGCTGGTGCCGGCGGCCGGCGGCAGGGTGCTGCTCGAGGGCAAGGACATCACCGGCATGCCTGCCGAAGCGATCGCACGTCGTGGCGTGGCACTCGTGCCGGAGGGGCGGCGCATCTTCGCCAGCCTGACCGTGGCCGAGAATCTGCGCCTCGGCGGTGCCGTCCACCAGACCGCCTCCGAGGCGAAGGCGCGGGAAGAGGAGATGCTTGAGCTGTTTCCCATCCTGCGCCGCTATCATCAGGTGAAAGGTGGAAACCTCTCCGGCGGCGAGCAGCAGATGCTGGCGATCGCGCGCGCCCTCATGGCACGGCCAAAGCTCATTCTGCTCGACGAGCCGTCGCTCGGGCTTGCTCCACAGATCATCGACACCGTGTTCGACCTTATCGCGCAGCTCCGCAGCAACGGGCTGACGGTGCTTCTGGTCGAGCAGAACGTCGCGCTCGCGCTCGAGATCGCCGACCGCGCCACGGTGCTCGCCAATGGCGAAGTCGCATTGACAGGCACGGCCGCTGAACTCGCCAGTTCCGATCTCGTGCGCCAAGCCTATCTCGGAGCCTGATCATGATCGCGCAACAGATCATCAATGCAGTGAGCCTCGGCGGCGTCTATGCGCTGCTGGCGCTTGGACTGGCCATCGTCTTTTCCATCGTCGGGCTCATCAATTTCGCCCATGGCGAACTGATGACGCTGACGGGTTACGCGCTGCTCGCAGCCCTCATTGCCGGCGTGCCATTTCCTGCGGCCGTGCTCCTCGCCGTCATCTGCGCGGCTGTCGCCGCGGTGGCAATGGAACGTGTTGCCTTCCGGCCGATGCGCGGCGCCAGTGTCACCAGCCTTCTCCTGACCAGCTTCGCCGTCTCGGGACTGCTCAAGGTCATTTTCCAGAACGGGGTGTCGGCGCGCCCGCAGGCCGTGGCCATACCGAGCTGGATGACCGGCGCCTTCTCGATCGGCGATTTCACCATCGGTGTCGGGCCGACGATTTCGATCGTCGTCTCCATCCTGGCATTGATCGCCCTGGAGTTTTTCCTGCGGCGCACCGTGACCGGTACGGCGATGCGGGCGGCCGCGGAGGATTTCGACGTCGTGCGGCTGATGGGCATTCCCGCCAACCGTATCATCGCGACGGCATTCCTCTTGTCCGGCCTGCTTGCCGGGCTCGCCGCGATGCTTTGGGTGGCGAGCCGCGCCTCGGTCGATCCGCTGATGGGTTTCACTCCCGTGCTCAAGGCCTTCATCGCTGCCGTCGTCGGCGGACTGGGCAGCCTGCCGGGCGCAGTGGCTGGCGGCTTCCTGCTCGGCGTAACCGAGGTCCTCTTGCAGGCGACGTTGCCGGCGGCCATCGCGCCCTACCGTGACGCGATCGTGCTGTCGGGTGTCATCGCGGTGCTGCTGATCCGACCCCAGGGTCTCATTCCGGCCGTGCGCGTGCAGAGAAGCTGAGGTCTGCGGGGCGAACGACAGCGGCAGCAACAGTCGCGCTCCAGGCGCTTGCCAGGAGCAGCCCGGTGCTTGGCTGTGCATCGACGCATGCGCAAAGATAAAACAAGGAGACAGCGGCATGACCGCAGCGAAGCTGAACATCGTTCCGTTCGTGAGCGTGGATTCCATGATGAAGCTGGTGCTGGCCATCGGCGTCGAGCGCTTCCTGACCGAACTGGCAGCCTATATCGAAGAGGACTTCCGCCGCTGGGAGCTGTTCGACAAGACACCGCGCGTCGCCTCGCACAGCCATGACGGCGTCATCGAGCTGATGCCGACCAGCGACGGCCGCCTCTACGGCTTCAAATATGTCAACGGCCATCCGAAGAACACGCGCGAGGGCCTGCAGACGGTGACCGCCTTCGGTGTTCTGGCCGATGTCGGCTCGGGCTACCCGATGCTGCTGACCGAGATGACCATCCTGACGGCACTGCGCACCGCCGCCACCTCGGCGCTGGTTGCCAAATACCTGGCGCCGAAGGGTGCCCGCACCATGACCATCATCGGCAATGGCGCGCAGTCGGAGTTCCAGGCCATCGCCTTCAAGGCGATCACCGGCATCGACCGGCTGCGGCTCTACGACATCGATCCGTCGGCCTCGAAGCGCTGTGCCAGGAACCTCGCCGGTATGGGCTTCGACATCACCATCTGCGCCTCCGGCCAGGAGGCGGTGGAGGGCGCCGAGGTCATCACCACGGTGACGGCCGACAAGCAGTATGCGACGATCCTGACCGACAACATGGTCGGTTCGGGCGTGCACATCAACGCGGTCGGCGGCGACTGCCCCGGCAAGACCGAACTGCATCGCGACATCCTGCTGCGCTCTGACATCTTCGTGGAGTTCCCGCCGCAGACGCGCATCGAGGGCGAGATCCAGCAGCTGGATGCGGATCATCCGGTGATCGAGCTTTGGCAGGTGATGGCGGGCAAGGCTGCGGGCCGCACCAGCGCCAAGCAGATCACGCTGTTCGATTCGGTCGGCTTTGCCACCGAGGATTTCTCGGCGCTGCGTTATGTGCGTGACCAGCTGCAGGCGACCGGCCTTTATGAGGAACTCGACCTGCTCGCCGATCCCGACGAACCGCGTGACCTCTTCGGCATGCTGCTCAGGGCAGACAAAAAGCAAGGCGGCGCCAAGGGCGCCGCCTGACAAGAAGCTGTGCCGGCTGCTCTAGTGCCGCCCTGGCGTTTCGGCGAGATAGCGTTCCGCCAGCGTCGTCCAGTAACGCACACCGGTGGCGATGATGTCGTCGTTGAAGTCGTATTGCGCGGTGTGCAAGGGGCGAGGCGCTGCCTCGCCCTCTCTGGCTGAGCCGAGGAACACGTAGCTGCCGGGTACGCTGCCCAGCATGAACGCGAAGTCCTCGGCGCCCATGATCGGTTGCATGTCGTCGTCGACGAGCTTTTCGCCAACGACTTCCTCGGCGACGGAGGCGGCAAACTGCGTTTCAGTCCGGGTGTTGCGAAGCACGGGATAGCCTCGCTCGAAAATGAACTTATGCCCAGCGCCGACAGCTTCGGTGGCGTTGCGCACGATCTTCTCCAATCCGGCCTCGAAGGCGTCGCGAACGCTGTCGTTAAGTGTGTACAGGGTGCCGCGAACGACCGCTTCGTCCGGCGTGACATGGACGCCCTGACGGTGGCTCGGGTCGCCGCTGCGGAATTGCGTGATCGACAGCACCACGGGTTCGGCCGGGTTCAGGTAGCGCGCCTTGAACATGTGCATTTCCTGCACGATCGCGGCTGCCGTCAGCAAGGGATCCGCAACGGCGAACTGCGTCGCGGGATGTGCGATGCGGCTCAGCACATGGAATTCGAAGGTGTCGATCGATGCAAGCATCGGCCCGGTCCGCATCATGAAGCGACCAGCCGGGACATTGGGAAAATTGTGCATGCCGAAGACCGCATCGACGGGGAATTTCTCAAACAGGCCGTCCTTGACCATGGCATTGCCACCGCAGTGCTGGTCACCGGTCTCCTCGGCTGGCTGGAAAATGAAACGCACGGTACCGTCGAAATCGCCATTCCTGGCGAGATGGCTGGCTGCTGCCAGCAGCATGGCGGTGTGGCCGTCATGCCCGCACGCGTGCATCTTGCCGTCGATCGTCGAGCGGTGGTCGAATGTGTTCTCCTCCTGGATGAACAGCGCATCCATGTCGGCGCGAAGGCCGACCACCACAGGGCTGGTGCCACGTTTCAGCGTGCCGACCACACCTGTTCCGCCAAGACCACGATGCACCTCGATGCCGAATTCCCGCAGTTTCGTGGCGACGAAATCGGCCGTCGCTTCTTCTTCGAAAGCTGTCTCGGGATGGGCATGGAGATGCCGGCGCCAGGCCGTGGCCTCTTCAACGAGGCTGTTGTCGATCGGCGATCTGGTCATTTGTGGTCTCCTCCAATTGTCCCGCCTGGGCTGCGACTATGTCTGTGTCCTTCGGATCGGTAGCCGCAGCTTGCCGATAAGCTCCACCAGCCCCTCAGGCGCCAGCCTGAGCACCAGGATCATTGCCACGGCAATGACGATGAAGCGGGCATCCTCGAAACCCTGCAAACCGGCCATAGCCTCGGTGGCGAAGGTCAGGACAAGCGCGGCAAGCACGGGTCCGAAGACGGTGTTGACGCCACCGATCAGGACCATCGACAGGGCAAGCGACAACGTTCCAAAACCGAAGACTTCCGGCGATGCAACACGCAGGTATATCGCGTAGAAACCACCGGCGATGCCGGTGAAGATCGCGCTCAGCGTCAGCGCCAGGATACGCTGGCGGGCAACGGAGATGCCGCGCGCCGCGGCATAGTCCTCGGCATCGCGGACCGCCTTGAGCGATTTTCCGAAGGACGAGTTGCTCACCAGCGCGAGGAAGAGACAGGAAAACGCCAGCAGCACCAGGCCGACATAGTAATAGCCGAACTTGAAATCCTTCAGGAAACTGTAGCTGCCCAGCTCCAGGAATGGCAGGCGGACCATGCCCTCCGCGCCCCCGGTGACCTGGGATTGGCTGAGGACCAGTTGCAGCACGAGTTGCGTGAAGGCGAAGGTGACAAGGACGACATAGATGCCCTTAAGCCGCGCGACCGGAGCAGCCAGCAGCAGCGCCGAGAAAGCGGCTGTGCCGCCGCCCAGCAGCATGGCAATCCAGGGATTGACGCCAAACGTCTTGCTGGCGATCGCCGCGGTATAGACTCCGATGCCGAAGAAGGTGAGGTGTCCGAAATTGAAGACGCCGCAATGGCCGAGGCTGAGGTTCCAGTTCGAGGCGATGACTGCGTAGACGAAGGCGATGATGAACAAATGCCTGACATAGCTATCCGCGATGAACAGCGGCACGACGGCAAGCGCAGCAAACAGGGCCGCAATGGCGAGGAGGTGACGTTTGTTGGTCATCATTTGCCTCCGAACACGCCATTCGGCCTGAACAGCAGGACCAGGATCATGAGCAGGAACAGCACGAAGGGTGTCCAGTAGAGACCCAGTCCCAGGATCAGAAACGCTTCGATGAAGCCGATGAGATAGGCGGCTCCTGCGGTCGCGCCGAGATTGCCCAGCCCGCCGAAGATGACGACGATCATCGCCTTGGTCAGCGGTTCGCTGCCCATCGTCGGCGTGATGAAGCGGATCGAGCCGAGCAAGGCACCGGTGAGCCCGGCCAGCGCAGCCGAGATGCCGAACGCGAGCGCAAAGGCGATTGGCACATCGATGCCGAGAAGTGCCGCCGAATCCTGGTTCTGGCCGACTGCACGCAGGCTGCGGCCGCGATTGGTCATGACGGTGAAGCGCCACAAGGCGACCAGGATAAGCGGCGCCAGAACGATCAGGAGGGCTTCATGTGCCGAGATGGTGGTGCCCAGGATCTGTACCTCGCCAGGGATCAGGCGCGGCAGCTGCTTCAGTCGCGCGCCCCAGATCATCTGCGCGCCGCGTTCGAGAATGACCATCGCAGCGAGCGTGGTCATGGCGGTGATCAGCAGCATGTTGCGGTTGCTGTAGAACGGCCGAACAAGGAGGCGTTCGATGACGATGCCGATAAGTCCGGCGGCAAGCGTCCCCGACAGGATGCCGACGATCGGCCCCAAACCGAGCACTTCGCTGACGGTCCAGGCGATGAACGCCCCGACCATCATCAGTGCGCCATGGGAGAAGTTGAACACGCCCAGCGTGGTCCAGACGAGGCTGAGGCCACTCGACATCAAGGCATAGAGCGAGCCAAGCACGAGACCGGAGACGAGTGTTGCGAGAAGGGCTTCCATCAGTGTGTTCCCTCCGCACCGAAGTAGAGGCGCATCACCTCTTCGTGGTCGGGTGCATTGGCGCTGCTGATCTCGCGCACCACCTCGCCATGCTCGACCATATAGAGGCGGTTGGTCAGCGACAGCAGGAACTCGACATCCTGCTCGACGACGATCAGCGGCACTCCGGTCCTCGAAATCTTGGCAATGGCTGCCGCCAGTTCTTCCTTCAGGCGTGGGGATAGTCCCAGCGTCGGCTCGTCCAGCATCAGCAGGCGCGGCGCACACATCAGGGCGCAGCCGATCGACAGCATCTGGCGCTCGCCGCCCGACAATGTGCGCGCAGTTTGCTGCTTGCGCTCGGCAAGACGTGGAAACAGCCCATAGACCTCATCGATACGCCGCGCGGCTTCCGCCCTGGCGCGTTTGCTGAAGGCTGCCAGCTCCAGCGTCTCGGCGATGCGCATGGTGCCGAACAGGGTGTTGCCTTGCGGCGCGTGGATCAAACCCGCTGCCACGATCGCCGGCGGGCGTTGTGTGGTGATGTCGTTGCCATCGAAAGTGATCGAGCCAGCGGTCGGACGCAACAGGCCGGAAATGGCCCTGAGCAAAGTCGACTTGCCGTGGCCGTTCGGTCCGAACAGGCCGATCGACTCGCCTTCGTCGATGTGGACCGATAGCCCGTTCAAGACGCGGGCAGCGCCATATCCGGCTTCCAGGCCGGCGATGTCGAGAAGCCGCCGCATCAGCTGCGCCCTCCAAGATAGGCTTCGATCACCTGTGGGTTCCGGACGACATCGTGCGGGTCGCCGGCGGCCAGGACGCTGCCCTGGTTCAGCACGATCAGGCGTTGCGAGACCGACAACAGCAGGCTGAGCACATGTTCGATGAGGAGCACGGTGATGCCGCTCCTGTTCACCGCCACCAGAAGATCGTCGAGCCGCTGGATTTCGGGTTTCGTCAGCCCCGAAGCAGGCTCATCCAGCATCAGCAGGGCCGGCTTGGATATCAGAGCCGAGGCGATCATGAGCTGTTTCTTTTCGTAGACGGACAATTCTCGTGACGGCATCGAGCGGCGCGTCCGGCCGAAATCCACCGAGCGCAGGGCATCTTCGATGCGCGCTTCGGCCTCGGTGCGGGAAAGCCGGCCATTATAGGTGGCGCTGACCAGCAAGGTTTCGTCGGCAGACAGTGCCGGGAACTCGGCATCCTTCTGGAATGTGCGCACCAGACCCGCCCGCGAGATGCGATGCGCCGGCCAGCGATCGATGCGCTCGCCCATGAAACGCACTTCGCCCGCCGTCGGTCCGAACGGGACGCCGGTGATCAGGTTGAACAAGGTGCTCTTGCCGGATCCATTGGGGCCCGCAATGCCGAGGATTTCGCCGCGCGTGACGGTGAAGCTGACGTCGTTGACCGCCTTCAACCCACCGAAAAACTTGCAGGCCCCTGCGATCTCGAGAATGTTTTCGTTCATGCGTGTCGCTCGATGGAGAGGGTGCCGCGCCTGGAGCGTTTCCGTTGCTCACGGAAACGCTCCAATTCCTTGTTTTCATGCAATTCCAAGGAAAGCCGTTGCGCAGCTTTCCTGGAATGGCTCTGAGCGCGGGTCTGCCGGATCACTTCATCCAGACAGGCTGCTTGAACTCGCCGCCTGCATAGTCCTTCGGATAGAACAGCACGCGCTTGCCATCCTGGATCTGATAGAATTGGATCGGCATTCCGTCCTTGCCCTGGACCGCGAGGTGCGTGGCCGGGTCAAATCGCGTGCGCCCCATGGCAGTCTGCTTGTCGGCCTTGCCGATCTCGGCACCGATTTCCTTGCGCTTGGCAGGATCGCCGACCTTGGCCAGTGCGTCGGCATAGAGCATCACCTGCTCGTAGAGCATGACGCCATAGGAGCCGGGCTCGACATTGTATGCGGCCTTGTACTTGCCGATGACTTCGTCGGCGCGCGGGTTGCTGGCTGCGCGCACCGGGCCGCCGAGGGCGTTGTAGACGATGCCCGAGGACTTCTCCTTGGTCAGTTCCAGGAACTCCGGCACCGACGGTGCATACTGGATGAAGACGAGGCTGTTGGTCGGATTTTCCATGAACTGACGCATGAAGGTCGCGGCGTTCGCGGAGACGTAGTCGGTGTTGATCAGCAGGGCAGGCGGATCCTGTCGTACCTTGGCGAGGAAACCCCGCCAGTCGTTGATCTCGCCGAAGGGCAGCAGGTCATTCTGCGTCACTTCCCAGCCGGCAGCCTTGAAGGCCTCGGCCATGCCGTTGGCAATACCCTTCGAATAGGGATTGTCGGATGCCACCAGCGCCACTTTCTTGTTCGGCAGCTTCAGCTTGCCGCTCGTGGCAAGTTCGTCGATGACCGGCACGATCTCGGTGTTGTAGGCGTCATAGGACGGCGTCAGCGACCACACGGTGGTGAAGCGGGACGGGTCCGGCGAGACGATGTCCTTCGTCTGCTGCGAATTGCCCGAGACAAGATAGATCATGTCCTGCTCGGCCATCATGTCGATTTCAAAATTGCTGGTCGACGCATAGCCCGTGAAGATGGCGCCCGTCGCCTGGTCGCCGAGCAGGCGCTCGGCCGCGGTGGCGACCTTGTCGGCGCTGGCATCGCCGACATCGGCAACGACGGCTTCGAAAGTGTGGCCGGCGATGCCGCCGGCCTTGTTGAGATCCTCCACTGCGAGCTTGACGCCGTTGGCCACTTCCTGGCCGTCTGCTGCGGCAGGGCCGGTGAGGGGAGCAAGAATGCCCAGCTTGATCACGTCGGCGCTGGCGAAAGCGGTTGAGGCAGCCAGTGCGAGCGCAGAGACCGCGCCCATGAAAATACGTCTTGTCAGCATGTCGTTCCCCTTGCCGTTTTTATGTCTGGAGCGGTTCCATTTTCACGGAAACGCGGAGATGCTCTAACTCTTTGTTTCTGCACAATTCCGGTCGCAAAACTGCTGCGCCTTTTTGCCGGAATTGCTCTAGCGTGTTCCACAGTTGTCGATGATCGCTGCGGCGATCACCTTCGTCGTCTCGATCAGGCTTTCAATCTCCACGCATTCATTGTCGCCATGGAAGCCGTCGCCGGCCGGTCCGTAAATCACCGGCACCACGCCTGCGCCGGCATAGTGGGCGGCGTCGGTGACGGCTTCGAAGCCTTTGATCTCGGGCGTCTTGCGCTGCACATGCCGCGCCCGTTCGGCGAGCGATGAGACCAGAGGGTGATCGGCGGGTGTGTTCATCGGCGGGAAGTTCAGGCCGAACAGATCCCATTCGATCGCCGGAGGATGATCACGCATCCAGGCGTCCGTCTGCGCGAAATGGCTGACAAAGTTTTCGAATTCTGCCTTCACGTCCTCGAACCGCTCCTGCGGCATGAACTTGTAGTCGAGGTCGATGGTAACGATGTCGGGAATGATCGCGGCATTGGTCATGATCAGCGGCGTGCCATCGGGCCCGAGGCCCGCGCCACCGCGGATGACTCCGGGGTTGATCGTGGCGAGGCCGGCCGGCGTCAGCGGATGCCAGTTGTCGCGACAGCGTGACTGCTCGAAATCGCGCAAGGCCATGAGGAAACGCGTCGCGAGCTCAATGGCGTTGACGCCGGGCTCCAGGCGACCCTGGACGTGGGGTTGCGGCCACATCGAATTGAAGCGCCAGCCGGCATGAGCCTGCTTGCCGAAGATGGTGACCCTGACCCAGGTCAAGCCGCCTTCGGCTGGTACAATGTTGCCCCATGTCGGCTCGGCAATGATCGCGCGCCGGGCGAGCCGCTTTTCGCGCTTCACCAGATCCATGGCGCCGAAACCGCCGGCTTCCTCGTCGACGACGCTGTGAATGGCCAACCGGCCTTCGAGCTTGATACCGGCCTGCTTCACTGCGCGTGCCGCTGCCACGCAGGCAGCGACGCCGGCCTTCATGTCGACGGCGCCGCGCCCCCAGAGCTTGCCTTCGGCGATCTCTCCGCCAAAAGGATCGCGCGCCCAGCGGCTTGCGTCGCCGACCGGGACGACGTCGATGTGGCCGCACAGGATCAGGCTCCTGTCGTCGGAGCCGTCCCATTCGCCGATCAGGTTCGGCCGACCGGGGAACACATCCCAGCCGCGCGTTTCGAAACCAAGGTCCTTGAGGTGCCCGTCGAGAAGAAGCTGAAGGTCCGCCTCTCGGTTGATGCCTTGCTCGACCTGGAACTTTGGATTGACGGAAGGGATCCTGACCAGGTCGCGTGCCAGATTGACGACATAGTCCCGGTCGGCGTCGATACGGCTCCAGACTTCGTTGGTTCCATCGCTCATCGGCTCGTCCCTTCCAATTCAGCAATCAGCGCGTCGGTGGTGACCTGACGGCAATAACCCTTGATGGTGTTGAGTGAGTTGTTGTGCCGTTCGCCGGTGTAGGTGGCGCACGCATCGGTCACCTGGGTCACCAGATAGCCGAGGTCGCAGGCATCGCGGATGGCACTTTCCACGCACTGGTCGGTGAGGATGCCACTGATGACCAACTGGCGGACGCCGAGATTGCGCAGGATGTAGTCGATGTGGGTGGAGACGAAGACCGACGATGACGACTTGGGCAGGCTGATCTCATCGTCGCCGGGAGCAAGCTCGTCGATGACCTTGCCATCCCACGAGCCCCTGGGCACGTTGAAGCCGGTGATCTTGTAGTCGAGGCTGCGGTCGCGCCCGTCCTTGGTCAGGCTTTCGATGGTGGTGTACATCACCTCGATGCGGCTGTTCCGGAATGCCTGTTGCAGGCGCTGCATGTTGGGGATGACGCGATTGCCGAGTTCGTCGAAAAACCAGCCATATCGGCGGTCGAATTCGGCGTCTTCGAGCTCGGCGAACTCGGCGCCTTTGCGATGGGCCGAGAAATTCTGGACATCGATGAAAAGCAGGGCGGATTGCTCGGGCACGAGCGCCACGTCGCGGGTCAGCATGATGGGTCGGTCTCCGGCTTGGCTGCACTGCAAACGGCGTTCATTTCGCGCGCGGTGGTGATGGCGCATGCACGCGGATGGGGTACTGTGGCGAGACTTGCGTCTGCGTGAGATTTTCCGCGCCGATGCCTTGAGTTGCCCGGCGCTGAAGGCCGTCTGGGGAGGCCGGTCGGGATGTGAAGGTCGGCCAGGAGATCTTGGGGACTATGCTTGCAGTCAAGAAAAAGGAGACACTGCGCCGCGCTGGCGATCCCCTTAGGCGAAGGGACCTCAACACGCGATGCGCGCAGTGCTGATGGCAAGTTGACTTCCAATTTCAGTTCCCATTCTTTTTTCCAAAAGATGATGAAAAAATTCCATCAATGTCAATCGATAAAACGATATTGACTGAAAAATTTCTATATGGAAGGGTGCGGCATGGAGCTACGCCAACAGATCGACAGCCTTGCCGAAACGCTTACCCCTGCCGAGCGAAAGCTCGCGGCGGCGCTCCTGTCCGACTATCCGTTCGCCGGGTTGCAGACGATCCAGACACTCGCCGAGCAGACGGGCGTGTCGGCGCCCTCGATCACCCGCTTCGTCACGAAACTGGGGTGTCACGGCTACCAGGATTTCCAACGGCGGCTGATCGGCGAACTGAAGGAGGGTCACCGCTCTCCCGTCGATCTGCATGAACGCATGACCAGCGGCGGCGCGGATTTCCTGCAGTCCTTCCTGGATCTTACCGCGGAGGCGGTCCGCGCTGTCGGCGAGTCGCTGACGCAGAGCCAGTTCGAAAGGATCTGCGACCTGCTGGCAGATGACAAGCGTGCCATTTACATCGTCGGCGGCCGTATCAGTGATGCCATCGCGCAGCACTTCTCGCGGCATCTGCGGCAGGTCAGGCGCAATGTTTTCCACCTGCCGCCCGATACCGAGATCTGGCCTGAATATATCCTGCGCATGCGCGCGCGTGACCTGCTGATCATCTTCGACTTCCGGCGCTATCAGCAGCGGCTGGTCGAACTGGCGGACAAGGTGCGCCGATCGGCAGGGACCTCTGTCATACTCGTCACGGACAAGTGGATGTCGCCCGCTGCCGCCTATGCGGCCGAGGTCATCGCGTTGCCGACTGAAAACAGGACCGCATGGGACAGCTATGCCGGCGCGCTTGCGGTTGTCGACGCCTTGGTTGCAAGCATTTCCGAGCGGGACTGGGATGCGACGCGAGACCGTATCAAGGCGTGGGACGCGGTCCGGTTCGAGCGAAGCGACAAGTCCGGGGAATGAATTCACGACGATGAGTCGATTGCGGCTCATCTCCTTGCCGGACGTCGGCCTCAATCATGAAGCCAACGTCCGTTGGGGTTGGCAGCCGAAATCACATGACCAGCAGCGGGGCTTTCCCGGAAACACGATCGTAAAGATCGATCACGTCCTGGTTGAACATGCGCACGCAGCCTGCTGACGCCGATTTGCCGATCGAACGCCACTGCGGCGAGCCGTGGATGCGGTAGAGCGTGTCCTTGCCGTCCTTGAAAATGTACAGCGCACGCGCGCCCAGCGGGTTGGTCACACCGGGCTGCATGCCCTGCCGCCATTTTTCCAGCTTCTGATCGCGGCGGATCATGGACGCCGGTGGCGTCCAGGTCGGCCATTTGCGCTTCCATTGCACGATCGCGCGCCCTTTCCAGGCGTGACCTTGCTTGCCAAGTCCGACGCCATAGCGCATGGCCTTGCCGTTGGGCTGGACCAGATAGAGGAAGTTCTGTCGCGTATCGACGACGATCGATCCGGCTGGTTCTCCCGTCGGATCATCGACAAGCTGGCGCAGGAACTTGGGATCGACCTTGCCAACATCGATGGCCGGCAGGCTATAGCCGCCGTCATCGATGGCCGCATACCTCCCCGTATCCCTGCCCTGGTAGGATGCGGGCTCGATTTTTGCCGGAGCCATGGCTGTCGTTGCTGCAATGGCCGGCATTGGCGGAAAGACTGCGGCGGCTTTTGTGTTGGCCTGGACGGTCTGTGAGCATCCGGCGGCGATCATGAGCGGCAGAACCGCAATGCCCGGCAAGCACCGCCGAAGCATCGAGAGGATAGTCATTTCTGGTTTGTTGCCTTTTATGGATATGGAATGTGGGCTGAAAGCCGTGCTTTCTTCTTCATCTCAACATGACCACGATGTGGCCCTTGGGCGCCGCAAAGCAGATTGTTTTGCCATGTGGTGTGCGGGCAACATCTTTCCTGCCGTCTGTGGTAATGCAGGGCCGATATGCGAAAGCAGAGGTCACCCGGGCTGAGGTTTTTCCGTCAGGTCGCGACGCAGGAATTCGTTCAGCCGCTCGACCGCGGGCGTCGCCGACATCGGATTGCGCATGATCCCGATTTCCAGATCGGGAAGCGGCGGCAGGCCCTCGTTCTCACCGATGATGCGCAGGGAAGGCGGCACGCTCAATTGTGCCAGTCCGGCAACGGCCAAACCGGCCTGAACGACGGCGATGAGACCGAGCAGGCTGGCGCTGGAATAGGTGCAGTGAAAGGTGCGGTCTATGCTGGACAGCACCTGCAACATGTTCACACGCGCCGCACAACCGGGTTCGAACAGGGCGACCGGCAAAGGATCCTTTTCCCAGGCGACGTGATTTGGCGAAGCAACCCAGACACAACGCTCCAGCCGCAGCACTTCGAGCGCCTGGTCCGGCAGTCGGGTGATGATAGCGAGATCCAGCCGGCCTTCCTCCAGCGTCTTCACCAATGCAGTCGATTGCTCGCAGACAAGCTCCACCGTCACCAGCGGATGCGCGGCGGAGAACCGCGACAGAACCGGTGGCAACAGATAGGCGGCATAGTCGTCCGGGACGCCGAGCCGGACACTGCCCGCTTCCTCGGGGCGGGTAACGCTGGCCAGGGCTTCATCCGAGAGCTTCAGCAACCGCCGGGCATAGACCAGGAATTCCTCACCGGCGGCATTCGGCACTACCGCGCGCGGTGTGCGGATCAGGAGCGGCTTTCCGATCGTCTGCTCAAGCCGCTGCATCTGCATGCTGACGGCAGACTGGCTTCGCCCGACACGTGGGGCGGCATTGGAAAAGCTGCCGCTCTCGGCGATGGCGACAAAGGTCTTCAGCAGATCGAGGTCGAGGGGCAGGGCCATGGTGCTATCAGCATAACGAATAGCTTTCACCAAATCTATTCGTTTGCATGAAGATGAGTGCAGTGGCTTGCTGATCGTCCACGCGACGCGGACAAACCCATATGAGCGACATGCCGACCAGCCGATTTCCTGCCCTGAGCCTGGCGGTCGCGATGATGATCGCCGGCACGGTCGGTGCCTTTGTCACGGAGGCGGGGGTCGATCCCATCACCACCGTCTTCTGGCGCTGCGTTTTCGCCACGCTGTTCCTGGGCGCATGGTGCCTGCTGCGCGGCTACCTGCCGGATCCTCGCCTTTCCAGGGCCAGGCTGTTACGCGCGGCGCTCTGCGGCGTCTGCATGGTGCTGAGCTGGGTCTTCTTCTTTGCCGGTTTTGCCCGCACCTCGATCGCCGTCATGACGATCATCTATCACATCCAGCCGTTCTTCGTGGTCTTGATCGGCGTGGTGTTTCTCAAGGAGCGGGTCAGCGCTGACCAGGTCGTCTGGATGGTTCTGGCCTTTGTCGGAGTCGTGCTGGCGAGCGGTCTTGTCGCTTCAAATACCGTAATCACCGCGAGCTGGGCCATGGGCATCCTCATGGCGCTCGGCGGCGCGCTGCTCTATGCGATCGTGACGGTCCTCGCCAAGGGGCTCGGCGAGCAGCGCCCGGAAGTGACGGTGTTGTGCCAGACCGTCGTGGGCGCGCTCATGCTGGCCCCGCTGGCGAATTTCTCGCAAAGCATTGCGATCACGTCCTGGGGATGGTTGATCGGCATTGGCGTGCTGCACACTGGCGTCGCTTATGTGATGATGTTTTCGGCCTATCCGCGCCTTTCCACGCCGGTCATCGGCGTGCTGACCTTCATCTATCCCGTGGTCGCCATTCTCATCGACTGGGCGATCTATGATCATCCGATCGGGCTGCCGCAGGCGATCGGCATGGTGATGATCGCGTCCGCGACATTGGGTGTGCGTCTCGGGTGGCGTTTTCCGGGACGGGCGGCATCCATATCTCCCGCCGAATAGCTTGCTGCACGGTCTGGTGTCACACAGCCTTCAAGCCGGAAACCTACAGAGCTGCTCTAACGTCCTTTCCCTGGAGCAGCCGTGGCCTACGAACGAAACGACGCCTTTGCCGAGACATTCACCGAAATCGGCAGGAGCGGGCCTCCCCATTATCTCAACCGTCGCTTCGACGCGGATGGCACATTCCTGCCGCAGCCTGGAAACACCATCGTCAGCCATGTCATCGACGGTTCGGCAACGCAGCGAGCGCTGGCGCGTGTACGTGAGGCGCTCAAGGCACTGCCTTACGGCGACCGCTTTGCCTATACGCCGGTTTCCAGCCTGCACATGACCGTCTTCCAGGGCACGATCGAAGGGCGGCGCAAGCCGGCCTACTGGCCGCAGGAGCTCGCCTTCGAGGCACCGATCGACGAGACCACGACCTTCTTTCTCGAGCGCCTGAAAGCCTTTCCGGAAGCGTCGGAATTTCGCATGCGGCCCGTTGAAGTCACTCCGCTGGGGTTGGTCGTGACCGGTGCCACGCTTACAGACGAACAGAGCATTCGCGCGCTGCGTGACCGGCTGACCGTGCCTTTCGGCTATAGCCACCCGGATCACGACAGCTATACCTTCCACATCACGCTTGCCTATCTCAAAGCATGGCTGCCGGCAGGTGCAGAGACTACTTATCTGCCAGCGCTGGCTGAGCTGACGCGCGAACTTGCAGCGGAGGTCGAGGTGCTTGAACTCGAAGTGCCGGCATTCTGCACCTTCAACGACATGACCGAATTCAAGCCACAGCACTACATTGCCTGAGTGTGCGGCGCGGGCCTGGCCTTTCGTTAAGCTTCAAGTGCTCCGGCGCGGGCATCCTCGCTGCGCTCGCTGCCAACCAGCTTGACGAGATCGTCCCCCTTTCGCGTGATGCGATGTGACCGGCGGGTCAGGATATAGCCATCCTGTGGCGCGAAGATTTCGGCACGGCCGCCGGCTTCGCCTGGCGTGTGCACGATGGTGGCCAGCCTGTCGCCCTTCTTGACCCAGTCGCCGGGCTTCACGTCATAAAGCAAGGCACCGGCCTTGGGGGCGGGCATCATGTCGATGTTTTCGAGCGGCGCGACTACGCCTTCGAAGCGGCCGGGCTTCGGCACCGTGGTGTCGGCAACGACGCCACGCGCGACAAGTAGCCTGTAGAGGCCCGCGGCATCGGCTTCAGCGGTTGCCCCGTTGACGTCGGCAACGCCGCGATATTCGACGGTCGTGACGACAAGGCTCCCGAGCCTTTCCCTGCCGCTGGCCAGATGCGGCTGCAACGATGCTTCCTCGAAGGCCGAGCCGCTTTCGCCTTCCCAAAGCAACACGGCTTCAACACCCATGGCGGCGGCACAATCCTGCATTGCAGGCCACAACACGGCGGGTACGTAGAGATAGGCGGTGCTTTCGTCGTCGCAATGCAGGTCGAGCACGATGTCGTGGCCGACCGATAGCTTGAGCAGCCGTGCCTTCAGGCGCTGGTCGACCGTCGGAAGGTACTCTTCCTCAGGCAGCAGCGAGATATCCGGCTTGTCGATCAGTGGGAAGTCGCGGTTGAAATTGACGCGGTTCGGCAGGTGGAAACGGCCTTCCAGCTCGCCGAAGATGTATTGCGCGCGACCGACCGGATTGGCCCATGGCACGACGGTGATCGAGCCTTTGATGCGACCTTCGGCTTCGGCTTTGGTAAGCAACGGCATCAACGCATCAATGGCAACCGTGCCGGGCAGCTCGCCGGCATGCAATGCCGCTTGCAGATAGGCGGTTGGCGCCTTGCTATCGCTTCCCTTGAAACGGTAGACCGGAAATTCGTAGGCAACGCCCGCGCTGTCGCCGACAAGCCGCTCGATCGTCTTTTCCATGGTCTTCTCCCTTCGGGAGCAATTCCAGCAAAAGTGGGTAGCGGTTGCGTCCGGAATTGCGTCAAACAAAAATCAGAGCGTTTGCTCGTTTTCGAGAATAACGGAAACACTCAAGTGATTGCCGTTCTTGCCGTGCATACGGGTGCATGTCGAGTGGTCCAGCGCTGCGGACGATGAGCGCAGCGCTGGATCCGGCATTGCCGATCAGACGAGCGGCTTGAGTTCCTGCGCAATCGTTGGCAGCAGCTCGGCGACATTGGGATGGATGTGCACGGCACGTTGCAGTGTCCTCACCGGCGCCCTGGCGTACATCAGGTCGAGCACACAATGCACCACCTCGTCGCCCCCGGGTCCCAGCACGGAACAACCGAGGATTTCGCCACTGTCGGCATCGACCAGGATCTTCATGAACCCTTGCGTCTCACCCTTTTCCACCGCCCGGCCAACTCTGGTCATCGGGCGCTGGCCAACCAAAGCGCGACGACCGGACCTGCGCACGGCTGCCTCGGTCATGCCGGCACGGCCAAGTGGCGGATCGGTATAGAGCGCATAGGCCTCGATACGATCACTGACTTTGCGAGGATCGTTGTCGAGCAGGTTTGCGGCAACGATTTCGTAGTCGTTGTAGGAGGTGTGCGTGAAGGCACCCTTGCCGTTGCAGTCGCCCATTGCCCAGATATGCGGCACGCTGGTGTGCAACTGATCGTCCACCTCGACGAAGCCGCGCTTGTCGACCGTCACGCCAGCCTTGTCGAGGCCAAGGTCGTCGGTGTTTGGAATACGGCCAAGCGCCAGCAGCACATGCGAGGCGATCACGGGCGGCTTGCCCTGCGCAAAGGTGACGGCAGTCTGGTCGTCCTGCCTGGTGAAGGAGATCTCTTCAGCACCGAGGTGCACGGTGATCCCTTCCTTCTCGAACATGGACAGGATGGTTCCGGACACATCCTCATCCTCGCGTCCGATCAGACGAGGGGCTCTTTCGATGACGGTGACCTCAGAGCCAAAACGGCGGAACATCTGCGCGAATTCCAGCGAGATGTAGCTGCCACCGACGACAACGAGATGCCCGGGCAGCACGTCGAGGTCCATGATCGATGAGTTGGTGAGGAAGGTGATGTCGGCGAGGCCGGGCAGGTCCGGCACCGAGGCACGGCCACCGACATTGAGGAAAATCTTCCCCGCGGTGAGCAGGTCATCGCCGACACGAACAGTGTGCGGATCCTCAAAGCGGGCATGGCCGCGGAACAGCGTGCAGCCAGGCATGGATGCGATCCAATCTTCCAATCCCTTGCGGGCGTCGTTGGACACCTTGTCCTTGCGCGCCTTGATCGCTTTCATATCCACGCCGACAGGACCGGAAAGCGTCACGCCATAGTCGGCAGCGCGGCGAGCGAGGTGTGCGGCATAGGCACTGGCAACCATTGTTTTGGTCGGCATGCAGCCGGTGTTGACACAAGTGCCGCCAACCAGCTTGCGCTCGACCAGCGCGACCCTCATGCCGGCAGCACTGAGGCGGCCGGCCAGCGAGGGGCCGGCCTGGCCGCAACCGATGATGATGGCATCGAATGTCCTGGCTGCGCCCGTCATGCGACAGCCATGACGATCAGAAGCGCACCGACGATTGCAATGACATCCTCGACCAGGGCGGCGGGGAGGTCGCGTCCGAAAGCGGCGGCCATCCTGGCGCGCAACTCCGCACCGCCATAGGTCCCGATGACAGCGCCGACGGCACCGGCGATCAGTCCGCCGATCAGTACTCCTCCCGTCGTGCCGACGACAGCGCCGGCAAAAGCGCCTCCGACAAGCCGTGCGCCAAACTGCTGCGGCACCTTGCGGCTTGGCGTGGATGGAAGCTGGTCGGCGATCAGCTCGACAACGGCGAGGACCGAGAAAATGGCGACGGTGATCCAGTGGCCGGTGAAGCTTGCCCAGGTACCGGTCACCGGCAGCCAGCCAAGATAGGTGCCCCAGGCCACCGCGGCGGGCGCCATCATGGTTCGCAAGCCGGCGACGACGCCGATCAGCAGCGCAAGCAGAAAAAGCATCTTAACCCCCTCGATTGACCAGCAGTGGCCACATGAGCAACCTATCATATGAGTGGTATTTGACCATGGCTGCGGTATCGGACGAACGCGTTCGCAACCGCGCTGATCGCGATGCCACGGCGAGCATTCCGGAGACCGGCAATGATGAAAAGTGAACTGCAGAAGATGGCCTCCGGTGAGTGGTACAACTGTGTCGACCCGGAACTTGATGTGTTGGTCTCGCTGCCAGCGAAGCGATCTTCGAGCACAATTCGCTGCCGCCCCGGCAGCGCGGCGACATCGCGCCGGTTCTGCGCGGGCTTTTGGGACTGGCGGGGCAAGGCGTGCGCATCGAAGCGCCTTTCCATTGTGCCTATGGCTTCAATATATTCCTCGGGGATCGCGTTTTCCTGAATGCTTCATGTGTCGTTCTGGACACCGCACCGGTGCATATCGGCAAGGCGACCATGCTTGGTCCGCATGTGCAGATCTATTGTCCCGAACATCACAAGGGGGCGGCCGAACGGCGTTCCGGTCTGGAAATCGGCCGGCCGGTTACAATCGGCGAGAACGCCTGGATCGGCGGAGGTGCCATCATCCTGAGCGGCGTGACGATCGGCGACAACGCCATCGTCGGTGCCGGTTCCGTGGTGACCCGGGACATGCCCGCCGGAGCCACCGTCGTCGGCAATCCTGCTCGGCCAGTTCGCTGAAATCATTGTTCCTGTGGGTTGACAGGCAAGCCGCGGGTCGCGTTACTAGCGTCGTTAATGTTCTCAGGGCGGGGTGAAAGTCCCCACCGGCGGTAAGAGCTTCGGCTCAAGCCCGCGAGCGCTTTCCGGCTTGCCGGAAAGGTCAGCAGATCCGGTGCGATTCCGGAGCCGACGGTTACAGTCCGGATGGAAGAGAACGAGCGGATCAACGGTAGCGCAAGCTGCCGCTTTTCCGTGTCGTGCGTCCTGATTCTGGTTCGAAACGGAAGGAAGGACCCATGAATCAGCAATCCCAGAAACAGTTCGAAACCCGTCGCGTCGCCGTCATTCGCGCACGCTGGCATGCCGATATTGTCGACCAATGCGTCGAAAGCTTTACCAAGGAAATCGAGGCGTTGAGCGGAGGTAGTCTGGTCGTCGACGTCTTCGATGTGCCGGGCGCCTATGAAATTCCGCTGCATGCCAAGACGCTTGCCCAGACAGGCCGCCATGCAGCGGTGCTTGGCGTTGCCTTCGTCGTGAACGGCGGCATCTATCGCCACGAATTCGTGGCGCAGGCAGTGCTGGACGGCATGATGAATGTCCAGCTCGGGACCGGCGTACCGGTGCTGTCAGCTGTGCTGACGCCACACAATTTCCACGACGGCGCCGAGCATCACCGCTTCTTCTTCGAGCATTTCAAGGTCAAAGGCCGCGAAGCGGCCCATGCCTGTGTCGAAATCCTCAAGGCGCGCGAGTTGATCGCGGCTTAAGCAAGAGAATAGGGCAGTAGGGCAGGTCGTTTTCGACTGCCCTACTGCCATTCCCGTTTAGAACAACCCCTCGATCTGTCCCTGATCGTTGAGGAAGATCTTCTCCGACGATGGTTTGGAGGGCAGGCCGGGCATGGTCATGACCTCGCCGCAGATGATGACGACGAAGCCGGCACCGGCAGCAAGACGGACCTCGCGCACCGGAACCGTGTGGCCGGTCGGAGCACCACGCAGGTTCGGATCGGTCGAGAAGGAATACTGCGTCTTGGCCATGCAGACGGGAAGGTTGCCGTAGCCGGCCTGTTCCCACTGGTGCAGCTGATCACGGATCGCCTTGTCGGCGATCGCCTCGTCACCGCGATAGATGCGCTTGACGATGGTGTTGATCTTCTCGAACAGCGGCATGTCGTCGGGATAGAGCGGCGAGAACTGCGAGGCGCCGCTCTCGGCGATCTCCACCACCTTGTGGGCAAGCTCCTCGATGCCGGCGGAGCCCTGCGCCCAGTGCTTGCACAGGATCGCCTCGGCCCCTTGCGCCGCCACGAACGCCTTCATCGCCTCGATCTCGGCATCGGTGTCGGAGACGAAGTGGTTGATGGCAACCACCGCCGGCACGCCGAACTGCTTCACGTTCTCGATGTGACGACCGAGATTGGCGCAGCCTTTCTTCACCGCCTCGATGTTCTCCTGGCCGAGGTCTTCCTTCTTCACCCCGCCATTCATCTTCATGGCGCGCACGGTGGCGACGATGACGGCAGCGGCCGGCTTCAGGCCAGCCTTGCGGCATTTGATGTCGAAGAACTTCTCGGCACCGAGATCGGCACCGAAGCCGGCTTCGGTCACGACATAGTCGGCGAGCTTGAGCGCGGTGGTGGTGGCGACCACCGAGTTGCAGCCATGGGCGATGTTGGCGAAGGGGCCGCCATGCACGAAGGCAGGGTTGTTCTCCAGCGTCTGCACCAGGTTCGGCTGGATGGCATCCTTCAACAGCACCGCCATGGCGCCGTCGGCCTTGAGGTCACGGGCATAGACCGGGGTCTTGTCGCGGCGATAGGCGACGATGATGTCGCCGAGGCGCTTTTCGAGATCCTTCAGGTCGGTGGCAAGGCACAGGATCGCCATCACCTCGGAGGCGACGGTGATGTCAAAGCCGGCCTCGCGCGGGAAACCGTTGGCGACACCGCCGAGCGAGACGATGATCTGGCGCAGCGCGCGGTCGTTCATGTCCATGACGCGGCGCCAGGCGACGCGACGGATGTCGATGCCGAGTTCATTGCCCCAGTAGATGTGGTTGTCGATGAGGGCCGACAGAAGGTTGTGGGCGGTGGTGATGGCGTGGAAGTCGCCGGTGAAGTGCAGGTTCATGTCTTCCATAGGCACGACCTGGGCATAACCGCCGCCGGCGGCACCGCCCTTGACGCCGAAATTGGGTCCGAGCGAGGCTTCGCGGATGCAAACGACGGCCTTCTTGCCGATGCGGTTGAGGCCATCACCCAGACCGACCGTGGTGGTGGTCTTGCCTTCGCCGGCCGGTGTCGGGTTGATGGCGGTGACCAGGATCAGCTTGCCGTCCTTGTTGCCTTTGACCGACTTGATGAACTCGGCCGAGACCTTGGCCTTGTCATGGCCGTAGGGCAGCAGATGCTCGCTCGGAATGCCGATCTTCTCACCGATCGCCTGGATCGGCTGTTTCTTCGCGCTTCGCGCGATCTCGATGTCACTCTTGTAATCGGCCATATCCGGTGATCTCCCAAATCATCAGGCGAGGCATTCGCCGTCGGTGTCGTGCGGCATAGAAGCCGAGTGTGGGCCGTTTCCGCCGTCTCAAAACAGCCGCGCAATACGCGAAATGCGACAGGCTTATCCGGAGCGAATAGTGAATAGGCAGTGGCGAATAGCGCACGGCACAGCGGTGTCTGCCGGCCAGCCTGCGACATAACCACAACCGGCTAACTTCATTCGCTATTCGCTATTGCGCCAGCACGTTGCTGATTTCGACCAGGTTCGAGCGGACGCGCAGGACGTAGAAGCCCATCGTCGTCAGATGCGTGGCGAAGATGCCTGTTTCATCGCTGTTTGCGATAAGCCAGGGCTGGATGCGCAGGGCGGAGACGAACTGGGCATCCATGGTGTCCCACAGGCTCTTGAGGTTCTTCTGCTTGAGCACGTCCTCGTAGTCTGCCTGCGCTGCCATCATCAGTCCGTAATAGGCATAGAGCTGACCATAGGCGAACCAGAAGCGATCATCCGCACGCGGGTCGAAGAAGCCATAATTGTAGTTCTCTGCCCGGTCCTTGAGAATCGCCGAGGTCGAGCCGATGTCGGATGCGATACGGTCGAGATACTGCTTGAGATTGTCGGCGCGGGCATCGAAGACCGCCTGGCAGGCGCCGAGCCTGGCATTGAAAGCACGCAGTTTCTTGATCGCATCACGGTAGTAGCTCGGCGTCGGCGTCTTGGGGCCGAACGGGCTCAGGCCGAAGTACCAGGTGTATTCGTCGAACTGCAGATTGCCGCGGGCATCCTGCAGGTCGCCGTCGATCTGCGACGTGGTGCGGACACGGCCCATATTGTCGGCGAGTTCGGTGGCGGTGCGTCGCACCGCCTGGTTGATGCCACGCTGGAACGAGGCTTTGTTGTCCATGAACGGCGTCTTGTCCCAGTCGTAACCGAAAAGGCCGACCTTGTAGAGGATCATGGAGGAGATCCAGGCGTTCTGGTTCACGTTGAAATCGGTCAGGTCCGCCGCGACGTCTGCAATCGCAGAGCGTCCGCACGATTTGGTCGTGTCGGTGCCGCCGCCGGCAGTCACCTGTTCGCCCGCCGAGACGTTACGGCTTTCGAATTTGTACTTGTCGACATAGTTCGGATCGAAATTGTTCCACCACTGCGTGGCATAGAAGAAGTTGGCGTAGAGGGCGAGGAGGATGAGCAGGCCGACGCCCACCAGGGTCTTCAGGATCCAGCCGCGCTGAAAATACCAGCGGCCGAGCCACATGAACGGCCACAGGATGATGCCGATCAGCAGGCCGATGCCGCGGCCTATCCACTGGAATATCCGGGTGATGAAATTCACGATCGGATCTAGCATGCCGTGGCACCCCCTAGTCGGTCAGGCCATAGAGACGGTTTCTGAACGTCTCCTTGTCCCTGAGATATGTGGTTTTCAGGACGTCGACAACATGTGACCGCCAGGCCTCGCTGAAGCCTTCATAGTCCTTGTAGAAACCCTGTTTGTTGAAGACGTACCTGGCAACGAAATCCGAGGGTACAAAATCCGAGATCAGCCGGTTGGTCAGCCAGGCATCGGCATGCCTTGGTTTGGCACGAACGACCAGGAAGCGCTGCCGGGGCTGCACATCCTCGATCTTGAGCTGGCCAAGCTGGCCGATCTCGCGCTTGGCGGCATTAAGGAAGGGGAAATCGCCGTCACGGTTGATCGTCGAAGCGTTGTTGTGGATCCAGGTCTGCAGCCAGACCTTGTCGACGCTGGACAGATTGCGATCCGGGTCGGAATGCCAGATCAGGTTGCGCACCACCATTTCGGCGCGGTGCTCGAGATAGCCGGAGCTTTCGATCCACGAAGCGCGCGGCAACTCGATACGACCGCTGGAAGCGAGGAAACGGAAGACGGCGTCAGGATCCTTGATCGACAGGTAACTCACCTGCCATGGCCGCGAGCGCCGGAACCCCGGTGCGGCAGGGTCGCCGATGACGGTGGTCACATCGGGGTCAACGAAAACGTACAGCCCGCCGAAATGGCTCGTCCAATAGGCGTTGTGGCGGAAAATGACCTGGTCGGGCACCAGCGCGTTTTCGCGGATGTCGCCGGTGACCTTGGCCAACTCCACCATGCGCTCGAGCATCTTGTTGTCGCGCCAGGCGTTGGGTTCCTGCTTCAGCCGGTCGACCAGCGTGCCGAGTTCCGAAGCCTTGCCGAGGACGTCCTCGGCCGAGAGGACACGGAACTCCACCTGGTTGATGGAGAGCAGATCCTCGATGTCATTCACCGTCGAGACCGAATCCTCGATCTCGCCATAGATGACGTCCTTGATCGTCAGCGCGTCGATGGCGCGGCTGTTCTTCGACATGAACTCGAACATCAGCTGTGAGGTGTTCGAGAAAGCCGTGTGCACCACCGGCAGGTCAATCTGCGACGGGGTCAGGATGATGAACCGGCGGTTGATGCCGTTGGGATCGAGATAGTCATAGTCGCCGCATTCCTCGGCGATCTCGGGTGAGAAACCGGTTCGATCGACGTGAAAACTCTTCAGCCTGGTGGGCTTAAAGCCGAACGCCTTCAGCGCCTTGTTGTAGCGGTCGATGAGATGCGGCTCGTCGACCGGCAGCAGCCGGCCGTAGATGAGTTCGTTGTCGCGCAGGAGGTCCATTATTCCTTCTCCCCGTTCACGGGGAGAAGGTGCCCGAAGGGCGGATGAGGGGCGGCACAGGCAGTCATGGTTGTTTGTCGACACCTGTTGATGCGGGAAGGAATTTGATGTCGTGTGAAGTCATTTTCTGATCCAGCGTGCCGTCGAGCGCGGCGAGAATCGTATCCAGGACCGAGCGTCGGTCTTTGAGAACATCTGCATGCCAAATCCGCAATACGGACCATCCGTTTCCATTCATGGTTTCGTCCCGGAAGCGATCTGTCTGGCTTGTGGCATGCTGGCTACCATCAACTTCGACGACAAGGTTTGCTTCGCGACATGCGAAGTCCGCAAAATACGGGCCGATCGGTAACTGGCGGACAAATTTGTAGCCATTCAGGCGCCTTCCGCGAAGTTCGTACCAGAGCTTTTCCTCGGCCTCATTGTCTACGCGCCGAAGCAATCGCGCTCTTGAGGTTCTGGACTCATTGCCGCCACGCATGGCGCTGCCCCTCATCCGTCACTTCGTGACACCTTCTCCCCGTAAACGGGGAGAAGGAAAGAGATTACGCGTTCCACAGCCCCTTCTTCTTCAACTCCTCCATTTCCCTGACTGCCCTTTCGCGCAGTCGAGCGTCGCGCAGCAGCCTGTCGACCGCCGCATCGTCGGACTTGTCGGCGTAACGGAATTCGGAATCGGCGTAGCGGTTGATCTCCTGCATGATAACGTCCATGTCGAACGGACGACGCAACTCCTCGATCATCGCCTTCTTGTCGTCGTAGCTCTTGTGCATGAAAGCTTCGGGTTTTTCGAACCACTCGTCCGGCAGTTCGATGTCCATGGCACGCATCTTGATGGCGTCGGTGACGTTCTTGATGGCGCGGCCGGTGAAGCGCGGCTCGGCTTCTTTGATCAGGTGCAGGTAGCTGCCGACATCTTCCAGCGTCTTCGGCTCGCCACTCTCCTTGATGAAGCGGTCGTAAACCTTCAGCAGGCCGTCCTCATGCGGCTTGTCATGACCTTCATAAGCCTCCGCCACGGCGCGCTGGATCTCCTGGGCGGCGTAGAGCTTGTGCTCGCCGAGCGGGATCTTGTGGTTCTTGCCGGCAAGCAGCACGAAGATGTCGATATAGTCGTCGCGGGTCTGCGGGCCGTCGACCAGCCAGCGCGCTCCGGCGCGCTGGCGCAGCGCGTCGTCGACATTTTCGGGATAGTTGGAAAACATGCCGAAGGCGCAGTTGCCGCGTACCACCGTGCCGGCGCCGGCAAAGGCATCCATCAGCACGCCGGTGATTTCCTGCTGTCCGGCGGATGCACGGTCGTCGGAACGCTTGGCCGCCACCTGGTCGATGTCGTCGATGGTGCCGAAGCCGATCGCGCGCGGATTGAGCACATTGTTGATGAACTGTCGGCAGTTCTGGCCGGATTTTCCCTGGTAGGACGAGATCTGGTCGACGCCGAAATTCTCATAGGCGAAGGGATAGCCGGCGACCTTGCAATAGTCGTTGACCAGGCCGGCGATCATCTGGATCAGCGTCGTCTTGCCGGTGCCGGGTGCGCCGTCGCCGATGAAGGTGAACAGGAAACCACCGAGTTCGACAAACGGATTCAGCTCCCGGTCGAAGTCGTAGGCCATCAGCATCTTGGCCAGCTTCACCGACTGGTATTTGGCGATGTGATTGCCGACGACCTCTTCGGGTTTCTTGAAGGTCATCACCAGCGGTTTCGACTTCTTGCCGGGCGCGACATCGAACCCATCGATGGTGAAGTCGTCGGTGTCGATGCGAAGGTGTGTGTTCTCGAAGGCGCCAAGCCCGTCGAAGCGGGCCTTGCGTGCAAGCAGGCCATCGATGGCAACGCGCGCAAAGCTCTTCGCACGAGTCAGGAGATCGGCGTCGTCTTTGGTGCCGGCGAGAGCCTTGTCGAGGCCGGCAACAAGAGATTTCACCGCATCCTGCGGCGTGTCGAACAGAAAATCCGGTTCGGCTATGTCGTTCGGCGCCTCACCATCGCCGTCAATGAGCTGAGCCAGATAGGAAGCAAAAGCGAAAGCAGCGACATAGGCGGAGGCGGAAAGCAGCTTCTTGAATTGTGTGGCCTGATCACCCTCGAGTGGTGAACGCGCGTTCTGCGCCTGCATGCTTTCAAGGTCGGTCGAGCGCGCGAAGATGTCGGAAACCGCCAATGCCACGGCAATGCCGCGTCGGGCACGGTAAAGGAGCGTGTGTTGCGGGATCGACATCAACTGATCGTCGGGTCGAATGGAGGCCACTGTCTTCTGCAGCTCGACCTCGCGCGTCTTGCGCAGCGATCCGCTCGAAACCGTTGAGACGAAGCGGCGACCCGTGCCGGCAAGCGCCGTGCCGGATTCGCCGGACGAATCCTCCAGCACGACAATGCGGGTGATGAAGCTCTGCGCGGTGGCGCGGTGCTTCTCGATGTCGGCTTCGGGAATGGTGGTAAGCCCGGTGTCCATTCGATCCCTCGTTACGCAGTCTCGGTCAGGCGGTCAGACGTCGGAAATTACCCGCCCGCCGGACAGGATGTGCACCTTGTAGCCGTTGAATATCTTCTGGGCTTCGCCGGCCGCATAGAGCGCCTGATAGGCTTCGTGCGGTACCAGCGCGTGGTTCTCGAAACTGGAGACACCCTGCCGTGTCGCCTCCAGGTCGTCGGTGTTGATGAAGAATTCCTGCGTCGTCTTCTCGCTTGAGAAAAGGCCGCGGCGGCCGGGCTTTTCACCTTTCGAATAGACCTCCTGGATGGTCCAGGTCAGCAGCCAGGCATTTTCCGGCTTGCGCACCTTGGCCAGTACCTCGGTCACCGTCGAGTTGTTGTCGGTGATGCCGGCGGAATAGAAGGGGCCAAGAACCACGCGCCGCAACTGCTTGGGATGCAACGGCTCGAAATCCTTGTCGAGGTTGACGGCGATCGTCAACGGAGACAACGAGTAGGACGAATTCTTTTCGGTGAAGTCGTCGAAGCGCCGCGCGAGGTCAGGGTTCAACAAGCCGTCCACGGGCAGCGGAATCTCGACCTTTTCATTCAGTCGTCCATCCTTGCCGACCAACTGACGTACGATGTCATCGGAGGAATCTTCCACGGTCACCATATAGATCAGCGGCAGGTTGGCGGTGCCGTCGAAGCTTGCCCAATGCACGAGATAATAGGGCAGGCCGGACTTCGGATTGACCGAGACCTTGGCTGTCTGTGCCAGCGTGAACGGACCGAAGGTCTCGCCGCTCTTGATGTCTTCCAGGTAAAGCCGCTCTGCCATCGACTTCTGCAGCGTCGTCGGGAATTCCTTGTGGCGCAGGATGAAGTCGGCCATTTCGGCGCGCAGCTCGCGCGCTGACGGAATGGTGGCGAGCCGGCTGTCGGCCTGGCGCCGGTCGTTCTCCAGTTCAAGCAGGTTCTGAAAGACCGGATAGCCACTTTCAGCACGGGAGATCTTGAAGGTCTCCATGAAGCCGAGACGGTTGCGCCAGCAGGTGAAAGACTTGTCGAGGCGGCTGATGTACTCGGCCACGATCTTGGCGACGATGCCATGCCGGTAGAGCGGCGAGCGATCGTCGCGCATGAAGATCTCGAGGCCGGACAGGGCAGCCGTTATGGCCGAGAAATAGCGCTCGGCCGCATCGGTTTCGATGCTCATGCCTTGGCTCCCTTCCACGTGAGGGGAGCAAGGTGGTTGGTGAGGTTACAAAAAGGCATCGATGAAAGCGAACTGTCCTGCCGTGCTAGCGCAATTCCAGGAAAAGTGTGCACGGTTTTCCGTTCGGAATTGCGCAAAAACAAAGAGTTAGAGCGTTTCCGCGTTTCCTTGAAAAACGGAAACGCTCTAAGGTCAGGACTGAACATAGTTCGCTGAATTGTGCTTCTTCATGACTTCGTCGAAGCGGCGGGCGAAGGCGTCGTCGGCCAGCTTCTTGCGGCGCTGGATGTCGGCGGTCGCTACCATGTTCTTCTCGTGCATTTCGAGCAGGTCGCCAATGTGTTTCTGGGCGGCGGCGCCAATTCCGGCCATCGTCTCTTCAGCGGTGGTATCCACCTGCGAGCCCAGCGTGTTGATCTTGTGCGCGACATCCTGCTGGGCAGCCGTCTTCAACGAATCCTCCAGCGCCTTGTAGAGCACGATGCGCTGTTCTGTATCGATGGTCAGCTTGTTGATCAGCGTCGACTGCGCGGCGATCTGATTGTTCAACGAATCCACAAAGGTCTGGAACATGGAGGTGTAGCGTTCCAGCGTCTGGCTGGCCGCAAGCAATTCCTGTTCCTTGGCCTGGCGCTCGTTGTATTCCGTCGCGAGCTTGGTGCGATCGCTCTCCAGTGCGGTGCGTTCCTTCTGGCTGGTCGAGGCGGCGATCTTGTTTTCGATGTCGAGCAGCAGCGGGTTCAGTTCCTGGATGCGCTTCTGAACGGCTTCGAGTTCGGCCATGGTCGCCTTGCGGCGTTCGATCACCTGCGAAAGGCTGGTCTCGGAGGTCTTGTAGCGCTGGTCGAGCACTTCCTTCTGCGCTTTCAGGATGCCGACGATCGTGTCGGACTTGGCCAGAAGCTCCTGCAGGTTGCCGGCGAGCGACATGTTGCGCACGCGGTCGGTACGCATGCGCTGCTTCTTCTGCGCCGAAAAGATACCGACGAAGCTTTCCCAGCCGGTGTAGTTCTTCATGCTTTCGAATTCGGAGCCAAAGACATTGGTCGCGTCCTCAAGGCCGATGATCAGATCGGCGATGTTGGCTTCCATTGTCTTCTGCTGCTTGAGAACATCCTGAATGCGGGCATTCTCGATGTCGAAATTGGCGTCGCCGATCTTCTGATCAGCCTTGGCGAGCGTGTCGAGCACGGTACCGGACTGCTCGATCTTGGAACGCATGTCTTCGACGACCTGCCTGGTCTTGGCGATTTCGGTATCGAAGTTTTGCAATGTCGCCATCAGATCCCCCTAGTGGTGGCAAGTCCAAACTGCTCGTTGCAGTGGTGGCGAATATATGTGGGGCGATTGGCGATTGAAAGACGCATACAGTGCTTTCGCCGCGAGCATGGTCATTCGCGGCGATGCTTGCGACGAAAAATCCCTGTTACGGTTTCGGATCGGCTTTCAGATACGCGATGACATTGGCGATCTCAGTGTCGTCCTTCAGGCCCATGTAAGCCATCTTGTTGCCTGGAACCTTCTGTTTCGGGCTGCGCAGATAGTCGGCCAGCGAGGTCTCGTCCCAGACGAGGCCTGCAGCGCCCGCGTCCTTCATGGCCTGCGAATATTTGGCCAGATAGCTTGGCGCGGTGCCGGCGGTGCGGCCGATGACGCCCAGCAGATGCGGTCCGAGCCTGTCCTTTTCGGATGTGGCGTCATGGCAGGCCATGCATTTGTTGAACACTTTCTTGCCGGCGACCGCGTCACCATCCGCGAGCGCGGGCAGGGCAACGAGCGTGGCGAGAATGGCGATGGCTGGGCCGAGTGCCTGGCGTTTCATGATCGTTCCTCGGATGGATAGCAACGCTGTCAGCGTATCAGCAGCCGCCCGCGAACGGCCATAGTACTCTTGGCCGCAGCTTGTAGCCCAACTCGGGAAGAATGCGCCTCAGGGGCGTGAAAAGCCGATGAAATCATCGGGTTGCGCGCGGCCCATCTCCTCCTCCCAGTGACGGCGGCAGAGCGAAACATAGATGTCCTTGCCGATCGCCACCTGCTCGCCCTGCCGGGCGACCTTGCCGTCGGGGCCGAGGCGCACGACCATCGTGGCCTTGCGGCCGCAGCGACAGATGGTGCGTACTTCGCGCAGGTCATCAGCTATTGCCAGAAGGGCGCGCGAACCGGTGAAAAGATTGCCCTGGAAGTCGGTGCGCAGGCCGTAACACATCACGGGAATGCCGAGCCGGTCGGCAACACGCGCGAGCTGCCAGACCTGTTCTTCCTCCAGGAACTGTGCCTCGTCGATGAAGATGCAGTGCACGGTGGTGTGTTCGTGGTGCTCGGCGATGCGGGCATAGAGGTCGTCGCCGCTGCGGAACATTTCCGCCTCCGCCTCCAGGCCGATGCGCGACGAGATGAAACCCGTGTCTCCCTTGCGGTAGTGGCCGGCTACGAACAGCATCGTGGTCATGCCGCTTTCGCGATAATTGTAGGAAGCCTGCAAGAGCATGGTGGTCTTGCCGGCGTTCATGGTTGCGTAGTTGAAATAGAGCTTGGCCATGACCCTTTATGCAGAAGTTGTGAGCGGCGGGGAGGGGCGCTTTCGGACCTTCCACCAAAAAAGCTCGGCCGTGTCGCTGATCGGCCAATGCGCGCCGTCAATCGTATCTCCTGGTGCTTGAAACAACACAAGAATGGTGTTTGGCTGACACAACAAGGCCAGGCGCAGGAATCCGCTTCGCCAAACAAACACAATGGGAGAAAGTTCATGTTGCGCATGAAGTCTATCGTCGCAGGATTCGGCCTGGCTGCCTTGCTGTCCACCAGCGCGGCGTTCGCCGGCGATGCCGCAAGCTGCAAGAAGGTGCGCCTCTCGGATGTCGGCTGGACCGATATCCAGGCGACCACCGGCGTCGCATCCGTGCTGCTCACCGCGCTTGGCTACGAGCCGGAAGTCATCCAGCTCTCGGTGCCGGTCACCTATGCCTCGCTGAAAAACAAGGATCTCGACGTCTTCCTCGGCAACTGGATGCCGTCGATGACCAACGACATCAAGGATTATACAGCCGACGGTTCGGTCGAGACCATTTCGGAGAACCTTTCGGGCGCCGGTTACGGCATCGTTGTGCCGACCTATGTTGCCGAAGGCGGCGTGAAAACGCTGACCGACCTCGGCAAGTTCAAGGACAAGTTTGAGGGCAAGATCTACGGCATCGAGGCCGGCAATGACGGCAACCGCATCATCCTCGACATGATCAAGAATCCTGCTGACAACCTGCAGGGTTTCGAACTGGTCGAATCCTCGGAGGCCGGCATGCTGACGCAGGCCGAGCAGTCGATGAAGGAAAACAAGTGGATCGCCTTCCTCGGCTGGACACCGCATCCGGTGATGGGCGCCATGAAGATCACCTATCTCGATGGTATGGGTGACTCCGGCTTCGGCGCGGCGACCGTCTCGACCAATGTTCGCAAGGGCTATCTGCAGGAGTGCCCGAATGCGGGTGCCTTCATCAAGAACCTGAAGTTCAATCTGGATATGGAAGGCCAGATGATGGATGGCATCCTCAAGGGCGGCAATGCCAACGACGTCGCAAAGGACTGGCTGAAAAAGAACCCGGACGCTGCAACGCCCTGGCTTGCCGGCGTGACGACCTTTGATGGTGGCGATGCGGCTGCTGCTGTGAAAAGCGCGATCGGCGGCTGACCGAAATCGCTCTTTCCGTGAAAAACGGAAACGCTCTAGGTAGGGCAGCCGCCCGTCGGGGGCTGCCCTTTTTTGCAGGCTGTGACAAGATAACGATGCCTCGAGGGTAGGACGGAGGCATGACGAGGGAGGGCAGATGGATCCCGTTTCGAATTTCCTGGTCGCTTGGAAAATACCGGTCGGCTTGTGGGGAAAGGCGTTCTTCACGTTCCTCACTGACAACTTCAACACCATTTTCCGCGGTTTCTCGAACGGGCTGAACACGCTGCTCGACGGCATCGTCAATCTGCTTCTGATGATGCCGCCTGTTGTCGTCGTCCTGCTGATCGCGCTGCTTGCGTGGTGGCTGCAGCGCTCCAGGGCGCTGGCGATCGGCGTCCTGCTCAGCCTGCTCTTCATCATCAACCAGGGCCTGTGGAAACAGACCGTCCAGACGCTCGTTCTCGTCGTTGCCGCTGCCGCCGCCTCCATGGCGATCGGCGTGCCGCTTGGCATCTGGGCCGCTCACAAGCCGAAGGTCTACAGGGTCATGCTGCCGGTCCTGGACCTGATGCAGACGCTGCCGACCTTCGTCTATCTGATCCCGGTGCTCACCCTGTTCGGACTTGGCAACGCTCCGGGTCTCATCGTCACCATCATCTTCGTTATTCCAACGGCGGTGCGCCTGACTCACCTGGGTGTCACCTCGGTGCCGAAAGCGATCATCGAGGCCGGCGAAGCCTTTGGTGCCACCAAACGCCAGCTTCTGTGGAAGGTCGAACTGCCGGCGGCGCTGCCGACCATCATGGCGGGATTGACCCAGTGCATCATGCTGTCGCTGTCGATGGTGGTGTTCGCCGCGCTGATCGGCGCCGGCGGCCTTGGCACCGAGATCAACCGCGCACTTGGCTCACGCAAGATCGACCTTGGACTTGAAGCTGGTCTTGCCATCGTGGTGCTGGCGATCGTGCTCGACCGCATGACGCGTATCGGCGTGGGAGGCAAGAAATGACTGTTGCCGTCGATTTCAAGAATGTCGACATCGTTTTCGGCCCGGATACGCGCGATGCGCTGGCAATGGTCGACAAAGGAGCGACCCGCGCGGAGATCCTGGAGCAGACCGGCAATGTTCTGGGTTGTGCCGGAGCCAATCTCACCGTCAATGAAGGTGAGATATCCGTGCTGATGGGGCTGTCCGGTTCCGGCAAGTCGACGCTGCTGCGTGCCGTCAACCGGCTCAACATCGTCAGCCGTGGCCAGGTGATGGTAAAGAATGGCAACGGCATGGTCGACGTCGTCTCCTGCGACGAGGCGACATTGCGCCAATTGCGCCAGCATCAGGTCGCCATGGTGTTCCAGCAGTTCGGTCTTTTGCCCTGGCGCACCGTGGAGGAGAATGTCGGTCTGGGCCTCGAACTTGCCGGTGTACCGGAAGCTGAACGCAAGACGCGCGTGGAGAAGCAGCTCAAGCTCGTCAACCTCGATCCGTGGGCGAAAAAGTACGCGCATGAGCTGTCCGGCGGCATGCAGCAGCGCGTCGGCCTGGCCCGGGCCTTCGCCACGGAAGCGCCGATCCTGCTGATGGATGAACCCTTCTCGGCACTCGATCCGCTGATCCGCACCAAGCTGCAGGACGAACTGCTGCAACTGCAGAAGACGCTGAAGAAGACCATCATCTTCGTCAGCCATGATCTCGAGGAAGCACTCAAGATCGGCAATACGATCACCATCATGGAAGGCGGGCGCATCGTGCAGTCCGGCCCACCCGAAGACATCGTGCTGAAGCCGGCCAACGACTATGTGCGTGAGTTCATCTCCAACGTGAATCCGCTCTCTGTGCTGACTGCGTGGAATGTCATGCGCGATCGTCGCGACCTGGAAACCGCGGATGATGGGTGGATCTGGCTCGACCGGCGCAAGACGACGCGGTTCAAGATCGACAGCCACGGGCTGGTGGCTGCCGCGGAACGCGATGGCAAGCCGGCGGTTTGGATTTCCTGCGCTGACGTGGAACGCCAGCCCGACGAGGCATCGCAGGTATTCTGGGCGACGCCTGGAACGTCGCTGAAGACGGTGATGCTTGCGATGCACCGCTCGCAGACTGCGCCGGTGGCACTGTTCGACGACCAGTCGCGGTTCGTCGGCGCCATCGGTATTCGCGACGTGCTGTCGGCTGTTCTGCGGCGCTAGAGCAATTCCGCGTTTCCGTGAAAGCGGAAACGCTCCAGGGACATCAGGCAGGCCGTATCGTTCCTGAAGTTCCGCTGTGCGCAGGTCGTCCTGCCGCGCATTCGAATATAATCATGTTATGCCAGAGCCTCCTCACCCGATGGTCCATCGGGGCAGGGCAGGCTTGCTGGTTTTCGATTCCGACCCATATCGCCCGTCGGGTTCCTGGGAGGGAATGAGATGAGTGCCCGGAATGCTCCTGCTGCAGTTCGTATCGCATATTGGTTCTGGATCGTCGCGATCATCACCGCGCTGACCGAACTGGCCGCCCGTTTCCTGAGTGACCCGCGTGGGCCGATGCAGGCCCTTTCCGAGAGCGGCACCGAACTTGCGGTGCGCACCTGTGCTTATGTGCTGCTGTTTTCGCTGGCGACCTTCATGCGGCGCGGCTCCAACGTCGCGCGTCACCTGCTGACGCTGATCTATGGCGGCCTCGGTACGCTTTCCCTGGTTCTGGAACCGATCATGTGGGTCGCGGACGGTGGTGATGCACTGAGCTTCATCAGTGAAGCCAGTCTTGCGATGTGGTCGATGATTATCAGCCGCATCCTGCATATCTTGGCCGTCTGGGGTGGTGTCATCTTCGCCTACCGCAGTGACGCCGGCGCGTACTTCCGTCGCGCGCCAACAGCGCAGACCGCCCGGCCTAGGTAGCGAGTGGCAGGCGCAGTTCGGTCTGAAGCCCGCCTTCCGGATGGTTTGACAGATAGATTTCGCCGCCGGCGGCGCGAGCAATGTTGCGGGCGATCGTCAAGCCGAGGCCGAGACCACCCGTCTCGCGATTGCGCGATTTCTCCAGCCGGATGAACGGGCTGAACACGGCATCGAGCTTGGCCTGCGGTATGCCGGGGCCTTCGTCCCGGATGACCAGGGCAATCTGGTTATCCGAATGGTGCAGGCTGAGCTGCGCTCGCTGACCATAGGTCACCGCATTCTGGACGAGGTTGGTGACGCATCGCCTGAGCGCGACCGGTCTCGCCCTGCATATCAGTTCACGCGAAGGCAGTTCGTTGTCATCCAGCGTCACGTCCGGGAAGCCGTCGGCAATCGACTCCACAAGGGATACGAAATCGATGCGCTCGCTCTTCTCTTCGGCCACCTCGAAGGTGGCGAAGTCGATGACGGAGCGGGCGATGTCCTCGATATCGCCGAGGTCCCTGGCAAGGTCTTCGCGCAGCTTCGATTTGCGCAGCAGCGCAAGCCGCAGGCGCATGCGGGTGAGCGGGGTGCGCAGGTCGTGCGCCAGCGCAGCCGCCAGCTGTTCGCGGTCCTCGACATATTCGCGCAGCCGCGACTGCATCACATTGATGGCGCGCGCCGCGGTTCTGATCTCACGACTGCCGGCTTCGGATATCGCAGGACTTTTCAGATCCTTGCTGATGCGCTTCACCGCCGTTTCCATGATCCTGTAGGGCGCGGTCAGGCGACGGATGGACCAGACCGACATCACAACCACCAGCCCGGCCATGATGCCGTAGAGCGGCAGGCTTTCCGGACTCAACACCGGTCCCGGCGGGATGATCGGTTCGGTGAAGTTCAGCCATTGACCGTCGGAGAACTGGATCGAGGCGGTCAGCTTGTCGCTGTGCGCAAAACCTGCGGAGAGCGTTAGCAGATCCTTCTCCACCTGGCCGATGTCGGTGCCTGGCCTGCGCGGCGGCTTTTCGGATTCGGTGGCGGCGTCACGCCGCACTCTCGCTTCGATGACGCCGAAGCGAGACAGGCGACTGACGAGAATATCTTCCAGTTCCGCCAGTTGATCGTCCTGGGCGATTGACGACGCGACGACCGGCGTGTCCGAAACCGTCAGTGCGTAGCTGGTGCTTGCCACCCCTGAAGCCATGCGCTTGCGGTCCACCGGTGTGGCCGAATAGAGCAGTTGCACGACGGCGAAGGCACGATCGTTCAGCCGATAATAGTCGACGACGTCGGATGCCGCGGCGCGGTCGCGCGCAACGATGTAGAGGGTCGCAACCTGGCTGACGAGCAGGCTGGCGATCACCACCAACAGGACCCAGGCAGGCAGGGTCTGAGGCAGGAATCGCTTCATTCGCTGACGGTCTCGGGAATGAACTGGTAGCCGCCGCTGCGTACCGTCTGAATCAACTGCGGCGTCTTTGGATCGTCTTCCATCTTGCGACGCAACCGGCTGACCAGGATGTCGATGCTGCGGTCGTAGGCGATGGCGCCATCGCCGCCCGAAAGCTCGATGAGCTGATCGCGGGTCAGCACGCGCTGGGCACTCTTGACGAACGTATGCAGCAGATTGAACTCGGCGGCGGTCAGTTCCACCCGCACATCGCCGGGCGCCACCAGGCTGCGGCGCGAACAATCCATGGTCCAGCCTGCAAAACGGTAAATCTGCCGGGGCGGCAGGCGCTTTGCTTCGACAGCTCCGCCGTTGCGCCTCAGCACGGCCCGGATCCGTGCCAGCAATTCGCGCGGGTCGAACGGTTTCGGCAGGTAGTCATCGGCCCCCATCTCGAGGCCGACGACGCGGTCGGTGGTCTCGTTGACCGCCGTCAGCATGATGATCGGGATGTCCTGGTTGGCGCTACGCAGTTCGCGGCAGAGTTCGAGGCCGCTCTTGCCCGGCAGCATCACGTCGAGAACGACCAGGTCGAAATGACCACGCCGCATGACGGTTTCCATTTCGGTGCCGTCGCGTGCCACCGAGGTGCGCAGGCCGCGTTTCTCGAAGAATTCCTGCAGCAGATCGCGGATGCCCCTGTCGTCGTCGACGATGAGAATATGCGGATCGGTTTTCACTCAATACCTGTCTTCTGGACCGGTCTCTCGGCCGGCGGCGAGGTCGTGATTTGCGTCATATAGGATAGGACCGCCCGGGTGTCTTGGCCAGCGGATCGACAAAAAGTCCGCAGAAACAATCCAGAAACAAAATTCAACAAACTGGAAAAACTCCTGAAAAAAATCAATGGCATAACAGTAACCGCAGCGGCCAGAACACCGGTCGCGGCGCCTCGCCACAGGGAGACCAGGACCCGGCCATGCCAAGAAGTTCGTATCGATGGATGGGAGCGCTGTTCGGCATTTCGCTCGCCATGGTCGGTGCCGGACATTCGAACGCGGAAGCTGCGATCACCCGAAGCGAACGTTGCAACCGGCTAAGTCGACAGCTCGACGAGGCCATCGAAAACCACGCCCAGGCGGTGCAGGTCGCCCAGGCAAAGGTGCTCCAGAAAAAGGCGACCCGCTACTGCGCCGATCACAAGCAGGCGCAGGGTATCCGGACTTTCGCCAACGCACTGAAGCTCCTCGGAGTGACACCGGACGATTCCAGCCAGTGAAGCTCGAAACCCAGCCTGCGAACAAAGGAAAGCAGATCATGAAAAAGACCCTTCTCTCCGCTCTCGGCCTCGCCGTTGCTCTCGCCTTCTCGATGCCAGTTCTCGGCACTTCCGCCGCCAACGCCGCTTCGGCGACCGCGACGACAACGACGACCGCCCCAGCGGCTGCCCCGGCGGCTACCGCCACCACGACCGCCAAGAAGCCGGTCGAGAAGATGGCGGTCAAGAAGGTGAAGAAGCACAAGAAGGCTGCCAAGAAGGCCGAAGCCAAGAAGACGATGTAATTCGTCCTGGCGACCTCGAGGCCGTCTTCGAACCCCCTCACGAAGGCGGCCTTGCCACTTAGGACTAAGACCCGCCGCGGCCATGCGGGCCACAGCGGAAAGGCGCTCCGACGCGCAGAACGGGTGACGCCCGAGCGGCCCACCCGCTGTTCCGCCCCAGCACCAGGGTTCTCGAAGACCGCTGGCAGTCGGCCCTCGGCCGTGCCTCCGGACAGGCCCGCGCAACCAGGAACAACTCCCATGAAGAAGTCCATCCTTTCAGCTCTCGGCCTTGCTGTCGCGCTCGCTTTCGCGGTTCCTGCCCTCGGCACAGGCACGGCAAATGCCGCCGAAGTCGCCAAGCATGTCGTGCACAAGAAGCATCACCGTCACCACAGCGTTGCGCACAAGAGGCATCACGCAAGCAGGCATCACGCCCGTAAGCATCATCGGCATCATGCCCGTCGGCACCATGTCCACATGGCCGCCAAGAAGGTGTGAGCACTCCCGACCGACAGGCTAAGAAAGGCCGCCTCCGGTATCCGGAGAGCGGCCCTCTTTTTACCGATGTCGATGCGCGTGGTTGTCTTCGCGGTCCGATCGCAAGGCTGAACGCTCCGTTTCCTAGCGGCCCTCGCGATACCACATGCTGCCCATCGCCAGGAGCAGCAGGCCCAGGCCAAGGAAACCGCCGAAAAGCGGAACACGCGAGACAGCCTTCAGCACGCTGTCATTCGTGGTTCGCAGGCCGATCCAGTCGCGACCTGCCGCTTCAGCCTGGTCCCTGATCGGCACGATCGAGGGCAAGGTAACATCACCGCCGGTGCCGGCGGCCACACGGCGCACGCTGCCGCCCGTGGCCTCGGCTGCGGGTTTCAGGATGTTCTCCGTCGAAACCACGTCGCCGAATTCCGGTGCATTGACTGGACCGACATGCGCCAGCGCGGTGAGATCGCCGCTTGCGACCTGATAGAGCCCGATCTCGCTCACTTCGACACTGCCGCTGAAGATGCCGGGTTCCGATTTCTGCAGCTTGATCGTCAGGGCCTTGCCGGACGGTGTGATGATGCGCGCGCTGCCGGGGTCCTCGCTCATGGTCTGGCGGCGGACTTCGAGCGTCATGCCTCGACCCTCCGTGGTCAGGCGTTCCTCTTCGAGCTCCGGCTCCTTCATCAGCCAATGCGCGATCCGGCGATAGAGCTGCACATAGGGGCCACCGCCTTCGAAACCGCGAGCCCACAGCCAACCCTGGTCGGACAGCAGCATGCCGACACGACCTTCGCCCTTGCGGTCAAGCACCAGCAGTGGGCGATCGTCGGCGCCTTTCATGACAACCTCGCCCTCCGGCCTGTCGATGCCGATGGTGCGGAACCAGCGCCCCCAGCGTGGTGGGTTGAGCTCGGAGCCCTCCAGGCCTCGTGTGACGGGGTGGCGTTGGCCGAGGTCGGTCAAGCGCGGATAGAAGGACTTGTCGATCACTTCACCCGTGGGCATGCCGGGCAGGGCTCCCATCAGGGGTGTGCGTGCGATGCTGGCCTGGCCACCATACTCCGGACCGGCGGCGATGAGCAGCGCGCCGCCTTTTTCGACATATTCCGTGATGTAGTCGTAGTAGAGGGTCGGCAGCACATCGCGGTGCTGATAGCGATCGAAAATGATCAGATCGAACTCGTTGATCTTCTCCACGAACAGTTCGCGGACAGGAAAAGCAATCAGCGACAATTCATTGATCGGCGTCCCATCCTGTTTTTCCGGCGGCCGCAGGATGGTGAAGTGAACCAGGTCCACCGAAGCATCTGATTTCAGCAGATTGCGCCAGGTGCGCTCGCCAGCGTGCGGCTCTCCCGAAACGAGCAGGACGCGCAGATTCTCGCGGATGCCGTCCACCAGCGCGATCGTGCGGTTGTTTACATCGGTGAGTTCGCCGTCTTCCTTCGGAATGGCAAGCTCGACGATGTTGCGGCCCGCAGTCGGGATCGTGACCTGCAGGGGCATTTCCTGACCAATGAAGGCGCGTTCGACGGCCACCTGCTGGCCGTTGACGGAAACACGCACTTCAACCGGCCCGGTCTGGCCGTCGGTGGCAATGACGCGATAAGTCATGTCGAGCGGCTTGCCGACCAGTCCGAAGCGAGGTGCCTTGTCGAAGCGGACGCGGCGGTCCTTCTCGCCTTCCTGGCCGGTGATCAGCGCGTGCAGCGGGGCGTTGAGTTCCGAACGTCCGGCCGGCACGTCGTGCACTTCGCCGTCTGTGATCATCACCGCACCGGCGACACGCGACGGCGGCACGTCGCGCAGCGCGCCGTTCAAGGCCGAGAACAGTCTTGTCTCGGTACGCTCTTCGGCTGCTCCACTCTTGCCCGCTTCGACAACACGCACGTCGAATTGCTTGAAACGGGCAATCCGTTCCTTCAGGCCGGCAAGGGCTGCATCCGTCTGCGCCTTGCGATCGCCGATATCTTGGCTCTGGCTGCGGTCGACGACGACAGCCACGACGCTTTTCAAAGCTTCGCGCTCCTCATCGAGCAGAACAGGGTTCAGGAGAGCGAGCGCAAAGGCGGCGAGCGCTGCAAGACGCAGGTAAGCGCCCCGCTGCCGGAACCACAGACCCGCGCCCGCGATAAGCGCCAGTGGTGCGAGGATCGCTGCCAGCAGCGGCCAGGAGAGCAGGGGGTCCAATGCGACCGACCAGTTCATGTCACTGCCCAAGCCGCTGCAGCAGATCCGGCACGTGGACCTGATCCGATTTGTAGTTGCCCGTCAGCATGTACATCATGATGTTGACGCCGGAGCGGAAAGCCAGTTCGCGCTGCATTGGATCGGACGGCACGGTCGGCAGCAGGGGGCTGCCGCTGCCATCTACAGCCCAGGCACCGGCGAAGTCATTGGCGGTGATCATGATCGGGGTAACGCCGTCTCCGGTTCGGACCGGGCGATTGTCGGGATTCGCCGCCTCCAGTGAAGCTTCCACCCAAAGCGGACTGCCTGCGAAACGTCCCGGGAAATCGTTGAGAATGTAGAACGACTTGGTCAGCACGTGATCGGACGGTACCGGTTCCAGTGGCGGCACGTTGAGACTGCCGAGGATTTCGCGCAGGCGCAGGGTTGCCGGACTGGTCGATGTCTCGATCGATGCCGCGTACTGGTCGCGCGTGTCGAACAGGATCTTTCCCCCGTTCTTCATATACTCGTCGATGCGGGCAATCGCCGCTTGCGACGGCGTCGGGACATTGGCATCAACCGGCCAGTAGATGAGCGGATAAAAAGCCAGGTCGTCGCTTTCGACGTTGACGCCGGTGGGTTCTCCTGGTTCCAGCGCGGTCTTTTCGCGCAGGAAGCGGGTCAATCCCGTCATGCCGGCTCGACTGACGGAATCGATGCTGGAATTGCCGGTCAGGACATAAGCGAGGCGGGTCACCGATGTGGCCTCGATTGCCTGGGGGTCGTCAGGCTTGGCGTCGTTTGCCGAGGCTGGCGGAGCTTGCAGGAACAGAGCGGGAAGCACGATCAGTGCAAGGACCGCTGCAGTGATCCGTCTGGCGTTCCGGCGCCAGAGGCCGGCAAGCCAGAGCACGATGAGGCCATCGAGGATCAAAAGGGCAAGCGCTCCGAACAAGAGCGGTCCTTTCATGTCGCGCGACTCGTCGACCGCGTAGCTCTCTGCAACAATCGGTACCGATGTTGTCGGTCTACGGATCGGTGTCAGTGTGGCGTCGGCAGTCAGCAAATTGTGTGCGAACACGCTGTCTTCCGTCCCGTAAAGACCCGGCGGATTCTCGATCGTCACGGCAAGCGGCCCTTTGCCGGTCTGCAGCGGCTTTGCATCACCACTCGGGGGTTCGATCTGCCCGTCGGCGGCGATCATCCGGTATGGCGGCAACGATGCGGCCGGTCCGCTTTCCGCGCTTCCCGTTGCGCCCTGGTTGCGTGAAAGCTGGACGATGGCCCGCAACATTTCGACGAAGCTTCCCGAAATCGGCAGGTTCGACCAGGTTGCCGCTGGCGTGATGTGGAAAAGCACGACGATGCCCTTGCCGCGGCGATCTGCCGTCACCAGCGGCGTGCCGTCGGCCAGCGTCGCCCAGGTGCGCTCGGCAAGCGTTGGTGTCGGTTCTGCCAGGATCTGGCGGGTCACGGTGACATCCTGTGGCGGAGCGAGTTTCGCAAAGGGGCCGTTTGGCGGGAATTCGGTCACCTTCTGCGGTTCGGTCCAGGACAGGGTGCCGCCGAGCTGACGCTCGCCCAGCCGCAGCTTCACCGGCAGCAAGTCTTCGTCGTTGCCGGCGGTAAGCAGGCGCGTGCTGGCAAACCGGACCAGTGTGCCACCGTTCTGCATCCATTTGATCAATGGCGCGCGCGTGGCCTCCGGCACCGTGCCGACATCGCCCATGACAATGACGGCAGGCTTCTGCTCGAGCAGCTCGGGAATGGCCTGCAGCAGGTCCGGACTCTTCGGCTCGATGATATCTGCAGACGGCTCCAGCGCCCGGCGGATATAATAGAGCGGAGACAGGAGCTGTCTCGTGTCGTCTGTCGGCGCCTGGGAGAGCAACCCGACACGCCGCCGTTTAGCCGTGCCGTCCAGCAACCTTACGCCGGCTGCCTGATTTTCACCGTCGAGTGCAATCGATGCAAAATCGTTGCGCAGCTCGAAGGGAACGACGATCTCGCCGGACGCCGTTGTTTCGCCTGGCCGGAAGGTGATCGGGGCGTCGCCGATGCGACGCCCCTTCTCGTCGAAAGCACCGGCAGTCATGAAGCGGGGAGTTGCTCCTGACGGTGCGCGCACTGCCGTGACGCTGAAGCGATCGAGGCCGTTGTCGGCTGTTGTGAGTCCGACCATGTCGAGGCGATCCGGCGTCGCCCAGACAATGTTGGCCAGCTTGCGTTCGAGCAGCGGTGCAAAGGCCTTGGCATCGTCCTTGGCGGCCAGACCGTCGGTCAGCATGGCCAGCGTCACGCCCGCCTTGTCCCCGATCGTGTTTGCGACAGCAAGAAAGACTCCTTCCCGATCGACCGGTACGGGGCGTGGCCTGACCGCATTGAGGCGACTGCGTGCTTCACCGGCGCCGTAGGGGCCAATGTCCTGATTGGCCTTCTCCGACGTGAAGGCCAGGATGATCGGCATTTCCTTCTTTTCTGCGTCGTTGATCAGGCGGCCCGCGGTCGCGACACGTTTGTCCCAGTCTGGTGCGCTCGCCCAGCCATTGTCGATGACGAGTGCGAGCAGGTTTCCCCCGACGGGGATGCGTTCGCGCGGGTTCCAGACAGGTTCGGCGATCGCGAAAATGACAAGGGCGGCCATAACCAGCCGCAGCAGTGTCAACCACCAGGGGCTGCGGTTCGGCGTGTCGTCGGATTTGAGGACCCTGGCCAGGATCCTGAGTGGCGGAAACACTTCCGTTTGTGGCTTAGGCGGCGTGAAGCGCAGCAGCCACCAGATGATCGGCAGGACAATCAGCCCCCACAACACCATCGGCGCGCCGAATGAGAGTGGAAGCCAGCTCATGTGCCGACCCTTCCGAGATGGCTGTCTTCCGAGCTCAAGGCCATATGCAGGCGGACCAGCGCTTCCGAAGCCAGGTGGTCGGTATGGTTGACCGTGTAGCTCCAGCCCAGGCGTTTCGCCCAGGTGGCGACCGTCTCACGGCGGGCGACATAGAGATTACGATACTCGTCGGCCAGAATCTCGGCGCGGCCCGCGGTCAGCTTGTCGCCGGTCTCAGGATCGGTGAACTCGGTGCGGCCGGCGTAGGGGAAGGTCTCTTCGGCGGGGTCTGCCACCTCGACCAGATGCGCGCGAGCGCCGCGACGCGCCAGGCCATCCAGCCATTCGAGCGTTTCTCCGGCCGGATCAAGGAAGTCGCTGACAAGAATGACGTCGGAAAAGCGACGGATGCCAGAGAAATCCGGCTTTGCCGGCAAAATGCTGGCCTGTGCCAGATGCGACGCGATGCGCTCGGCGCCGTTGCGATTGATGAATGGGTCTATGAGGCCAGGCCATGCGATACGCTCGCCGCTGCGCGACAGCAATTCAGCCATCGCGAGTGTCAGCACAAGCGCGCGCGACTGCTTGGAAACCTTGGCTCCCGCCGACTTGTAGAGCATTGACGAAGAAGGATCGGCCCACAGCCACACGGTGTGGGCCGCTTCCCATTCGCGGTCACGCACGTAGATATGGTCATCACGCGCCGAGCGGCGCCAGTCGATGTTGGCAATCGCTTCGCCTTCGACATAAGGCCGAAACTGCCAGAAATCCTCGCCGATGCCACGTTTGCGGCGACCGTGCCAACCGGCGATGACGGTGTTGACGATGCGACGTGCCTCGATCAGCAGATCCGGTACCAGCGAAGCACGCAGGCGTCCTCTGGCCAGCGCATCCCGCGCGGCTACTGGTGCCTGTGCCTCGCCTATCCTCGCCATCAGGCCTCTACCTAAAGTCCCTTGGTGAGCTTGGCCACCACGTCGCGTACGCTCATGCCTTCGGCTCGTGCCGCAAAGGTCAGCGCCATGCGGTGCTGCAGTACAGGCTCTGCCAAGGCCCTGACGTCGTCGACGGATGGCGCAAGGCGTCCGTCATAGAGCGCGCGGGCGCGGGCGCACAAGGTCAATGCCTGGCTGGCACGCGGACCCGGGCCCCAGGCGATGTTCTTGTCGGTCTCGGCGTCCCCCTGGCCCGGACGGGCGGACCGCACCAGTTTGAGGATCGCCTCGACAACGCTCTCGGGCACCGGCATGCGGCGTATCAACGTCTGGATCTCACGCAGCCTTGCCGGGTCGAGCACATTCTCGGGCTTGGCTTCGTCGACACCGGTTGTCTCAAGCAGGATGCGCCGCTCGGCTTCGATCTCGGGATAGAGGATGTCGACCTGCATCAGGAAACGGTCGAGCTGTGCCTCGGGCAGCGGGTATGTGCCTTCCTGTTCCAGAGGGTTCTGCGTGGCGAGCACATGGAAGGGAGCGGGCAGGTCGTGTCGCGCACCCGCTATGGTCACATGGTACTCCTGCATCGACTGCAGCAATGCCGACTGCGTGCGCGGCGAGGCGCGGTTGATCTCGTCCGCCATCAGCAACTGCGCGAAGATCGGGCCGCGAATGAAGCGGAAGGAGCGCTTGCCGATGTCATCCTGCTCCATCACTTCGGAGCCCAGTATATCGGAGGGCATCAGGTCCGGCGTGAACTGGATGCGGCGGGCGTCGAGACCCAGCACCACCCCGAGTGTCTCCACCAGCTTGGTCTTGGCAAGGCCTGGCACGCCAACCAGCAGCGCATGGCCGCCGGCCAGGATCGCGACCAATGTGCGTTCGATGACGCTTTCCTGGCCGAAGATAACCTTGCCGACGCCGTCACGAATGCGCGAGATATCGGAAAGCGCCTTTTCCGCCTCGGCGATCATCTGCTTTTCGTCGATCGGGCTTTCCTTGACCATCACGCTCATGAGGCATCGATCCTTGTCGTTGGGGACACCCGTGTTGTCGTAAACATAGGCCCCGCATCATCTCAGCGCTTATTATGCCGCGATTCGGCCGTCGCCGGGCTCTGGCCCCGAGCTTATTTGACCGTGTAAGGCTGACAAGCGCAACAACAGTGACTATTTCGTGACGATGACTGAAGCTTCCGGACAAACGCCTGACAGCCTGACCGCCGTCGCAGATGCGCGCGGGCTGGAAGCGCTGGTCGCGCGCGCGACCCGCTCCGGCAAGGGGTTGCCACCGGTGGAGCGCTGGAATCCGCCTTTTTGTGGCGACATCGACATGGAAATCCGCCGGGACGGTACCTGGTTCTATCTCGGGACACCCATCGGCCGGATGCCGCTGGTGCAGTTGTTCTCAACCGTGCTGCGCAAGGATGAAGACGGCAGGACCTATCTGGTCACTCCCGTCGAGAGGGTCGGTATCCGGGTGGTCGACGCCCCCTTTGTCGCCGTCGAGGTCAATGTCTCCGGCACTGGAGATGGCCAGGTCATCACCTTCCGCACCAATGTCGGCGATGTCGTCGAGGTCGGGCCGTCCAATCCGCTGCGTTTCGTGGACGAAGCCGAGACCGGCGGGCTGAAGCCCTACGTTCTGGTGCGCGGTCGGCTTGAGGCGCTGGTGTCGCGTGCCGTGATGTATGAACTGGTCGGGCACGGCGAAGAGATCGACGTCGACGGCGTTGCCATGTTTGCGGTGCGGTCGAACAAGCAGACCTACCCGATCATGCCGGCGGCGCGGCTTGCGGAGTTGAGCAACTGATGGATCAGCCGGTTCCTTCATTGTTTTCGGCTGCCGATTTTCGGGCGCGCGCGGCGCGCGAGGAAAATTTCATCATCCATCCGGATGAGGATGGCGACCATCGTTTCAATCCAGGGCATCCACGCCTGAAGCGCAGCGAACCGCTGCGCGACGCGGCGGTGCTGATTCCGGTGGTCGATCGGGGCGCGCAGGCCACGGTATTGCTGACCAAACGCGCCGAGACATTGCGCAGCCACACCGGGCAGGTCGCTTTTCCGGGTGGGCGCATCGATAGTGGTGACCGCTCCGCCGAATTCGCCGCATTGCGTGAGACCGATGAGGAAGTCGGGCTCGGACGCGAGTTCATCGAGGTCATCGGTCGCATGCCCGACTATGTCTCGGGCAGCGGCTACCGCATCGCGCCGGTGCTTTCGATCGTGCGGCCCGGTTTTTCGCTGACCTTGAACAGCGACGAGGTCGATGCCGCCTTCGAGGTTCCGCTCGGCTTCCTGATGGACCCGGCCAATCATCGTCGTGACAGCCGGTTCTGGAACGACCTCGAATGGTTTTTCTATGAAATGCCCTATGACGGCCAGCGGATCTGGGGCGTCACGGCCGGCATCATCCGCACCCTCTACGAAAGGCTGTATGCTTGATGAGCCAGGTCTCCATTGCCGACAAGGCCGACTGGCTCAACGACAAGCATCTCAAGCGGTTGCTCGAAGCACTATCGAGCGATGGCGAGGAAGCCCGCGTCGCCGGCGGTGCGGTGCGCAACGCGCTGATCGGCGAGCCCGTAGCCGACATCGACGTCGCCACCACCACCTTGCCCGACGAGACGGTGCGGCGTGCCAGGGCTGCCGGGTTCAAGGCCGTGCCGACGGGTATCGACCATGGCACCATCACTGTCGTTGCATCCGGCAAGGGCTATGAGGTGACGACGCTGCGCGCCGATGTCGAGACCGACGGCCGTCACGCCAAGGTGTCGTTCGGCCGCGACTGGAAAGCGGATGCGGAACGGCGCGACTTCACCATCAATGCTCTGTATGCCACGGCGGACGGCACGGTCATCGACCTGGTTGGCGGCATCGCCGACATCGAAGCTCGTCAGTTGCGTTTCATCGGCGATGCCGAAAAACGCATCCGCGAAGACTACCTGCGCATCCTGCGCTTCTTCCGGTTCTTCGCGTGGTATGGGGCAGGGCGCCCGGATGCGGAAGGTCTGAAGGCGTGCGCACGCTTGAAGGAAGGGCTCGACCAACTTTCCGCCGAGCGCGTCTGGTCGGAACTCAAGAAGCTGTTGTCGGCGCCGGATCCTTCACGGGCGCTGCTGTGGATGCGCCAGGCCGGAGTGCTGTCGCGTGTGCTGCCGGAAAGCGAGAAATGGGGTATCGACGCCATTCACGGGCTGGTCGCGGCAGAGCGCGATCTCGGTTGGCCTGCACAGGCGCTGCTCCGGCTGGAGGCAATCGTACCGCCCGATGCCGCACGCATGAAGGTCCTTGCCGAGCGGCTGCGTTTTTCGACGGATGAGGGAAACCGGCTGCAACGCTGGGCGCTGGCGCCGGCGATCGAAATGAAGACCACAGAAGGCACTTTGGCCAAGACACTCTATCTTGGCGACCGCCAGTCCATTGTCGACCGGTTGAAACTGTCGCTCGCTTCGGCGCGCGTGCGCGTCGCGATGGATGGCAATGCAGCGTTGACCGACGCTGGCGGCTATGCGCGTCTGCTCGGCTTTGCGGAAAAGTGGGAGAAACCGGTATTTCCGATCAAAGGTGCGGATATATCGGCCCTCGGCGTGCCGCCGGGGCCGAAATTCGGAACCCTGCTCAAAAATCTGGAAGGCGAATGGATCGGCAAGGGCTTCAAGCCCGACCGCGGCGCGCTGCTCGAACGCGCCGCCGAGATGCTTGCTGACTAGGGCCGCTCGACGCGCTTGGTCAGGCCGCGTCGCGGACCTTGTCGATGCGCGAGCGGATCGCTTCGATCATGGTTTCACGGATGATGGTCTCGCCATGGGTCTCGCGCATGTGCTCGACGGCACGACGCATGACTTCGGCTTCCTCGTCTGCCCGCGTATGCCATTCGCAGCCGGGGACCAGCGAGCCGCAATGAAATTCCTTCATCGGAGTCCTCCTATCTCGTCATCTGGAACGTCCAGCATAACACGCGCCCGCCATTTTGGTTGCGTCGAAAATGGCGGAGCAGGGACATTGTGGTTGTCAGGAAGCGGGCAGCCTAGAGCGTTTCCGTTTTTCACGGAAACGAGGGAACGCTCTAACTTTTTGTTTTTTCGCAATTCCAGGAAAACCACTACGCACTTTTCCTGGAATTGCTTCAGGGCCACTTCACCTGTGGCGGCAGGCTGGACAGGATGGAATTGACGTTGCCGCCTGTCTTCAGCCCAAACAGCGTACCGCGGTCATAGAGCAGATTGAATTCGGCGTAGCGGCCGCGCCGCACCAACTGCTCGTCGCGGTCGCCATCGGTCCAGTTCTCGTTGAAATTACCGCGCATAAGGTGCTGGTAGACGACCAGGAAGGCACGGCCGACATCCTGTACGAAGCGGAAGTCCGCTTCCCAGCCGCCCTTTTCCTCCGTCGAGTGCAACCAGTCGAAGAAGATGCCGCCGACGCCACGCGCCTCGTTGCGGTGTGGCAGGAAGAAGTATTCGTCGCACCAGTCCTTGAACCTCGCGTAATCGGCGACGGCGGGGTGTTTCTCGCAGGCGAACTGCATGGCGCGGTGAAAGCGAAGCGTATCGGGATCGTCCTGGGTGCGGCGGCGGTCGAGCACCGGCGTCAGGTCGGCACCACCTCCGAACCAATGCCGGGAAGTGACGACCATGCGTGTGTTCATATGCACGGCGGGCACATTCGGGTTCCATGGGTGTGCGATCAGCGAGATACCGCTTGCCCAGAAGCTCGGATCCTCCTCGGCACCCGGTATCTGTTTGCGAAACTCCGGCGAGAATTCACCGTGAACGGTCGAGGCGTGCACGCCGACTTTTTCGAAGACGCGTCCATGCATGATCGACATGACGCCGCCACCGCCTCTGCCTTCTTCGCGCTGCCAGGGGGTGCGCTCGAAGCGCCCCGGCGCCCAGGAGGACTGTGGGCCAGCCACTTCGTCCTCGATCGCCTCGAAGGCGATGCAGATCCGATCGCGCAATTCCTCGAACCAGGTGCGTGCGCGTTCCTTCCTGTTTTCGATGTCCGCCGGCAAGCCGACCGGTATTTCGGGTCTTTCCAACTGCCATCTCCGCTCGCGGGCATGGTTGCCCGACAAATGACTCGTCTTTTTCGGGCGCGATCCCTAATCTCTTGAAACGTTGGGTCAAGGAGTTCTTTCATGCGTACTCCATCAAGACCACCGCTGGATGGCCTCAAAAAGAGGCTGGATCGGGCCCGCGCCGAGGCGACGCCGCGTGATGGTTTCCTGCGCGAGACTTTCGTCCTGCCGCGCACCGATGCCAGGTTGAAAGCCAAGGAATGGTTCGAGCGGTGGCCGAAACAGGCCTATTGGACCAGCATTGAAAGCTGGTTCGAGCGCCCTGGTGATGTGATCGAGTTCACCATTCGCAGGCTGCCGGCGGCGGATTGAGCGCTATCGGCGTGCCAAAATCCGGTTGAAGGTCCTTCAAAACAGATGATCACAGCTTCGCGACGACAAATCCGCCGAATTCGTCGCTTGACTTCAAGTTAACTTGAACTTTTAGAACGAAGACCTTCGAAGGCGAACGAAGGTTGCAGCGATGTGTGGAACAGGCCGGGCTCTGTCGCAGGAATGTCTCGGAGCAAGCCAACGGCGAGAGCTTGCTGAACCAGGAGGATTGCAACGGGACGCGGTCGGTGCTGCGTCAGCCAAGCTGCCGCAGCGCTTCGCCCGCAACCATGGCCACCGAAAGCGCGACATTGAGGCTGCGGGCGCCGGGCTGCATCGGGATGAGCAGGCGGACATCGGAGGCAGCGTGAACCGCCTCGGGCACGCCGGCCGATTCGCGCCCGAACAGCACGACATCGTTCCTGGCGAAAACAAAATCGGTATAGGGCACTGCTGCCTTGGTCGACAGCAGCACCAGTCGGCGCGCTTCGCTTCGTCGCCAATCCTCGAAGCTCGCCCAGTCGACATGGCGGGTCAGCGCGGCCATTTCGAGATAGTCCATGCCGGCGCGCCTGAGATTGCGGTCGGAGAGGTCGAAGCCGGCGGGTTCGATGATGTCGACGGCAAGACCCATGCAGGCCGCAAAGCGGAGGATTGTTCCGGTGTTGCCGGCGATATCCGGCTGGTAGAGCGCGACGCGCAGACCGTGCTTCATTTCCGGCTGTTCTCAAGTTCTGCCGCAGGGCCTGATCGCAAAGTGCGTGGCAGATCGGCCACAGGCATCCCATGGTTTCGACGATTGCTGGACTGGCGTCTGGTCATTTTCTTCGAATGCGTGTATCAGGCCGGCATTGTCAACACGAGCCGACGGAGGCGTTCATGGAAATGATGACCATGCGTAATGCACGCTTTCTCGCCTGGGGCGTATGCCCGACGGCTGGCTCGGTTCGACGTTTCTCCTAACTCTTTAGGCCCAATCGCACCGATTCCAGCCGGACCTTCTTTCCGGCCATCAAGGGAATCCTGCGATGTTTTCTCGTCAGTCCAAGGGACCTCCGGTCCCCTCCGAGTTTAATCAGTCTCAACCGTTTGGCGCTCCCGGTGTGCATTCCGCCGGCGCGCGCAATCCATCTTTCGACCTGTTCTTTTCAATGGAGGACGGACCCATGTTCGATCCCTTTAAGACTCCAGGCTCCCGCAGCCTGCACGACCGCAAGCTGGCAACCTGGGCGTTGCTGGTCGGTGAGACCCGTTCTTCGGCTGTCCACGCCGAAATGCGTCGCAGGCCGCATCGCGGCATGCTGCCGGACGTCGACTTCTCGCGCGCTGTTCCGGCTCCGGGCCGGCCGTCGCTGGTACGCCGGTTCATCCGGCTGCTGCGACCTCGTCTGGTAAAGACGGATACTCCTGCCGCAACTTTCCAGGAGGGCGAGCGTAGCGGAACCGAGCATTCGGGTGCACATATCGATGGCGCCCGCATTGCTGGTCCGGCAACGCTACGCGCCGAAGACGATCGCGAAGTCATGACCCTGTCGCGCGCTGCATAAGGCTGCGCGCGACCTCATTCCTTACTAGAGTACGAAACCATGTTCCGCTGGTTTGAAAAGAAACTGAACCCGTTTCCGGCCGCAGAGCCGGTCGAGCCGCCAAATACGCTGTGGGCTTTCTGCTGGTATTTCACCAAGCCGGCATGGCCGTTCGTGCTGCTGGCAACCGTGCTGATGGCGCTGATCGCCTTCCTGGAAGTCTGGATGTTCGGCTTCCTTGGTCACATCGTCGACTGGCTGTCGGCTCAGAACCGGGAAACGTTCCTGCAGACCGAATGGTGGAAGCTGGCGGGCATGGCGCTGGTGATCGCAATCCTGCTGCCGGCTGCGGTGACGCTTTCGTCCTTCAACACCTACCAGACGCTGTTCGGCAACTATCCGATGCGCATCCGCTGGCAGGTGCATCGCTATCTGCTCAAGCAGTCGATGGCCTTCTACCAGGACGAGTTCGCCGGACGCATCGCCACCAAGCTGATGCAGACGGCGCTTGCCGTGCGCGAAACGGTGCTGAAATTCGCTGAGGTCCTGAACTATGTCGTGGTCTATTTCCTCGGCATGCTGATTATCGTCGGCTCTGCTGATTGGCGCCTTGCGGCACCGATCGTGCTTTGGCTCGTCGCCTATCTCGTTGCCTTGCGTTACTTCGTTCCACGACTTGGCAAGGTGTCGGAAGCCAGGCCGACGCACGTTCGGTCATGACCGGCCGTATTGTCGACAGCTACACCAACATCCAGACCGTGAAGCTGTTCTCGCATGGACGTCGCGAGTCCGACTACGCGCGCGAAGGCATGACCGAGTTCCTCGACACCGCCTATGCGCAAGGCAGGCTGATCAGCAAGTTCTACATCGTGGTGTACCTGCTGAATTCGCTTTTGCTGCTGGCTGTCGGTGCGATGGCGATCGGCTTCTGGCTGCACGAGATCGTGACCGTGGGTGCCGTGGCGGTGGTGGTTGGCCTCGTGCTGCGCCTCTATGGCATGTCGCAATGGATCATGTGGGAGGTGTCGGGCCTGTTCGAGAACATCGGCACCGTGCAGGACGGCATCAGCTCGATCTCGATGCCTCGGCTGGTTGAAGACAAGCCGGGTGCCGGTGACCTTCAGGTCAGTAAAGGTGAGATCCGTTTCGACGACATCCGCTTCCACTATGGCAAGCAGAAGGGTGTCATTGAAAACCTGTCGCTGACGGTGAAGCCGGGCGAGAAGGTGGGCATTGTCGGTCGTTCGGGTGCCGGCAAGTCGACGCTCGTCAACCTGCTGCTGCGCTTCTACGACCTCGAGGGTGGCCGCATCCTGATCGATGGCGACAACATCGCCGACGTCACGCAGGATTCGCTGCGCGCCCATATCGGCATGGTCACGCAGGACACATCGCTGCTGCACCGCTCCGTGCGCGACAACATCCTCTATGGTCGCCCCGAAGCCGGAGAAGAGGCAATGCTGGAGGCAGCGCGACGTGCCGAGGCGCTCGGCTTCGTTGGCGGATTGTCGGATGCGAAGGGCCGCAAGGGCTTCGACGCGCATGTCGGCGAACGCGGCGTGAAGCTCTCCGGCGGACAGCGCCAGCGTATCGCGATTGCCCGCGTCATGTTGAAGGACGCGCCGATCCTCATCCTCGACGAGGCGACTTCCGCGCTCGATTCGGAGGTCGAGGCGGCGATCCAGGAGAACCTGTACAAGCTGATGCAGGGCAAGACAGTGATTGCCATCGCGCACCGCCTGTCGACCATCGCAGCGATGGATCGGCTGGTGGTGATGGATCAGGGCCGTATCATCGAGGAAGGTTCGCATGACGAACTGGTTGCCAAAGGCGGGCTCTATGCCCAGCTTTGGCAACGCCAGTCGGGTGGGTTCCTGCTGCATGACGACCCCGGCCACGAACCCGCAGCCAAGATGAAGCTCGAGGTGACGGACGAGGCGGCCGAATAGATCCGGTCTCACACCCACCCGCTCCAACTGGAGCGGGTGGGTGTCCTGGGCCGCCCGAAAGACAATGCTGGGCGAGGTCCGGCCCGAAAAACAAATCTATACAGTCCGGCTGTGGGGCCTGTGGTCCCCCAGGGACCCAAGCCCGCACGAGTGAAGAAGATGTTCGCCAAGGTTTTCGAGTGGTTTGAGACCCGCTACTCGCCCATTGCGCTGGCTGAAGAGCGTCAGCCGCCAATGGGGCTGTGGAACTTTTTCCGCTATTTCATCATGCAGTTCCGCGCCGGTTTCGCGATGCGCATGCTGTTCGTCGCTGCAGGCGCGATCGTGGACGCGATGCTGCCGATCTTCGTCGGCATCATTGTCGGCCTGCTGGCGAGTTCCGACCCGCGCAGCTTCTTCACGGAGCATGGAACGACACTTGTCGTCATGGCCGGCGTTGTCTTCCTGCGGCCGCTCACTATCGTGCTCGACGCGCTCGTGCGCAACCACGCGATCGCCCCCAACTTCATCGATCTCATCCGTTGGCAGAGTCATTGGCATGTCACGCGGCAGGACTGGACGTTCTTCCAGAATGACTTCGCCGGCCGCATTGGCACCAAGGTCATGCAGAGCGGCGATTCCATCGAGATCGCCGTCAACCTGACCATCGATACCGTCTGGTATGCAGTGGTGTTCGTGATCGTTGCCATCACCGTGCTGGCGCAGTTCGACGTCACGCTCGTCGCGGCGATCGCTGTCTGGCTGGTGCTCTATGGTCTGCTGCTCAGATACTGCATGCCGCTGATCGCGCGGCGCTCGACGGACCTTTCGGAAGAATGGTCGGTGATGAGCGGCCGCATCGTCGACAGCTACACCAACATCCTGACGTTGAAGACGTTCTCGACCGGCGAACATGAGGACAGATATGTTTCACAGGCCGTGCTGAAACACGCCCAGACATTCTACCGGCTGATGCGCGTGTTCACCGGCATGTGGTCGGCCCTGTTCGTCATGAACGCCAGCCTGCTCGTTGCGATCAGCTGGCTGGCGCTGGCGCGCTGGAGCACGGGCGGGATGAGTGCCGCAGCCGTGGCTACAGCCATTCCTTTTGCATTGCAGATTGCGGGTATCTCATACCGGATACTGGACGCCGGTGGGAACATCTTCCGCCAGATCGGGACGGCCGCCAACTCGATGACCACGATCGCCAGGCCGATCAGAATGTTCGACGCGCCCGGCGCCGAAGCATTGCAGGTGACCAGGGGCGCGATCGAACTCGACCGGGTCAACTTCAACTACGGGCGCAAGGATGGAAAGGGCGGTCTTATCGAAAACCTGTCGCTGAAAATCGCGCCGGGCGAGCGGGTGGGGATCGTCGGGCGATCAGGCGCCGGTAAATCGACATTGGTGAACCTGTTGCTGCGTCTCTACGACGTTCAGGACGGCCGCGTCCTGATCGACGGTCAGGATGTGCGCGACGTGACGCAGGAGAGCGTCCGTGCGGCGATCGGATTCGTCAGCCAGGATACCTCGCTGCTGCATCGCTCCGTGCGCGAGAACCTGAAATACGGACGCCAGGACGCCACGGATGCCGACATCTCGCGGGTGGTGGATGCAGCCCAGGTGGCCGATGTCGTCGCCGGCCTGGTCGACCGCGAGGGACGATACGGCTTCGATGCCCATGTCGGCGAGCGTGGGGTGAAGCTCTCCGGCGGGCAGCGCCAGCGCATCGCCATCGCGCGGGTGGTGCTGAAGGACGCGCCGATCCTGATCCTCGACGAAGCAACCTCGGCGCTGGATTCCGAGGTCGAGGCGGCGATCCAGGAGAACCTCTATCGCCTGATGGAGGGCAAGACGGTGATCGCCATCGCTCACCGGCTCTCGACCATCGCGGCGATGGATCGGCTGGTGGTGATGGACCAGGGCCGTATCATCGAGCAAGGCTCTCACGATGAGCTGGTTGCCAGGGGTGGCATCTATGCTCAACTCTGGCAGCGCCAGTCGGGCGGGTTCCTGCTGCGCGACGATCCCGCACAGGAACCCGCCGCCGTCACGAATGCGGGATTGACCGAAGAGGCAGCGGAGCGATGATTGCTCCGACAGACGCCGGTCGTCGCTCTCGCGAAGACGTGAATCGGAACAAAAGGATGAGCGTGGCGATTGATGCCTTGATTCAGGTTCCTGATGCCAAGTGTGAGGACACCGATACGTGACCAGCGAACGTTTCCGTGATCGCATCTGGCGCTCCGTCGAAGGTGCCATCGACCCGTTCAGCGATACGGATCGTGAAGTGCTGCCGGCGGATGCCTGGCGCTTCATTCTCTACTTTGCCAATCAGGCCAAGGGCGCCTTCGTGCTGTTGCTCATCACCGGCGGCCTGGCCGGTGCGGTGGATGCGGCGATGTACTGGTCGGTGGGCTGGCTGATCGACCTGCTCGACAAGTCTTCGCCCGCCACCCTGCTTGCCGATCACTGGCCGGCGCTGGTTGGACTGCTGTTGCTGATCCTCGTCGTGCGTGCCGTCATCATGATCGCTTCGGCGGTGGTCGAACAGCAGGTGGTGGTGCCCGGCTTCTATTCGATGGTGCGCTGGCAGGCGTTCCGGCGCGTGATCCAGCAGCCTTATGGTTTCTACCAGAACGATTTCGCCGGCCGCATTGCGACCAAGATCATGCAGGGCGGCGAAGCCGTCGGCGATTTCATCATCAATGTGCTGCAGACGATGTGGTCGTTCCTGACCTTCCTGATCCTGGCCATCACCATCCTGATGTCGCTGGATCCCCTGATGGGCGTCGTCGTGGCGTTGTGGTTCGCAGGCTATGCCGCCATCGTCTGGTTCCTGTTGCCGGAAATGCGACGTGCCGGCCGTGAGACCGCCGACCAGCGCTCGGTTTTCAATGGGCGGCTGGTCGACGCTTTCACCAACATCGTCGCGGTCAAGCTGTTCGACAGTGGCAAGCGCGAGCACGCCTATATCCGCGACGGGCTGGAAGGCTTCCTGACCGCGGTGGTGCGGCTGACACGGGCGATCACCACGGTGCGTTCCTCGGTCGCCATCCTCAATGGCATCATGATGAGCCTGATCGCCGTCATCGCTGTCATGAACTGGACGTCGGGCCACATCTCGACCGGCGCGATCGCCGCAGCACTCGGCCTCGTATTCCGGCTGAACCAGATGTCGGGCTGGATGATGTTCAACATCAATGGGCTGGTGCGCAACTACGCCACCGTGCAGGACGCCACCCGCACGATCTCCGTGACACCGGCTATCCGCGATGCCGAGGACGCTGCGGTGCTGCCGCGCGCCAGTGGCGACATTCGTTTCGAAAATGTCTCTTTCCACTATGGCAAGGAAGGCGGCGTCATCGACAATCTGAACCTGCATATCCGTCCGGGCGAACGCGTGGCGATCGTCGGACCTTCGGGGGCCGGCAAGACGACGATCGTCAACCTGATGCTGCGGCTGTTCGATGTGGAAAAGGGCCGCATCCTGATCGACGGCCGCGATATCCGCGAGCTGACCCAGGCTTCGCTGCGCGCGCAGTTCGGCGTGGTCAGCCAGGAAGCAATGCTGATGCATCGCTCGATCCGCGACAACATCGGCTATGGCCGCGAGGGCGCCTCCGAAGCGGAGATCGTGGAGGCGGCCACGCGCGCTGCCGCGCACGACTTCATCGTCCATGTCGAGGACCCGCGTGGTCGCAAGGGATACGAGGCCCAGGTCGGCGAACGCGGTGTCAAGCTTTCCGGCGGACAGCGGCAACGCGTGGCGATCGCCCGCATGATGTTGAAGGATGCTCCGATCCTCATCCTCGACGAGGCGACCTCGGCACTCGATTCGGAGGTCGAAGCGGCGATCCAGGACAATCTCTACCAGTTGATGGAGGGCAAGACCGTGATTGCGATCGCGCATCGGCTGTCCACCATCGCCGCCCTCGATCGTCTGGTGGTCATGGACAAGGGCCGAATCGTCGAAGAAGGGACCCACGAGGAACTGGTCGCCGCCGACGGCCTTTATTCGCGGTTGTGGAAGCGGCAGTCGGGCGGTTTCCTGTTTAGCGGCGACGACTCACTGGACGCCGCAAGCGCGGCGGAGTGAGTCATCATGGCATCCGGCAGGTATCGGGCGACACGTGAAAGGGTGAATTATGACACTTAGGCCGCCATCGGGTTACTCGGGCTCCTCCAGCGGTTTACTGGCCGAGGCGATGTTCGATGCGCTGGGGCACGAGGTGCTGGCGGAGAAGGCCGCCGCGCTTGGCAGAGCGGGTGAGCGGGCCGAAAAAGCACTGTTGCGGCTTAAAAACCATACCGGCGACGAGGCAGACAGGGCGAAGTTGCTCAAGGAGACGGCTGGTTTCGTCTATGCCTGGTTCATCCAGCGTGAATTGTGCGGTTTTCGACGCCATGACGCGGTGATCCGTGACCTTCAGATACCCCGCGAAGTGCTTGTCAGGCTGGGGGCGGCATAGGATCATTTTCCGGCGCGGCATTTCTCCCCGCGACAATCTGCCCTGTAGTCTTCACCCGACTGGACAAAAACGGGCCGCACGCATAAACCGAAATCCAAATGCCGGAGGAATTCGCTAGCCTGTTGCCATGCGCTGTCGGGCGGGTGCGAATTGAGCGGGGATGCTCAAGCGGGACAGGGGGCTCGCCTTTCGGTGCGGAAGAGGCGAAAGGACCAGGCAGCCGTGAGCGCAACCGACGAAAACCATGATCCCAATCGCCGTGATTTTCTTTACATAGCCACCGGCATGGCCGGCGTGGTTGGCGCGGCTTCTGTCGCCTGGCCGTTCATCGATCAGATGCGTCCGGATGCTTCCACGCTGGCGCTGGCTTCAGTCGAGGTGGATGTGTCCTCGCTGACGCCTGGCATGTCCCTGACGGTGAAGTGGCGTGGCAAGCCCGTGTTCATCCGCAACCGCACACCGGAAGAAGTGCAGGCTGCGCAGGAGGTCAAGCTCGAACAGCTGAAAGACCCGCTTGCACGCAACGCCAACCTTCCTTCGGATGCCACAGCCAACGACATTGATCGTTCCGCTGGCAAGGGCAAGGAAAACTGGCTGGTGATGATCGGCGTGTGCACCCACCTCGGCTGTATCCCACTTGGCCAGCAGGGTGAATATGGTGGCTGGTTCTGCCCGTGCCACGGCTCGGTCTACGACACGGCGGGCCGTATCCGCCAGGGACCGGCACCCGAGAACATGGCCGTTCCGGTCTTTTCATTCATCTCCGATACCAAGATCCGCGTCGGCTGAGGCAGGGGGACATTTCCATGAGCGAGGGACACTCGACCTATACGCCAACGACCGGTCTTGGACGCTGGTTCGACGCACGCATGCCGCTGCCGCGGCTCGTCTATGACTCCTTCATCGCCTATCCGGTGCCGCGCAACCTGAACTACATGTGGACGTTCGGTGGCATCCTGTCGATCATGCTGGTGTCGCAGATCATCACCGGTATCGTGCTGGCGATGCATTATGTCTCCGATACGAGCCTCGCCTTCGGTTCGGTCGAGAAGATCATGCGCGACGTCAACAGCGGTTGGCTCCTGCGCTACATGCACTCCAACGGCGCGTCGTTCTTCTTCATCGCCGTCTACCTGCACATCTTCCGCGGTCTGTACTACGGTTCCTACAAGGCTCCGCGCGAGTTGCTGTGGGTGCTCGGCTGCATCATCTATCTGCTGATGATGGCGACCGGTTTCATGGGTTATGTGCTGCCGTGGGGCCAGATGTCCTTCTGGGGCGCTACCGTCATCACCGGCTTCTTCACCGCCATTCCGTTGGTCGGCGACTGGATCCAGCAGCTTCTCCTCGGCGGCTTCGCGGTCGATAATCCGACGCTGAACCGCTTCTTTGCACTGCACTACCTGCTGCCGTTCATGATCGCCGGCGTCGTTGTGCTGCACGTCTGGGCGCTGCACGTCACCGGACAGAACAACCCGACCGGCATCGAGGTGAAGTCGAAAACCGACACCGTCGCCTTCACGCCTTACGCGACCGTCAAGGATGCGCTCGGCATGGTCGTGTTCCTTCTGGTGTTCGCCTACTTCATCTTCTACATGCCGAACTATCTCGGCCATCCGGACAACTACACGGTTGCCGATCCGCTGAAGACGCCGGCCCACATCGTTCCGGAATGGTACTTCCTGCCGTTCTACGCGATCCTGCGTGCCATCACCTTCAACATCGGACCGATCGATTCGAAGCTCGGCGGCGTGCTTGCCATGTTCGGTGCCATCGCGATGCTGTTCATCCTGCCATGGCTGGATACCTCGAAAGTGCGCTCGGCGGTCTATCGCCCGTGGTACAAGCTGTTCTTCTGGCTCTTCACCGCCAATGCCATCTTCCTTGGCTGGCTCGGTTCGAAGCCGGCGGAAGGTTGGTATATTCCGGCAATGCAGGGCTCGACGCTGTTCTACTTCGCCTTCTTCCTGGTCGTCCTGCCGGTGCTCGGTCTGATCGAGACGCCGCGCCGCCTGCCCAATTCCATCACCGAAGCGGTGCTGGAAAAGAACAAGGCGGGCTCCGGACATCCCGCTGGCGCGACTGCCGCGCCGGAAACCAAGGGCTGAGCGAAAAGAGAATCCAGGGGATATTGGTATGAAGAAGATTCTCATTTCGCTGGCAGCGGTTTCCGCACTGCTCGTCGGTGCGGCCGCCTACGCCGAGGAAGCCGGTAAGGCAGGTGAGGCCTCGCACGCGGCCAACCCGACCCATTTCCCGATCCACGAACCCAAGGAAATGAAGTGGACCTTCGCAGGGCCATTCGGAACCTACGACAAGGCTCAGCTGCAGCGCGGGCTCAAGGTATACAAGGAAGTCTGCTCGGCCTGCCATTCGATGAAGCTGGTGGCTTTCCGCACGCTTTCGGACCTCGGTTATTCCGAGGTGCAGGTGAAGGCGCTCGCCGCCAGCTACACCGTGCAGGACGGTCCGAACGACGCCGGCGAAATGTTCGAGCGTCCCGGCCTGCCGTCCGACCACTTCCCGTCGCCTTATCCGAATGACCAGGCGGCTGCGGCCGCCAATGGCGGCGCTGTTCCGCCGGACATGTCGCTGCTCGCCAAAGCGCGCGGCCTGACGCGCGGGTTCCCGCAATTCGTCATCGACATCTTCACGCAATATGCCGAGAGCGGGCCCGACTACATCCATGCGCTGCTCAACGGCTATGACGAGCAGCCGCCGGCCGGCATGAAGATCCCAGAGGGCACGCACTACAATCCGTACTTCAATGCGGGCGTGTCGCTGAAGATGCCGAAGCCGATTTCGGCTGATCAGGTCACCTATGACGACGGTACCCAGCAGACGGTCGAGCAGTACTCGGAAGACGTCACCGCGTTCCTGATGTGGGCGGCCGAACCGAAGCTGGAAGACCGCAAGAAGACCGGCTTCCGCGTCATCGTGTTCCTGCTGCTCTTCGCGGTTCTGATGTACCTGACCAAGCGCAAGGTCTGGTCGAACGTCGCCCACTGACATCCGAGACACGCGTAAAAAAGGGGCCGGCCTGTTCATTCAGGCCGGCCTTTTTGTTTTCGGTTGGCGTCACATGCCTGTCACTGCATCGGAAGAAGCTTTGCCATCCCACTCGACAGGATGGTTCCCATGCGCAAAACCAGCTTCCTTGCCGGCCTGCTTCTTCTTGTCCTGACCACGACCGGTCAGGCTGAGGACGCGAAGCCTTTCATTACCAATGCCGACGTCGATCTGACTGCGATTCTGCCGCCGCCACCCGCCAACGATTCCACCATCACCAAAGCAGAACTTGCCGAGGTTTTGACGCTGCAGCTTACGCGTACTCCTGAAATGGAAGCACGGGCCAAGGCTGATGCCGAAGAGAATGTCTGGCGGTTTTCCGACGTCATGGGTCCGAAGTTCACCAAGGAAGCGCTGCCGAAGCTTGATGCTTTTTTTGAACGCGTGGTGGCTACCGAAGGCGCGGTCGTCGACCCCGCCAAGGATGTCTGGAAACGTCCTAGGCCGCATATGCTGAGTGATCTGGTCAGGCCCGTCGTCAAGCCGTCCACCTCGGGTTCTTGGCCGTCAGGCCACACGACCCTCGGCACCGTGATGGGGATTGTCCTGTCCGACATGGTTCCCGAGAAGCGTGCCGAGATCATGGCGCGGGCATGGGAATATGGTCACAACCGGGTCGTCGCCGGGATCCATTATCCTTCCGACATCGAGATGGGGCGGATTTCGGGCGCGGTGATTGCTTCCAACCTGCAGCACAATGCGGAATTCGAGACCGAATATGCTGCGGCGAAGGCAGAGTTGCGCGCTGACCTCGGCATGTAGTGAAAAGCCTCGAACCGGCACCGCCAACCGATGATTGCGAAAAGGGGCGTCGGAACGATGTCCCTTCAGCTTTTCTGGATAAGTCGCCTGCCTGATAGACACCCATACATGCGCGTGTTTACGTGCGGTTGGGGGGCGTCGTTAGGGAGGAAAGCCGTGGCTGGTCCATCTCACTCGACTGCCGCTGATTCCGGCATGCGCGAGCGCGTCGTTCGAAAAGTTGCCTGGCGGTTGATGCCGTTTCTCGGCCTGCTTTATTTCATCAACTATCTTGATCGTACCAATATCGGTTTTGCCGCGCCGCACGGCATGAACGATGCGCTGGGCTTCGACAAGGCTGCCTTCGGGCTTGCCTCAGGCATCTTCTTCATCGGTTATCTGCTGCTTGAAGTGCCCAGCAATCTTATCCTGCACAAGGTGGGGGCGCGGCGCTGGATCGCGCGCATCATGGTGAGCTGGGGCATCGTCGCCTCGCTGATGGCCTTCGTGCCAAATGCGCTGTCGATGTATGGCCTGCGCTTCCTGCTCGGCATTGCCGAGGCCGGCTTCTTCCCCGGCATCATCCTTTATCTGACGTTCTGGTTCCCCAAGCGCGAGCGTGCGCGTGCAGTGGCACTGTTCATGATCGCGATACCGGTGTCGTCGGTGATCGGCTCGCCTTTGTCCGCATGGCTGATCTCGGCTGGTCATGGATTGGTGTTCGGGCTGGACGGCTGGCGCTTCATGTTCCTGGTCGAAGGCCTGCCGGCGATCCTGATCGGCGTGCTGTGCTGGTTCTATCTCACCGACAAGCCGCAGGACGCTGCCTGGCTGACGGCGGAAGAGCGCAACTGGCTGCAGAACGAGATGGATAGCGAACATGCCCAGACAAGCCAGCGCTATCACTACCCGCTCAGAAAGGCGCTGACACAGCCTCGCATCCTGGCACTGGCCTTCGTCTATTTCGGCGTCGTCTACGGGCTCTACGCGGTTGGTTTCTTCCTGCCGACGATCATCGCCGGCTTCAAGCAGGCCTTCAACACGGAGTATTCGATCATCGAGCAGGGTTTCATCGTCGCTATCCCCTACGCTTTCGGCGCGATTGCCATGTATCTGTGGGCCAGGCACGGCGACCGGACAAGGGAGCGGGTGTGGCACGTGGCCATTCCAGCCATTGTCGGCGGTCTCGCCATTCCGGTCGCGCTTTACATGCAATCGCCTTTCACCACGATGATCGCGGTGACGATCTGCGCCATGGGCATCTGTTCGGCGCTGCCGACTTTCTGGGCATTGCCGACACGGTTCCTGACGGGGGCTGCGGCAGCCGGCGGCATAGCGCTCATCAACTCGCTGGGTAACCTTGCCGGGTTCGTCGGACCCTATGTGACCGGCTGGCTCACCGACCTGACTGGCAATCCGAAGGCAGGGCTCTGGGTGGTCGGGGCCTTCATGATCGCCGCCGGGATCGTCGCCGTCCTGCTCAAGGCAGCGCCGGAGCCAGACGACGGGCGGGTTGCGGAGTCCGATACATTGCCGGCGTAGCGGCCTGCACTCATACACGCCGGAAGTCGCAGATAGGATGGCTTCCGGCTTTTCTTTGCCTGCCGCAGCCGTTAGAGCGTTTCCGTTTTCACGGAACCGCGGAAATGCTCTTTTTGTTTCTACGCAGTTTCCGACGCAAAACCGCTACACACTTTTGCTGGAATTGCTCTATCGATGGGCGGAACAGGGAATGGATTCTTGATGTCATCGATCGAAGAGACACTGCTTTCCGCCATCCGCACCATCCCGGATTATCCGAAACCGGGTGTCCTGTTTCGCGACATCACCACGCTGCTTGGCAATGCGCGCGCCTTTCGCCGGGCCATCGATGAACTGGTGCATCCCTATGCCGGGCAGAAAATAGAAAAGATCGCCGGGATCGAAGCGCGTGGCTTCATCCTGGGCGGTGCCATCGCGCATCAGCTGTCGGCCGGCTTCGTGCCGATCCGCAAGAAGGGCAAGCTGCCGCATGAGACCGTGCGCGTCGCTTACAGCCTGGAATACGGGCTCGACGAGATGGAAATGCACAAGGACGGTGTAGTCCCGGGTGAGAAGGTGATCCTGGTCGACGATCTGATCGCCACAGGCGGCACGGCAGAAGCGGCGGTAAAGCTGCTGCGCCAGATCGGCGCCGATATCGTGGCGGCCTGCTTTGTCATCGACTTGCCGGATCTTGGCGGGCGCAGGAAGCTCGAAGCACTCGACGTGCCGGTGCGCACGCTGATCGCCTTTGACGGGCATTGAGAAGGTCGAGTCTCCAGGCAGGCGCAGTCTCGCTCTGGAAGGCGGACCTCACATCCCTTTGATCGCCCTGAACAAGGTGAAGGCAGCGACGGCCATCAGGAGCAGACCGGCGCCCCGGCCGATCCAAACGGTTGCCGCGTGATTTTCGGTCAATGCATCGCGGCCGCGCAAAGCGGCGAGTGCCAGCCCGCCATAGACGACCATCTGCACGGTGATGGTCATGGTGCCCATGATCAGCGCCTGCAGCCAGATTGGGCCGTAAATCGGTTTCATGAACTGCGGGTAGACGGCGAGCACGAACAGCCAGGCCTTGGGATTGAGCACGCAGGTAAGCACGCCTTGCGCCAGGATCGTGCCAAGAGGGCGGGCTGCTGCTGCCTCGACCCTGTCGACGGCAATGGCGCTGCGGGATAGCGTGAAGCCGATCCACATCATGTAGAGCGAGCCGGCCACCATCATGGCTGGCGCCACCACCGGCAGCAAAGTCGACAGGCCGGTCACGAAGATCGTGCCGAAGATGGTGTGACAGATGCCGCCAAGCATGATGCCGGCGGTTGCTGCAACACCTGCCTGCCGCCCCCCGGTGAGCGCATTGGCCAACACGAACAGCATGTCCATGCCGGGCACGACAATGATGCCGACCAGCAGAACGAAGTAGAGCCACAACGCGCTGGCATCCATCGGCCGTATCCCCCAAACCGGATCCGCCGCCACGGCGAACCTCGCTCCCTGTCGAGGGCCGATCCAATAGCGCAGGCATGCTGACACCCTGCTGTCAGGATGCGATGGCGATGCTCGGGTTTTGAAAAGCTTATTCAGCCTTCACCAGCACGGAACTTTCGAACTCGATCACCTTGTCGCCGGTGGAATCGAAGGCCTCGCACAGAATGGTCAGCAACCGCCAGCCCGGCCGCGATGCCAGTGCGCGGTGAGCCAGGCCGGTGCGTGTGAAGGTGACTGTCTCGCCCGCGAATACCGGTTTCAGCCATTTGAGGTTGCGGAACCCCGGCGAGGGGCCGTATTCCGGCTCCGGACCAGGGCCATCCCAGGCGATATCGGGCCGCTTCGGCGTCTTCAGATTGTATTTCATCCAGGTCGAGGCTGTGTGCCAGCCTGAAGCGCACAAACCGCCGAGCAGGCTCTTCCTGGCCGCCTCTTCGTCGACATGGAAGACCTGCGGGTCGAACTTGCGGGCGAAGGCCTTGATCGCCTCCGGCTCGAAGGTGTGAGAGCCGAGCGTGACGGTGACGCCGATGCCGAAATACTCGTCGAGCGTCATGCCTCGCCTCCGGCCCGGGTCAGGAACATGCCGGTGTTCTCCAGTTCGAAAACCGCCTCATTGCGCTGGTTGAACAACTCGGCGCGCATGGTGACGAAACCGAGCCTCGGCTTCGACTTGGACAGGCGCTTGGCAAGCACCGTGGTGCGGCCGGTCAGCGTGTCGCCGGCAAGCACCGGCTTCTTCCATTTGACCTGGTCGACGCCGGGCGCCCCCTGCGAGGTGGATTCCAGCAGGAAGGCGTCGCACAGCATGCGCATGAACATGCAGCAGGTGTGCCAGCCGGAAGCAGAGAGACCGCCGAGAAGGCTGGCCTTGCCGGCTTCCTCGTCGAGATGCATGGGCTGGAAGTCGAATTCGGAAGCGAATTCGATGATCTCCGCTGCCTTCACTTTCTTGGTGCCGAGGTCGAGGATGGCGCCTTCCTCGAAATCCTCATAGGCCCATTTCTTGCCGGTCATCACGCAACCTCGTTCAAGCTTGTACGATTATTGTGACCGTTGCCCTGTCCTCCCGCAAGATCATGCGGGTCTTGGTTCAGTGCTTTAAGCCATGTGGATGGCATGATCCCGGCAAGTCTCAGATCGTCAAAGCCAGCCGCGCCGGCGGAAGTAGAGATAGGGCAGGATCGCGGAGACGATCATGAGGCCGATCGCGAATGGATAGCCGACCGCCCATTTCAGCTCCGGCATGAGTTCGAAATTCATGCCGTAGATGGAGGCCACCAGCGTCGGCGGCAGGAAGATGACGGCCGCGACCGAGAAGATCTTGATGATGGCGTTCTGTTCGATGGAGATCATGCCAAGCGTGGCGTCGAGCAGGAAGCTGATCTTCTGCGACAGAAACGTGGCGTGGTCGGCCAGCGACAGCACATCCCGCGCCAGCGTCTTGATGCGGGCGCGGGTATCCTTGCCCATCTTGGTCTGCGTGGCAGCATGCGCGAGGAAACCCGCCACCCGTTGCAGAGAGGTCAGGCTGTCGCGCACGCTCGAGGCAAGATCCTCCTTGCGGCCGATGCTCTTCAGGAGTTCCTGGAAATCGCGGTCGCGGCGCGAGGCCTTGGTCGCCGTCGCTTCGAAGATGTCGCGTGAGATCGCCTCGATATCGCGGCCAGCTTTCTCCAGGATGTCGGCGAGGCGATCGACGATCGCTTCGAGCAGGCCGAGCAGGATGGTGTCGGCGCTGGTGCAGCCGGTGGCCACTTTCTCGGCGCGCAACGGAAATGTCTTGAAAGCCCGCGGTTCGTGATACCGCACGGTGACCAGTCGTTTCGACGCCAGCACGAAGGTGACCGGCGACATCTCCGGCTTCTCGCCTTCTGTCTGCGATGGCAGGTTGGCAGTCATGAAATATCCGCCGTCCTCGACATAGAGGCGGCTGGATATCTCGATCTCCTCCATCTCCTCGCGCGTCGGCACGGCGATGCCGAACACCGCCTCGATCGTGGCTTCTTCTTCCTTGGTGGGATTGAGCAGGTCGACCCAGACGATGGCGTCCCGGTTCTGCTCGATGTCCTCAACGGGACGCAGGCGGTCATTATCCACGACGAAGGCTTTGATCATCGCGTGGTCTCCCATGCTGGAAACGATATGAGGCCCAAAGGGCACAGGCTCATGACGGCACCGAGGGGAGAAATCCAGCCGGTGCAAGGGCGCGATAGACCCGGGGTCGAGCCGCGTCAAGCTTCAAAGATTGCCAGATTCCTGGCGCGGAGCAGGCGATGCACTTGCCGCGGAGTGATCGGTGTAGAATAAACGTCGCGTTGCTCTCCGGGACATGATCGCGGTTTCAAGTGCAGTCCGGCGCCAGAACCATTGTCGAAACCTGCAGCTTTGCTCTCGGGTCGGCTGATCTTCTCCGCGCGCGCGCTTCTGCGCGTCGTTTCGCTCTGCACATGCACGAGACATTCTCGGTGGTTGTCGTCATCGCCGGAAGCGCTTCGCTGTATTCGAAGAGATGGAGCAAGAAGGCGCAGGCAGGCGACGTATTTTTCTTCAATCCATTCGAGGTCCATGGTGGTGGCAGCCTGGATCAATCGGTCCAATATGAGGTTCTCTATCCGTCGCGCCACCTGGTCGCTGATTGCCTGTCCGGCGCAGGATGCAGGACCTCTATTCCCTTGTTTCAAACCGACGTTCTGCGCAAATGCGCAGCAACCGAGGCATTCATCGATGTACTGTCGTCGGCGACATCGGGCATCACCCAGGTCGAGACAGCGCTGGGCACCTTGTTGCGCAGTTGTTCGTTCGAATCGGTCAGCTTTCCCGAACGTAGTATGACCGCGGTCCGGGCAGCCTGCGATTTTATCGAAGAACGATACATGCACGCCGTCAGCACGGACCTGCTCGCCCGTCATGTCGGGCTTCACAAGAGCCATTTCATTCGGACATTTCATCGGGCTACGGGTATTGCGCCGCAGACCTACCTCCGGCAGTTGCGGATCGCGAGGGCGCGGGATCTGATCTGCGAAGGTGCTGAATTGTGCGAGGCAGCACAGTCAGTCGGCTTCTGTGATCAGGCGCACCTCACGCGCGAATTCAAGAAAGTCTATGGAGTTCCTCCCGGCCGCTTGTCGCGCGACCTCCGGATCTCCCGTCACTAGAGCGTTTCCGTTTTTCAAGGAAACGCGGAAACGCTCTAAGTTTCGTTTTCGCCGCTTTTTTGTAACGCCGAGTGATTCCACTCGGCTACAAAATGCTCCAGGCACGCAAATCCCGTTCAAGAATCGATTCCTCGCTTGGCCTATCGGTAGGACCTCAACTCCAGGAGGTCGATCATATGTCCCGCCAAGTCTCGGAAACTTATCTGAAAACCCATCCGGACAGCGAAGGCCACTATGGCAGATATGGCGGTATCCATTATCCCGAAGCGCTCCGGCCCGAACTGGTCGCCTTGGCTGAAACATACCGACGCGCCTTGGGCAGCGAGGATTTTCAGCGCAAGCTCGAGGACGCTCGCGCGCATTTCCAGGGCCGTCCCACGCCCGTGCACCGCCTCGCCAATCTTTCCGCCCAGATCGGCGGCGCGACGCTGTTCGTCAAACGCGAGGATCTGAACCACACCGGTGCCCACAAGCTCAATCATTGCGTCGGTTTCGCCCTGCTGGCGCGCCACATGGGCAAGACCAAGCTGATTGCAGAGACAGGTGCCGGCCAGCACGGGGTCGCACTTGCCACGGCGGCAGCCTGTTTCGGCCTGGAATGCGAGGTCCACATCGGAGAGGTCGATTTCGAGAAAGCCCACTCCAATGTGAGCCGCATGAAGGTTCTGGGGGCAACTGTTGTTGTCGCGACACGCGGGCAGTCCGCTCTCAAGGAAGCGAGCGATTCCGCCTACGATGCTTACGTGCGGCAGCATCGACAGGCACTTTATGCGATCGGCTCGGCGATCGGCCCGCATCCATTTCCAATGATTGTCCGCGATTTTCAATCGGTCGTCGGACAAGAGGCCCGGCAACAGTTCCTGGCGATGAACAATGGAGCTCTACCCAACCATGTCGTGGCATGCGTGGCTGGAGGGTCGAACGCGATGGGCATCTATGCCGGCTTTCTCGACGACAAGGGTGTGTCGTTGCACGGCGTCGAGCCATTGGGAAAATCAGCCGAGCCTGGCGAGCATGCCGCGACATTGAGCTTCGGAACACCTGGAACGCTGCATGGTGCGCGCTGCATCGTTCTTCAGGACGCGGAGGGCAACGTCGCCAAGGTTTCTTCAATCGCGTCCGGGCTTGTCTATCCGGGCGTCGGCCCCGAGATATGCATGCTCCATGATGCGGGGCGTGTGTCGTTCACCGCGGTGGACGACATGCAGGCCGTTTCGGCATTCTATCGATTATCCAGGGCTGAAGGCATCATTCCCGCGCTCGAGAGCGCGCACGCGGTCGCGTTTGCGATGCAACTGGCGGAACGGTGCCGACCGTCGGAGCGAATCCTCATCAACCTTTCAGGCCGGGGGGACAAGGACGTGGACTTCGTGACGACGAACTACGGTGGCTGATCTGCGGCGAGTGGACTTGGAGCTAGACGCGTGCAAAATCGCGACATGTCGGACGTGCACCACTTGCGATCCTCGGGCCTTGCACTTGAGAGCCACATCAGCGGCCGCAAGATTGCCCAGAGCGCGGGCGAAGCTTGGATGGGGTTGGAAGCGCAGATCTTTCGCCGCCGTTTCCGGGAGGACGAGCTTCTTGTCCCAGCGGTGGCAGAGCCTTTCCTGGTTTGGATTGTCTCCGGGGAAGCCTTGCTCGAGGAGTGCGACCCTGGTGGTGAATGGCATGGCGGAGTTGTGAAGGCCGGATCCTTTTTCCTCACCCATACCGACACTCCATACCTGATGCGATGGCAGGCGCGCGAGGAGACGCCCTTCGAGGTGATGCACCTCTATCTGGATCGGAGCCTCATCGACAGGGCGGCGGTCACACTGGGTCTGAAGGCGGTCAGATGCCGGTTTCGCAACATCTCGATCGGTTCTGACGGCCTGATTTCCGCCATCATGGCCGCCCTTGCCGATGAGCTTGGGATCCAGCCGCGCGCGAATGGACTGTTCGTACAAGGGCTGGCCCAGAGTCTCGCCATCCACCTTCTGCGTGGATATTCGGATATGACCGGGAAGCCGCTGCGCGCGCTTGCACAACTGCCTGCCTGGCGGCTCCGTGCTGCGGTCGATCATATGGAGGCGCATCTTGACGAACCGTTCGATCTCGACCGTCTCGCGGATCTCTGCGGGATGAGCCGGTTTCACTTCAGCCGGGCTTTCCACAACACGACCGGGTTCAGCCCGTCGCGGTGGTTTATTCGACGCAGGATCGCGCTCGCAAAGCAGATGCTGCGCGAGCGCGATGCCCCGATTATCGAAATCAGCATGGCTGTCGGCTATGAGAGCCCCGGGCATTTCGCTCAGGTTTTCCGTCGCGAGACGGGCATGTCTCCACGCGCCTACCGCCTTGCCTGAAAATTCTGCGCAAAATCACGATGGTTTTGACAAACCCGCGAACGCCGCAAACCGTCGCCTTGTCTAGGTGTCTCTGCATTCAACCGATGTCCCCTAGTCGGGACCAACGAATGGAGCAGACCCATGAATATTGTTGGCAAAGTCGCGCTTGTCACCGGCGCATCGAGCGGGATAGGCGCAGCCACGGCAAAAAGACTGGCGGCGGAAGGAGTGATCGTGGGGCTGGCGGCTCGCCGCAAGGATAGGATCGAAGCGCTTGCCGCGGAGATCGAGGCGGCTGGCGGCAGGGCGCTCGCCTTGCAGGCGGATGTCACCGATCTCGGTTCCTGCGAAACGGCAGCGCGAGCTCTGATCAATCAGTTCGGTCGTCTCGATGTGCTCGTCAACAACGCCGGCTTGATGCCGCTCTCCGACGTGGACAGCCTGAAGACGGACGAATGGAAACGCATGGTGGATGTGAACGTCTCAGGCGTTCTCAATGCCACTGCATCCGTGTTGCCGCAGATGATTGCTCAGCACTCGGGCCACATCTTCAATATGTCCTCGATTGCCGGGCGCAAGGTGTTCACCGGCCTCACGGTTTACTGCGCCACCAAAGCCGCCGTTGCGGCGTTTTCGGACGGGCTTCGAATGGAGGTCGGCCCCAAGCACAACATCCGCGTCACCTGCATCCAGCCAGGGGCGGTAAAATCCGAACTCTACGATCACATCACCGATGCAAATTATCGCAGGCAGATGGACGACCTGGCTTCGAAGATGACCTTCCTTGAAGGGGAGGACATCGCGGATACCATTCTTTTTGCACTGAAGTCGCCCGCACGCATGGATGTGGCGGAGCTGTTCGTCCTGCCGACCGAACAGGGTTGGTAAGCTGAAGGATCGCTGCGCGAAAATGTGACGATCCTTCCCAAGACCGGGATCGCAAAGGCGACTGCCGGCGATGGGGTCAGAAAAACTCGTCGAGCAACTGGTAGTAGGAAAGCTTCGCCGGATCGGCGTCTGGTTTTCCATACAAGGCGAGGAAAGGCGCGATCCATTCCTCGCCGAAATCGTCGCGGATGCTCCTGCAGACAAGCGCGAGATCCTGGCAACGGTCGGCGACGCCAAGCCGGCCGCAGTCGATGAAACCGGAGAAGCGGCCGCCATCGACCATCAAGTTCGGCAGGCAGGCATCGCCATGGGTGACGACGAGGTCCTCGCTCGTCGGACGGAGGGCGACCAGATCGGCAAAGACCTGCTGCGCTGTCTGCCCGAGGCGCTCACCGTCGAAATCCTCTTCGTCGATCAGCCCGGCCTCCAGACGCGCCCTGGCATCGGCGATACGCCGTTCGAGCCTGTGGTCGAACGGGCAGGAGTGCACATCCAGCGCATGCAGGGTTCGCAGCGCGCCGGCTATCATCGCGATGGTGGTTTCGGCGGGCAGGGGGCCAGCAGACTCCAGGTCTTTGCCCGGCAGGGCGCTCATCAGCAGCCAGTTACGGCCGCCATGCACCGCGAAGGCCAGGACCTCGGGGCAAGATATCCCCTGAGCTGCAAGCCAGCGCAGGCGTTCGGCCTCTGCCGGAACTTCGGCGAAGCCGTTGGCATCGTCGATCTTCAGGAACAGGCTGGACTTGCCCGGTGCATCCAGTTTGAAGACACCGGCATCCGACAGGCCGGTCATCTGCTGCCGTGCGCCATACCCGATGACGAGTTCCGGGAATGGCAGCGGCAAGGGGATGGTATTCATGTTCTCGAGCTCTTGACCCGCAGCGTGTGTCACGAGCCGCTCGGCGCCGCGGCGAAGGACAGCGTCGTGGCGACGTTTCTTTCATGGACGGCTTCATAGGGCTCGAAATAGTGAACCCAGCCCGCTTCCAGTTCCGGCGCGATGAATTCGCGCAGGCCCTGCGAACGTAGGCGGGGGTCCTCGACGCAGCGCAAAAGGCCTTTGATGTAGGCAGCCGTGGCATCGATCAACGTGTTCCGATAGCCGCCACCGGCGATCATTTCGGGAGCGCCGTGATTGGGCAGTATCGCTGCGGGATGTAGCGAACGAAGCCGCTCCAGATCGACAAGATGTTGCGCGAAATGCTGAGGTTCGCCGACATAGGTGACGGTGTCTTCAAGCGTGTCGCCAGCGAACAACAACCGCGTCTCCGGCAGCCACAGCACCGTCGCGTCATCGCTGTGGATGTTGAGCTCGATCAGCCTGACTTGGTGCCTGCCGATCACGAGTGTCATTTCGCCTTCGAACAGGATGGTCGGGAGCACCAGCGGTGAAATCGCCGGCGGGCCTTCGAGCGTCCCGGCCTCGATGTCGGCCTTCTGTCGCTCAAGATGAGCTGCGGTGCGCCAATTGGCGATGATGGCGCAGTCGGCAAAAACGCCGGTGCCGGCAACATGATCGAGATGCCAGTGGCTGAGCACGACCGTGAACCTTTTCACCCCCTTGGCTTGAAGGGTGGACCGGATCAATGCCGCATGGTCAAGCGAGACATGCGTATCGTAGACCAGAGCTTCGTCACCGCTGACCAGTGCATAGCTGGCGATGCCGAGCGAGAGCGCTCCGTCGTCCACCCAGTTCGGGTGGTCGGCAAATCGCTGGTTTTCGATGCGGCCGTCGTAAAAGGCGTACACGTCGGGGGCCGGTTGCAGGATGCGCAGATGTCGGGTTGCTGCCGAAACCATAGCTCACCTATTGCCTTTGCCCTCGGAGCGTTTCCGTTTTTTACGGAAACGCGGAAACGCTCTAAGTTTTTGTTTTCGCCGCATTTTGTAACGCCTAGTGATTCCACATGGCTACAAAATGCTCTGGGGCTCTTGCGATGCGAACGGTCAGGTGTTGAACTTAAACAGCATGACGTCGCCGTCCTGCACGACATACTCCTTGCCTTCGTCGCGCGCCTTGCCGGCTTCCTTGGCCGCCACTTCACCGCCCAGCGACACGAAATCGTCATAGGCGATGGTCTGGGCGCGGATGAAACCGCGTTCGAAATCGGTGTGGATGACGCCGGCAGCACCCGGTGCCTTGGTGCCACGCTCGATCGTCCAGGCGCGCGTCTCCTTGGGGCCTGCGGTGAAATAGGTGATCAGGTGCAAAAGCTCGTAGCCGGCGCGGATCAGTCGGTCGAGGCCTGGTTCATGCAGGCCCATCGCCTCCAGGAATTCCTTCTGCTCGCCGTCCGGGAGCTGGGCAACCTCGGCTTCGATGGCTGCCGAGATGATGACGGTGGAGGCGCCTTGCGCCGCTGCCATCGCTTCGACCGCCTTGGTGTGCTCGTTGCCGGTTGCGGCCTCGGCCTCGGCGACGTTGCAGACGTAGAGAACGGGATGGGCGGTGAGCAGGTTGAGATCCTGCAGGATCTTCAGGTCCTCGGCTGCGATGTCCTTCAGCAGGACGCGGCAGGGCTTGCCGTCCTGCAGCAGCGCCAGCGCCTGTTCCATCACCGGCAGGACGGTCATGGATTCCTTGTCCTTGGCCTGGGCACGCTTGCGCACGTTGACGATGCGCCGTTCGAGGCTCTCGAGATCGGAGAGCATCAGTTCGGTCTCGACCGTGTCGGCATCCGCCACCGGGTTGATGCGGCCCTCGACGTGCGTGATGTCGTCATCCTCGAAGCAGCGCAGCACGTGCACGATGGCATCGACCTCGCGGATGTTGGCGAGGAACTGGTTGCCGAGTCCTTCACCCTTCGAAGCGCCGCGCACCAGGCCGGCGATGTCGACGAAGGAGATGCGGGTCGGGATGATCTCCTTCGACTTGGCGATTTCGGCGATCTTCTTCAGGCGCGGATCCGGCACCGCCACCTCGCCGGTGTTCGGCTCGATGGTGCAGAAAGGATAGTTGGCCGCCTGGGCCGCCGCGGTGCGCGTCAGCGCGTTGAACAGCGTGGACTTGCCGACGTTGGGCAGCCCAACGATGCCGCATTTGAAACCCATGATGATGTGGTCCTATCGGGAGTTCGAATTTTGTTCAGGGCTATGGGCGAAAGGGCCTTGGATCGTCAAGTCTTTCGGCGTCGCAAGCGACATTGCTGCCGCCGTCAGTCGGGATTCTTGTCGTAGGCCTTGGTTCCCTCGGGCAGGACCACCCATGAATGGCGCCGGCAGTCGTAGACAGAGTCTTCCGGAGGCGGGAAGTCCGGATCGGCGAAACAACCGACCGCAACGGCCACGTACATCGCCTCGGCGCCTTCCTCGGTGTGGAACAGGCTGGTGCCGCAGACAGGGCAGAACCTGAAGAGATAGCGCGAGCCCCTGTCGCCGATGCGCAGGTATTCGGTGGCAGTGCCGGTTGCCTTGTAGGGCGGAGCAAAGGCGGCAAGCGCCGCGAAGACGCTGCCGGTGCGGCGCTGGCAGGCGAAGCAATGGCAGATACCGGCGCCGAGCGGCGGATTGTTGACCTCGATGCTCAGCTGCTCGCAGGAACAGGATGCGGTTCGGGTTTGCATGGCAGGCGCCTCGCCGGTTGCGTCGGAGCGAACATTGCGTTCCCTTCATCGCATGAAGCGCGGCTAACGCGTAGATGCAAAGTTTTGGAGCGACCTTGCCCTTCCGAAAGGGATGCGCAGCGCTCCAATGTCTCGGCCGGTGTTCAATCCTTGTTGCCGAGCAGCTTCTTCAGCATTGCAGCCATCGGCCCGTTCTCAGGGACCTTCACGGCAGGCTGTTGTGACCTTGCCTGGCGGATGTGGCTCTGTGCCTTGGGTGCGGCCGCCTGTTTAGGCGCCTTGGCCGGAGGTGTGTCGTCCGGGCCCGTCGGCTGCAACTTGTCGCGCAGGGCCAGCGTCACTCGGTTCATGAAGGAATTGTCGTCGCCCCGGGCGATCAGGTCGGCGCTGTCGGCCATGCTGTCGAGCAGCACGTCCAGCCACTCCTGGTCGGCCTTCGAGAAGTCGCCGAGCACGTGACCGTGCACCATTTCCTTGGCGCCGGGATGGCCGACGCCGATGCGTACGCGGCGATAGTTGTTGCCGATATGCTGGTCGAGCGAGCGGATGCCGTTATGGCCGGCGGAGCCGCCGCCGATCTTGACCCGTATCTTGCCGGCGGGAAGTTCGATCTCGTCGTAGAATACGGTCACAGCCGTGGCGTCGAGCTTGTAGAAGCGCAGCGCTTCGCCGACCGCCTGGCCGGACAGATTCATGAAGGTCTGCGGCTTGATGAGCAGGATCTTTTCACCGCCGATCCTGCCTTCGGCGATCTCGGCCTGGAATTTCTTCGACCAGGGCGAAAAGGAATGGCGGCGGGCGATAGCGTCCGCCGCCATGAAACCGACATTGTGCCGGTTGTTGGCATATTTCGCGCCGGGATTGCCGAGACCAGCAAACAGAAGCATGGTGACGGCCCTCCCGGGCTGCGAAAATTACTTCTCTTCGCCGGCTTCCGCAGCGGCCGGGGCAGCTTCCGCTTCCTCGGTCTCCGGCTTCATCGCGGCCGAGCCGGCGATGGTAGCAATGGTGAAGTCGCGGTCTGAAATGACCGGCTTGACGCCAGCCGGCAGCTTGACCGCCGAAATGTGGATCGAGTCGCCGATGTCGGCACCAGTCAGGTCGACCTCGATGAATTCCGGGATCGCGTTGGCCGGGCAGTGGAATTCCACCTCGTGGCGAACGATGTTGAGCACGCCGCCGCGCTTGATGCCAGGCGACTTCTCTTCATTGATGAAGTGAACCGGAACCTCGACGTTGACTTCGGTGTTCTTGCCGACTCGCAGGAAGTCGACATGCATCGGGAAGTCCTTGACCGGATCAAGCTGATAGTCCTTCGGCAGGACCTGAATCTTCTTGCCGTCGACGTCGATCGTGGCGACCGTGGTCAGGAAACCACCGCCATGGATCTTGTAGAAGATGTCCTTGTAGGACAGGGCGATAGCCAGAGGGGGCTGCTTGTCGCCATAGATAACAGCAGGCACTTTGCCTTCGCGGCGAACTGCACGGGCGGACCCCTTACCGACCTGTTCGCGCGACTCGGCCTTGAGCTCGTAAGTATCGTGGCTCATGGTATTTCCTTTCGCGTTGCTGGAGCATTCCCGGTCTCCGGCAAGCCGGGTTCCGAAAATGTCGAAAGCCGCGAAATCCGCGGCCCTCGTCCGCGTTGCCTCCAAGGGTGTCTACGCGGGTGGCGGCTCTATAGCGGAAGGCGGCCAAACGCGCAAGCTTGGCCGCCTTCCTGCTTTTTCTGCTGGCTTATGCCGCCTTGGCTGCCTTCTTGGCTTCCTTCATGTTGGGCAGGAAGATCGTGAGCAGGCCGAGCAGGGGCAGGTACGAGCAGATCTGGTAGACGAAGTCGATGCCCTTGGCATCCGCCACCACGCCGAGGATGGCAGCGGCGATGCCACCCATGCCGAAGGCGAAGCCGAAGAAGATGCCGGCGATCATGCCGACACGGCCCGGGACCAGCTCCTGCGCGAACACGACAATGTTGGAGAAGGCCGACGACAGGATCAGGCCGATCAGGATGGTGAGGATCACCGTCCACTCCAGGTTGGCGTAGGGCAGGATCAGCGTGAACGGCAGCACGCCGACGATCGAAAACCAGATCATCGCCTTCTGGCCGTAACGGTCACCGAACGGTCCACCGAGCAGGATGCCGAGCGCGGACGAGCCGAGGAAGGCGAACAGCAGCACCTGCGACATCTGCACGGAAACGCCGAACTTCTCTATGGTGTAGAAGGTGTAGTAGCTGGACAGGCTGGCGATGTAGGCGTTCTTGGAGAGCACCAGCACCGTCAGGATCACCAGCGACCACGTCACCCGGCCACGCGAGAAGGGAGAGACGTGAACAGCCGCTGGCCGGTTGCCGGTTGCCTTGCGGTAGCGGATATACCAGTTGCCGACCTGCCAGAGCACGATGATGCCGATCAGCGAGCCGATGGCAAACCAGGAGATGCTGGTCTGGCCGAACGGCACGACGATGAAGGCCGCGGCAAGCGGGCCCATTGCCTGGCCGAAATTGCCACCCACCTGGAACAGCGACTGGGCGAGGCCATGCTTGCCACCGGACGCCAGCCTGGCGATGCGCGAGGATTCCGGGTGGAAGATCGACGAGCCAATGCCGATCAGCGAGGCGCCGAGCAGAAGCAGCCAGTAGTGGCCGGCATAGGCGAGGATGATCAGGCCGACCAGCGAGGAAGCCATGCCCCAGGGCAGGGAGAACGGCATCGGCCGCTTGTCGGTGATGATGCCGACCACCGGCTGCAACAGCGAGGCGGTGACCTGGAAGGTGAAGGTCAAAAGGCCGATCTGCCAGAAATCGAGGCTGTAATTGTCCTTGAGGAGCGGATAAATGGCCGAAAGCAGCGACTGCATAATGTCGTTGATGAAATGGCCGAAGCTTACCGCCAGGATGACGGTGAAAGCTGTGGTAGTCGCCGCGCTTGTCGCGCGACCGGCTGTCGCTGCGGTATCGGTCAAGATCATGCTCCTTGCTACGGTGCGCTGATATTCGAGCGAGGCTGGCCTGCGAATGGCAGCTTCCGTGCTCTCGTGTTCGAATGCACGCGTCGCCTTGCGACTCCGAAAGCTGACCATTTCAGGCGCGTCCTGGCTTGAATCGAGCCGCACCCTTGTCGCGGACGGCAGTTTGCCGCCGCGCCGGCGCTTATAATCCTGTTGTGGCGCTGCTTCTTTCGTGGTTTGGTCCATTTATTACGCAAGTGGGCCAAACCATGCCAACAAGTGTTTCTTACCTTGAGGCTCCGGTCACCGATCTGCATCGTCGTCACCGTGAACGGCTCGAATGGCTGGATCGTGCGAGGGATCTCGTCGTCGCGCTGCCGTCGGAGTATCCGGACGGCTACACCGTCCCCGACCATCGTCATAACCGCAGCCAACTGCTGCATGCCCTGACCGGGGTGGTGCTGGTGAAAACGCATTTCGGTCGCTGGATGGTTCCGCCTGACCATGCCATGTGGATCCCGGCCGGCATCAAGCACGCGGTGGAGATGCAGGGCAACGTCTCGATGCGCTCGGTCTATGTCGCGCCCGACTCGGTCGCCGGCCTGCCGACGAACCTGCGCGTCGTCGGGGTCAGCGACCTGATGCGAAGCCTGATCATCGAAGCCGTGACCTTGCCGACGGACGAACCGCCGAGCGAGCGAGCGGCTCTCTTGATGGCGCTGCTTCTGCACGAGATCCCGGCCATGGAAGAACGGCCGCTCGGTCTGCCGTTCCCGCATGATCCACGCATTGCGGCACTGTGCCGGCGCTTTGTCGCCGAACCTTCGCCGCATGCCATCATCGATGACTGGGCCGAGACCGTCGGCATGAGCCGGCGCACTTTCACCCGCGTGTTCCACCGGGAGACAGGGTTGTCGTTGTCGACCTGGCGCCAGCAGGCGTTGCTGCTCGCCGCCCTGCCGCGGCTCACCGACGGCGAGCCGGTGACGCGCGTTGCGCTCGATCTCGGCTATGACAGCGTGCCGGCCTTCACCACCATGTTCAAGCGCATGCTGGGTCTCTCGCCGCGTGGTTATCTAAGGGGCGCACGCGAGGTCGGGTGAGGGTGAGCAGTCACCATCAGATGGTGTCGGTTGCGGTGCGCCATAGGCTGCAATGTCCTGGGCCCTATCCGGTAGCGAAAAGGGAGGGTACGTAGATCAGGCAACTGTCTTCGTACTTTCGCTTGAAAATGCCCCATTTTCTACTCGCTGACACTTCCAGCCAGGCTCTGTTCGCCATTGTTGCGATTGCCTTGATCGCAGGGCTGGCGCGTGGCTTTTCGGGTTTCGGCGCGGCGCTCATCTTCGTGCCGCTGGCCAGTTCGGTGGTCGGTCCCAAGGTCGCGGCGCCGCTGCTGCTGGTGGTGGACGGTGTGATGGCCGCGGGTTTCGTCCCCGGAGCGTGGCGGCTGGCCGACAAGACCAATGTCCTTGTCATGGCGGTCGGTGCGGTGGTCGGCGTGCCGCTCGGCACCTATGCACTGGCGCATCTCGACCCGTTGACCATCCGCTGGTCGATCATCGTCGTCGTCGTTGCGCTTCTGCTGCTCCTGATGTCGGGCTGGCGGTACCACGGTCGCCCCAAAGCCTATCTCACCATCGCGGTCGGGGCGATTTCGGGCATCTTCTCGGGTGCGGCACAGGTCGGCGGGCCGCCGGTCGTGGCCTATTGGCTGGGCGGCGGCTTTGCCGGCAACACGGTCCGGGCCAACATCATTCTCTATTTCGCCGTTTCTTCGGCGATCACGGCTGTCAGCTATCTCTGGGGTGGTCTGATCACTGCACCAATCGTGGCGTTGGCTGTCGTTTCCGCGCCAGCCTACGGCCTGGGGTTGTGGCTCGGAGCGCACATGTTCGGCATTGCCAGCGAACAGACCTTCCGCAGGCTGTGTTTCGGCCTGATCGCGCTTTCGGCGCTGATCAGCCTGCCGGTGCTCGACGGGCTTCTGCGATAAACAGAACGTCGGACAAGCCAAGCGTCGCTTCGGGACCAACCAGATAGGTCTAGTCGAACAGGCTCGAAACCGACTCTTCCGTGGCGGTGCGCGAGATGGCCTCACCCATCAGGTCGCCGATCGAGATGACGCGGACATTGTGCGCGTCGATGACCGCCTGGGTCGGCTGGATCGAATCGGTGATGACCAGTTCCTGTAGCTTGGAGCCGGTGATGCGGGCCACCGCGCCGCCCGAAAGCACGCCGTGGGTGATGTATGCCGTAACACTGGTAGCGCCGTTGGCCAGAAGTGCATCGGCCGCATTACACAGCGTGCCGCCAGAATCGACGATATCGTCGATCAGCAGGCAATCCTTGCCGCGTACGTCGCCGATAACGTTCATCACTTCCGATTCACCCGGCCGTTCGCGGCGCTTGTCGACGATGGCGAGCTGGGCGTCGATGCGCTTGGCCAGCGCACGGGCGCGCACCACGCCGCCAACGTCCGGCGAAACGACCATGACGTTGCCGAGTTGCTTGTATTTGGCCTTCACGTCGCGCGCCATCACCGGCACTGCGAAAAGGTTGTCGGTCGGGATATCGAAGAAACCCTGGATCTGGCCGGCATGCAGGTCGAGCGTGAGCACGCGATCAGCACCGGCGCGGGCGATCATGTTGGCGACCAGCTTGGCCGAGATCGGCGTCCGGCCGGAGGCGCGGCGATCCTGGCGGGCATAGCCGAAATAGGGGATGACCGCCGTGATGCGCCTGGCAGACGAGCGCATGAAGGCATCGATCATGATGAGCAGTTCCATCAGATGATCGTTGGTCGGGTAGGAAGTCGACTGCAGGATGAAGACATCCTCGCCGCGCACATTTTCCTGGATCTCTACAAAGATCTCCTGGTCGGCGAAGCGCCGGACACTAGCCTTGCCCAACGGGATGTTGAGATAGCGGGCGACCGCTTCGGCCAGCACCCTGTTGGAATTGCCCGCGAAGAGTTTCATGCACCGTACCTGGTGGTGGAGTTTATGGGGGCTTTTAACCAGCCTTGCCGGTATTGCAAGCACCGTATTGACGATTCCGCAGTGGAATCCCAACAAAGGTTTAACCCAAGGGAAAGGTCTTCTGCGCGCTAGCCGGCTAGATTCCCAGTGCAATTCCAGCAAAGTGCGTAGCGGTTTGCGTCTGGAATTGCGTCGACAAGAAGTTGCAGCGTTTCCACGTTCCGAGAAAAACGGAGATGCTCCAGAATCAGCCAGCGGGACGGCCGGCCAGCCAGTTGGTCAGCTGGGTGATGGTCTGGTCGGCAATTGCCTGCATGGTTGCAGGCGGTACAGCCGCCCAGCCTTCGGCGCCGCTGACGGTCGGTGCTTTCTGCTGGCCGTTGATGCGGTGCAGACGGGTGCCCGCCGGGTCATAGACGTCCCAGACGTAGATGACGGTGGTGTCCTTGCCCTCGGAAATGGTCGAGAAATAGCCCTTCAGCACGTGGGTGGCACCTTGGCCGGCGCTGCCGGCGAGCGTGATGCCGCTTTCCTTGGCGCGTGCGGCGAGGCGCTGGGTGAGGGGCGTGGCCGCCTCTACCGAGGTTCCGACGATCGGGGCAATCTGCAATCGGGCCTTGCCGAGGATGGCGGCAGCCTGCGCTGGCGTCGGTGCAGGGGTGGTGATGCCGGCAGCGGCGGGCACTGCCGCCCCGGTCATCGGGTTCGCGGGCGCTCCAGCCTGTGCGGGGGCAGCAGCAGGCGAGCCCGGTGCGGGTTGCGCCGTCGCTTGCGCGGTGGGAGCCGGCTGCAGGGCGTCACTGGCCCTGTTGCAAGCCGACAGCGCCACGGCAACAAGCAATGGCGCGATGGTCAGGCATGATCGCCTCATCGACTGACGAACTCCTCGGCGACGAACAAATGCCCTTCCCGGCATCGATTCAGCGCACGATCAAGTCGAGATCATGGCGCGAGAGCGGCTTCGGCTGCGATTCGGTGGTGAGATAGGTGCGGCCAAGCGTCATCGCGGTCTCCGTTTCGGAATCCATGATGATCATGTGCGCGAACAAGGTCATGTTGGGAGCGATCGGCTCGGGATTGCCCTGGTAGAACATCGGCATGTCCATCCAGGACGGCGTGAAGCGGGCACCGACCGAATAGCCGCAGGCATTGAGCCTGTGACGGGTCAATCCGTGCGTTTCCAGGGTACGGGCATGAGCGTCGAAGACATCACCGAAGCTGTTGCCGGGCGTCATCGCCTTTTCGACCGCCAGCAGGGCGGCGCGGGAGGCATCGAACAGTTCCTGATGGCGCTTGGAGACCTTGCCGGTAAGGGCCGTGCGCATCATCGGCGCATGGTAGTGATGAAAGACACCGGCCCATTCCAGCGTGAGCTGGTCATTCTTGGTGAGCTTGCGGCGGCCCGCCTTGTAGCGGCACAGAAGCGCATCGGCGCCGGAGCCGATGATGAATTCGTTGGCGGGATAGTCGCCGCCACCGGAAAAGACCGCTCCCTGCATGGCAGCCAGGATCTGAGCCTCATCACCGCCCTGCTTGATCAGCGGCAAGGCCGCGTCCAGGGCGTCATCGCTCAATGCAGCAGCCTTTTCGGCCTTGGCGATCTCCGCGGGGCTTTTGAACAGGCGCAGCCGGCCGACAATGCCGGAAGCATCGGCGATCTGGCCGAAGGTCTGCAATTGCTCATCCAGCCTGCGGCCGTTGTAGGCGGTGAGGCCGTGGGTGTCGTATTCAACGCCGATGCGTGCGCCGAGCAGGTCGAGATCGTTCAGAAGGTTGCGCAGGTCGATTGCCGGATTGGCGTCGGCGCGGTCCATCCAGACAACGATGTTGTCGATGGTCGAGGTATGACGGGCCTGCCGCAGGTCGGCTGAGCGGGTCAGCAACACCATGGAGCCGTCGGCCTTCACCACCAGGCACTGGAAGAAGCAGAAGCCGAACGTGTCATAGCCGGTCAGCCAGTACATGCTTTCCTGCGCGAACAGCAGGATGGCGTCGAGTTTCTTCTCGGCCATCTCGATCATCAACCTGTCGCGGCGGGCGTCGAATTCGGAGCGTTCGAAATGCAGCGCCATCAGCCATTGTCCTCCAGCACGATCGCCGACAGCTGGCGTCCGTAATCCGCCTCGTTGCGGTGGACGGTGCGGCGATAGGAAAAGAAAAGATCTTCTTCCGCATAGGTGCAGCGGTCGAGTGCGTCGGCGATCACGCCAGCCTGTCTCAGCCGGTCGATCGTATAACGGTTGAGGTCGAACATGGCGTGACCGGCTTTGCCCGACGGCATGAAATAACGCTCGTTGCCGGCATCCGCCTCGACGAAGCGGGCAACGAACTCCGGCCCGACCTCATAATTGCGCGGGCTGATCGATGGACCGAGCACGGCGACGATGTTTTCGCGCCTGGCGCCCAGGCCTTCCATGGCAGCGATGGTGTTTTCGAGAACGCCCGTGAAGGCGCCTTTCCAGCCGGCATGGGCAGCGCCGACGACGCGGGCGCTGGAATCGGCGAACAGCACCGGTCCGCAATCGGCGGTCGTGGCAGCAATGGCGATGCCGGGCCGGTCGGTAACGATGGCGTCGACCTTGGGCCGCTCTCCATCGAACGGCTCGCGCGCGACGACGACGTCGGGCGAATGGATCTGGTGGGCGCTCAGGAGGTGCGTGGCGGGCACGCCCATCCAGTCGGCGACACGCCGACGATTCTCACGCACCAGCTCGGGGTCGTCCTGCGAGCCCGCGCCGATGTTGAGACCTCTATAGATACCGTTTGAGACACCTCCGATGCGGGTGAAATAGCCATGGCGAATGCCTTGCGCCGCAGCCTTTTCGAGCATCGGAGACCGGATCGGCTCCGGCTTCGTTTCGTTCAGCATGTCTGTCTTGTCTTCGTCAGGTCAGGATTCGTCCAGGCGCCACGCCGACGGTTCGAAGCGCGGACAGTGGGACAGGGCGGGGGCCGAAGTCAATCGTGCTTGCAGGCATGGTTGTCGAACAGGTCAACGCAAGGCGGCCACCCAATACGCGAAATGATCGATCATGAAGGGGACCCTTGGTGCGTCGTCCACAGCCTCCGCCAGCTCCCACAAACGATGCGCGCCGGTCAGGACCTCGACACGCGTTCGCTCGAGTGGGCAACCTGAAAGCGCTTCGTAGTTGGAAATGATGCGTTCGGTCAGGTCGGTGGCGATGAAGTTCGAATAGATGAAATCACGGTGCAGTGGTCCGAAACCGGAATCGGCAAAATCGTAGATGCCGCTGAGGCGGCTGCTCTCGTGATCGAAAGCCATGTTCCAGCCATGGCCGTCGAAGAAGCCATAGGTCTCGCCGTAAGGATCAGGCGGCAGATCGGCCCAGGATGCGATGATCCGTTCGGCCTGCGTTTTCAGGTCACCCGAAAGAAGCGGCAGCGCCTTTTCGCGGACTTCGTCTGGTTTCGCCCAGGCTTCGACCGGGCTGGCGCCGGCGGCTCGCATCGTATCCCTGTCGAGGCCGTGCAGGTCGACGTAGAAACGCGCGAGACACAGCGCCAGGTTCTCGCGCGCTTCCTCTGGCAGACGCTCGTAGTGAGGTGTCTCCAGATAGCTGCCTTTCAACTTCTGATGGCGCGAGAATATCCGCGAAGCCTCTATCAGCCGGATATCGGGAACCGGCATGGCAACGGCGGGACGGATCACATTGAGGAGGCTGATTTCCCTGATCAGCGACTTTTCCGCGATCTCGTTGCGCGGGAATTTGAAGATCAGCCGGTCGTCGACATCGACCGCGATTGAATCCCAACCCTGGGTGAGCAGGCTGAAGCGCGACCCGGTCAGGTCGGGAAACCTGCCAATGATGATCGCTTTCAACGCGTCGAGTTCGGCTTCCTGCATCGTTTGCATCTTGCCCATGCCTCTTAGCCGACGCGGTCGCGGAACACCGGCAGCACGATCTGCTCAGGGGCGATGGCCAGTACCTTGAACAGTTCGCCCATCGCCTGTGGTCCAGCAAGGCGTTCGACTTCGCCGGTCAGGCGCGCGCGCGTGGCCTCGTCAGCGTCGGCGCCGAGGCGACCGGCGCGTTCGAGTAGCCCCATGGCAAGCAGGAACGAGCCCTGTGTCGTGGTATCGGCGCGCAGGCCGGCGGTGCGGGTCGAAGCCGCAAGGGCAGCGAAATCAACATGCGCGGTGAGATCGGCTTCACCGGGGCTGGCAAGCACATCCTCGTACTGGTGGTTGCGCAAGGCCTGCAAGGTGTCGCCAACACCTGGCTGCAGATGACCGTAGTCGAAGAACAGGCCAACACCGCCCCGCGTTGCTATGTGCTCGGCGATCGTCTGCATCAAGGCTGAACGTGCCGGGGCGAGTTCGACTATGGCACCGTTGGGTGCACCTCTGCATCGGCCGGCAGCAGCGCGGGATCAAGGGAGGCCGCACCGGCAAAAAAGGCGAGTTCACCATTGGCATTCAGTCCAACCATGCGTTCGCGCCAGCCATCGGCGGTCCGTACGAATTGCCGGATCGGAACGGCATCGAACAATTCGTTGCCGACGATCAAGATCGGTTGATCGAGCAAGGTCGCAGCCGTTTCGTGCCATGCAACATCGATAGCAATGCCAGCCAGCGTATTCTTCTGGACCTCGCGCAAGCGTGGGCTGGTCTCGATGAGCGCGATGGAGGTGCCCGTGGCAAATACCGGGTCGAGGCGGTGCAGGGTGCGCAGCATGTCACGCATCAAGGTGCCGCGACCCGGTCCGATTTCGGCCAGGGAGACAGGCGTCGGCGAGCCGATCGTACGCCAGGCCTCATAGAGCCAGACTGCCACCAGTTCACCGAACATCTGGCTGACCTCCGGTGCGGTGATGAAGTCGCCGCCGGCGCCGAAAGGTTCGCGCGTCGTATAATAACCCGCCTCTGGATCGAACAGACAAAGCGCCATGTATTCGCTGGCAGGGATGGGCCCGACCGTCGTGATCAACTCGATGATGCGGCGCTTCAGCCCGCTCATGCCGGCTGTGCGTGGGTGACGGGTCTGGCCGTTGCCATGCACCAGATGCCGATGAGAACCATCGGTGCTGACAGCACCATGCCCATGGTCAGCCAGCCGCCGAACAGATAGCCAAGCTGCTGGTCGGGCTCGCGGAAGAATTCCACGAATATCCGCGACAGGCCATAACCGGCGACGAAGGCACCCGAGACGAAGCGCGGCGTCATGAGTTTCAGCCGCGAATGGGTGAGGAAACGCAGCACCAGAAAGAGTACGAGGCCTTCGAGCAGTGCCTCGTAGATCTGGCTGGGATGGCGGGCGAAGGGGCCGCCGTTCGGAAACTCGACCGCCCAGGGTACCGTGGTCAGCCGTCCCCAAAGCTCGGAGTTGATGAAATTGGCAAGCCGGCCGAGCCCGAGGCCGACAGGCACGCCTGCCGCCACCACGTCGAACAGCGACCAGACATGGATGCCGCGCGAGCGGGCGAAGAAATACATTGCCAGGATGGTGCCGGTGATACCGCCGTGGAAGGACATGCCGCCATCCTGGAGATAGAAGATCTCGATCGGATTGTTGAAGTAGCGCGGGAAATTGTAAAAGAGCACATAGCCGAGCCGGCCGCCGGCGACGATGCCGACTGCGGCCCAGACGACGAAGTCGTCGATGTCGATGGGCTTCATCGGCAGCTTACCATCCGGCCACAGCCTGGTGTTGGTGATGAGGCGCTTGGCATACCACCAGGCAAACAGGATGCCGACGACATAGGCGACGCCGTACCAATGCACTTTCAAGGGTCCGAAGCCGAAGAACGGGCCGATCTGAAAGATGACCGGATCGATGTTCGGAAAAGAAAGGGCAGCCAGCGGCAGCAGGTCGCTCAAGGAAATCTCCCATGCGGATCGCGTCAAAGCGGAATGCGACGTTGTATCGCCGTTCCGCTCTATCTCTTTGTTTTGCCGCATGATCCTACCCGAAAAGTCTGCAACTTCGCGGGATCATGCTTTGCGGCGCGGACCATGGGACAGGCTTTTGGCGCGGTCAAGGCGGAGCAACCTTGCATTCTGGCATGGGGCTCATTAGGTCAAATCAACCAACAGGGGTTTTGCCATGTCGACCGGACCGAACCGCATCCTCGATGAATTCGCCAAGCTGGTGACCGACGCAGCCGGAGCCGCCCAGGGCGTGCGCCGTGAGGTGGAAACCGCCTTCCGGGCGCAGGCCGAGCGGTTGCTGAATTCCATGGAGATCGTGCAGCGCGAGGAATTCGAGGCGGTGCGCGAGATGGCAGCCAAGGCGCGTGAGGAAAACGCCAGGCTGACGGCGCGCATCGAAGCGCTGGAAGCGCAGCTTGGTGGTTCCGTCGCGGCCAAGACCGAAAAGCCGGCTTCTGCCGCCACCGCGAAGCCACGCGCAAAAAAATAATTCGTTAAATCTTTCCACAACCCGCCGTCTGAAAAAGCGCTTTGTCGTGAATCGCTTAACGGTGGCGTGTGACTCTTTGTGACTCCGCTTTCCACATGCGAATGGCCCGCCCCAAAAAATTGGGCTGGTCACGCGACTCCCGATCAATAGACTGAATTTGCTGCATGATTCGGAACGGGGTCATGCGCCGGGCGGTGGGGTCCGGTCATGGGGTGTTGCGTCGAGCAGTCCAGGCCGTCCGAGTTCTTGAACAATTGTTCGTTGTGCGTGCCTCCCCCGCGGAGCGTGCGGTGGCGCTCCCAGAACGACAGGAAGCATTCCATGGAACTTCTCGAACTCGAATTCTCCCGCGAAATCCATCCGGTCGATGTGATCGAGCAGGTGGCGCACAACAATGACTGGTCCTTCGAGCGGGCCGGAGACGACGAAATCTCGATCTCGGTGACCGGAACCTGGACCGACTATCATGTGTCCTTTTCCTGGATGGAGGATTTCGAGGCGCTTCATCTCGCTTGTGCTTTCGACATCAAGGTTCCCGAGAGCCGCACACTCGAGGTGATGCGGCTGCTGTCGCTGATCAACGAGCAGATGCTGTTCGGTCATTTCGACCTTTGGGAGCAGGAAGGCGCGATCATGTTCCGCCAGTCGCTGCTGCTTGCCGGCGGTGTCGAGCCATCGAGCCAGCAGGTGGAAGTGCTGTTGTCCTCGGCATTGGAGGCATGCGAATGCTACTTCCAGGCGTTCCAGTTCGTCGTCTGGTCGGGGACATCGGCCAAGGATGCGCTGTCGAGCGTGCTGTTCGAAACCTATGGCAATGCCTGATCGCCGAGAAAAATGACTGCCAGTACCGAGCGTAAATCCGAGATCACCTTTGCCGATTTCGACCGTGTCGACATCCGTGCCGGCACGATCGTCGAAGCCGAGCCTTTTCCGGAAGCACGCAAGCCTGCGATCAAGTTGAAGATCGATTTCGGGCCGGAGATCGGCGTGAAGAAGTCCTCTGCCCAGATCACCAAATATTATACGCCGGAGAGCGTGGTCGGCCGGCAGGTCTTTGCGGTGGTGAATTTCCCGCCGCGCCAGATCGGCAAGTTCATGTCGGAAGTCCTGACACTCGGTTTTCCCGATGGCGATGGCGAGGTCGTGCTTGGCGCGATCGAACGCAAGGTGCCGGACGGCGGCCGGCTTTTCTAGAGTATTTCCGTTCTCGCCAAAACGCGGCAACGCTCGAACGCTTTGTTCTTGCGTAATTCCGGACGGAAACCACTCCAAGCCTGTCTTTGGAAATTCGGCGGGATCAGGCCGCGAGTTTCTCGTGTCTGCCGAGCGCTTCGTGGACGGTATCCATGAACATGTCGGCGCAGGCCTTCCACGTGTAGCGCATGGCGCGTTCGCGCGCTTCTGCCCGGCTTACGGTCAGGGCGTCGAGGCAGGCCTGGCGCAGATCGTCCGAGACCTTGCCGCCGATGCCGTCGCCGACGATGTCGATCGGTCCGGTTACCGGATAGGCGGCGACCGGCGTGCCGCTGGCCAGCGCCTCGATGATGACGTTGCCGAACGTGTCCGTGCGGCTGGGAAACACGAAAACGTCCGCAGAAGCGTAGATTTCTGCGAGTTCCCCACTCGGGCGATGGCCGAGGAAATGTGCGTTGGAATAGCGTGCCGACAGCTTGGCGCGTTCCGGTCCGTCACCGACGATGACCTTGCTGCCGGGCAGGTCGAGATCGAGGAAAGCGGGCAGGTTCTTCTCAATGGCGACGCGGCCGACCGACAGGAAAATCGGGCGCGGGAAGGGCAGTTCGCCGCGCTTGTCGGGGCGGAAATGCTCGATATCGACACCGCGCGTCCAGGGCTTCAGCTTGTTGAAGCCGCGTGAGGTGAGATCGTCGGCCAGCGACTGTGTGGCGACCAGCGTGCCCTGGCCGGAATTGTGGAAATCGCGCAGCCAGTTATAGGCCCAGCGTTCCGGCACGGGCAGGCGGGCGCTGAGATATTCGGGAAAACGCGTATGGTAGCTGGTGGTGAAAGGGCGGCCATTTGCACGGCAGTAACGTCGCGCCATGATACCCAGGGGGCCTTCGGTGACGATGTGGATATGATCGGCGTTCGAATCTGCAATCAGCCGGGCGACATGGCGCGGCGTGGTCAGCGCCAGCCGGATGTCGGGGTAGGTCGGCAGGGGCAAGGTGCGGAAGGTGTTGGGGGTCAGAAACTGGGTTTCGACGCCTTGCGCCTTCAGCGTTTCCGTCAGCCGCTCCAACGTGTGAACGACGCCATTGACCTGGGGGCGCCAGGCGTCAGTGACCATCAGGATGCGCATGGGACCTCGCCGCAATGCCGTGGGGTTTGTGCGCGCGCGTTCGGAAGGGAAGGCCGGTCAACAGCCATTCCTCGCGCCAGTCCGGCCTGGCGGGCAGGACGCCGGGATCCAGGCGCCAGATCGAATCATGGACTACCGCGCGTTTCATGGGCGCTGTTGACCATGTTTTCATGACGTGGCGATGAATTGGGGAGGGGGCGCCTCGAAGCCCCGGGACTAAGGCGTTCCCGCTTTCCAGATGCAAAACCGCACTTTGCCGGAATTGCTCTAGGACGGCACTCTGATGATGGCGCGCAAGCCACCGAGCGGACTGTCTTCGAGCGCAATGTCGCCGCCGTGGGTCCGTGCGATGTCGCGCGCAATGGAAAGGCCGAGGCCGGTGCCGCTGGCATCGAGGTTGCGGGCTTCGTCCAGCCGCACGAACGGTTTGAAGACTTCCTCGCGCTTGTCTTCCGGGATGCCGGGACCATCGTCATCGATGGTCACCACCAGCGCGCCGCGGCTGTTGACTGCCTTGATGTCGACCGTCTTGCCATAACGGAAAGCATTGCCGGCGACATTCGACAGCAGTCGCTCGAAGGCATTCGGCCGGACGTGCACGAGCTTGGGGCCGCTGACCGTGGTGGTCAGCTTGCGCTTGCGTAGAGCGGCTTCGTCGCGCAGCTTCTGGAAATATGTTTCGAGGTCGAAATCGCCCTGGTCCTCGGAGGCCTCGCCACGTGCGAAGGCAAGATAACCTTCGAGCATCGACTGCATGTCCTGGATGTCCTGGTTGAGCGCCTCGGTATCGGTGCGCTTGCCGCCGATCAGTGCCAACTGCAATTTGAAACGGGTGAGTACGGTGCGCAGGTCATGGCTGACGCCGGTCAGCATTGCCGTGCGCTGCTCCATCTGCCGCTCGATACGCTCGCGCATCTGGATGAAGGCGAAGCCGGCGCGTCGCACCTCCTCGGCGCCACGCGGCCGGAAATCGCGTGGCATCGGCCGGCCCTTGCCGAAACTCTCCGCAGCTTCGGTGAGCGCCAGGATTGGCCGGATCTGGTTGCGCAGGAAAGGGATGGCGATCATCAGGAGCACCAGCGAGGCGCCGACCATCCAGATCAGGAAGACGATGGTGTTGGAAGCATAGGCCTGGCTGCGGCGCACGAAGACACGCAGAACCTTGTCTTCGAGCTGGATACGCACCTCGATGACGTTGGAGTTGCCAACGGTATCGATCCAGAAGGGACGGTTGATCTGGCGTGTGATCTCGGCCGGAAGCACGTCGTCCAGGATCGAGAAGAAGGGCCTCGGTCCCGGCGGTGGCAGTGGGTCGGGAGGCAAAAGGTCGACCTTCAGCTGCATGCGGTCCTGCGCCATGCGGATGATGTTGGCGTAGTCGGCTTCGCGCGGATAGGTTTCCATCAGGTCGACGACGGCAGCGATATCCCGCACCACCGCCTGCGACAGGCGCTGTGTCATCTGCTGCCAGTGCCGCTCGAGGAAGACGTAGGCGACGACCGACTGCAACAGGATCATCGGGGCGATGACGATGATCAGCGAGCGGGCATAAAGCCGCTTCGGCATATAGAAGGAAACAAGGCGCCAGAACCTGCGCCAGCCGCGCGGCAGCGCACCCAACGTGCGCGCGATGCGTCCGTCCTGCGGTTGCGGTCTCTGCAGCTCCGAAGTCGCCATTCACCTACCGGTTTGCGCGATGTCGTCGCCGAAGCGACGGCGTTGCATTCTATTCCACGCTCAACCGATACCCAATACCGCGCACGGTCTGCAGCCAGACGGGATTGGCCGGATCGCGCTCGATCTTGCGGCGCAGGCGGTTGATCTGGACGTCGATGGTGCGCTCGCCGACCTCCGAATCGTACCCAACCAGTTCGTGACGCGGTATTGTCTCGCCGGCACGAGCAGCGAAGATCGCCAGGATCTCCTGTTCGCGATCGGTCAGTTTCAATGCCTCGCCACCCTTCTTCAGCTCGCGCTTGGCGATCTGGAAGGTGTAGGGACCGAACACCAGCTGCTCGACCTTCGGCGTGGTGGCTGGACCGCCACGGCGCAGGATGTTGTTGATGCGCAGGATGAGTTCGCGCGGATCGAATGGCTTCGGCAGGTAGTCGTCGGCTCCGGCCTCGAGGCCGCTGATGCGATTGTCGGTCTCCGAGAGCGCCGTCAGCATCAGGATCGGCACATTCTTGTCGGTCCGCAGCGAGCGGGTCAGGTCGACACCGCTTTCGCCGGGCATCATGATGTCCAGCACCAGAAGGTCGAAATCCAGGCCGACCAGCTTGCGCCTCGCTTCGTCGGCGTTGCCGGCCACGGTGATGCGGAAGCCGTTCTCTGTCAGATATTGCTTGAGCAGGTTGCGGATGCGGGTGTCGTCGTCGACCACCAGGAGATGCGGCGCGTCGTCGTTCGGCGCGGGCGGCCTGTCGGTCCTCTCAATGTTCTCCATCATCGTCCCCTGATCGTTGCTGGGTAGGGTTCGCGGGCAAGATATCAATCTGCGCCCTCAATTCCGGATTGACCATCGCTTTCAGGAACAACTCAATCGAAGCGCGGTTCCCTAAACCGGAATCTCCCAATGCCGTATGGATGCGGCGCGACTGTGGCCGCGCCAGCGCCAATGCCAGCGCGCGGCCTTTTTCGGTTGGATAAAGTTCGCGCTGGCGACGGTCGCGCGGGCCTGGTAGCTGCACGATATGATCGGTGTCGATGAGCTGCTTGAGCACGCGCGCCAGCGACTGCTTGGTGATCTTGAGCACGTCCAGCAGTTCCGCGACGGTGAGGCCAGGCCTGCGGTTGACGAAGTGCAGCACACGATGGTGCGCGCGACCGAAGCCGTAGTCGGCGAGGATTTCGTCTGGATCGGAAGTAAAGTCGCGATAGGCGAAGAAGAACAGCTCGATAAGGCTGAAGTCGATGCCGTCCTGTTCGCCTACCGGTGTTTTGATCGGCGCTCCTCGAGCGGTCTTGCGGTCAGCCATGATGGTCCTGCGTTTAGCTGAAAAATATGTCAGCATTATTGACGTATTTTTCGGGCAATGGTAATTTTCGACAAGCTTTAGGGCTGATTGCGCACGAAAAGGCAAGGCGGCAACGCTTTCGACTAACTTTTCATCGGTGTGTATCCGACCCTGCGCAAGCATCGCGCAGATTGCCCTCAAGCCGATCGACAGCAACGCAACGTGACAACGCTGCGCAGGCCTGCCTGCGCCCGGGAGGATTCTATGACGACTGTTCCCTTCGACCAACTGGATGGATTCATCTGGATGAACGGCCAGTTCATCAAATGGGCAGATGCGAAAGTTCATGTGCTGACGCACAGCCTGCATTATGGCGGTGCCGTTTTTGAAGGCGAGCGCGCCTATGGCGGCGAGATCTTCAAGCTTACCGAACACAGCGAGCGGTTGCATGAATCGGCGCGCATCCTCGGTTACGTCATTCCCTATTCGGTGGCCGAGATCGACGAGGCCTGTCGCACTCTCCTGAAGATGCAGGGTTTCCAGGACGCCTATGTCAGGCCGATCGCCTGGCGCGGCAGCGAACAGACGTCGGTGGGCGCGCAGAACAACCGCATTCATTGCGCGGTCGCCATCTGGCAATGGCCGAGCTATTTCGACCCGGAGCTGAAAATGCGCGGACTGCGGCTCGACTGGGCGGAATATCGCCGGCCGGATCCGCGTACCGCTCCTTCGAAATCGAAGGCATCGGGGCTCTACATGATCTGTACCATGTCCAAGCACCTCGCCGAGGCAAAGGGCTATGCGGACGCCCTGATGCTTGACTGGCGCGGGCAGGTGGCCGAGGCGACCGGGGCCAATGTCTTCTTCGTCAAGGACGGCAAGCTGCACACGCCGGTCGCCGACTGCTTCCTCGATGGCATCACGCGACGCACGGTGATTGACCTGGCGCGTCAGCGTGGCATCGAGGTCATCGAACGCGCCATTCTGCCAGAAGAACTCGCAGGCTTTGACGAATGCTTCCTGACCGGCTCGGCTGCCGAGGTCACGCCCGTGAATGAGGTCGGACAATACCGATTCGCTGTTGGCGCCATCAGCAGAACGCTTGTTCAAGCCTATGCGGACGCTGTTCAACCGGCGAAAACAGTCGCGGCTGCCTAGGAAATTTGGCGGTTTGTGTTCAAAACGCAGTTATGCGCTGCTTTTTTGCTCGCGCTTTTTTCTGCCGTTTGACTTTCAACGGATTCGCGGTCTCATTTTGGTGTCTGCCTGCGGCGGCAGGCATCCAAGGAGGGACTAAAGAATGGAAACACTTCTCCCGATCATCGTCCAGGTGGTCACTGGTATCATCGGCGGTCAGGCGGTGGGTGCAGCGCTGCAGCAGGCGGCAATGTCCCAGCTTCCCAAGATCCTCGGTGGTGCCATCGGCGGCGTCGGTGGCGCTGCTATCCTCGGCAGTCTGCTCGGCGGCGGCGCGGTTGATCCGGCTGCGGCCACGGCGGCTGCGAGCGGCCTTGGCGGCGCGCTCAACCTCAACAACATCGTCGGCGGTGCCGGCGGTGGCGCGATCCTGACCGGCATCATCGGCCTGGTCATGAACGCGATGAAAAAGTAAGCGCTGACATTTCAGATTTTCAAGAATGGGCGGCTTCGGCCGCCCATTTCATTTGCCTGCCCTTGTTCGGCCCGTGCGTCGACGAACTGGACGCAGGCGTTTTCGCCCTCTAGTTGAAGGGGAAAGAAATCAAGGAGCCACCATGGGTCAGCTCAATGCCGGCATCGTGCCGGTCACGCCGTTCCAGCAGAACTGCACCATCCTTTTCGATGGTGAGACCAAGGCGGGAGTGGTGGTCGATCCCGGTGGCGATGTCGAGCGCATCCTGGCGGCCGTGCGCGACAATGGCATTTCGGTCGAGGCGATCTGGATCACGCACGGCCATATCGACCATGCCGGCGGAGCCATGGACCTCAAGGATGCGCTGGGCGTCGACATCATCGGCCCGCATGAAGATGACAAGCCATTGCTCGACAATCTCGAGAACCAGGCCCGTCGCTTCGGGATCACCGACACCATCCGCAACTGCGTGCCGGACCGCTATCTCACCGAAGGCGAGACGGTGTCGTTCGGGGGTCACACCTTCGAGGTGCTGCATTGCCCGGGACATGCTCCTGGCCATGTCGTTTTCTTCAACCGCGATGCGCGTTTCGCCCATGTCGGCGACGTGCTTTTTCATGGCTCGATCGGCCGGACGGATCTTCCCGGCGGCGATCACGACACCCTGATCCGCATGATCAAGGAAAAGCTGCTGCCGCTTGGCGACGATGTCGGCTTCCTGTGCGGGCATGGTCCGGGCAGCCGCTTCGGGGATGAGCGCCGCTCCAACCCATTCCTCGTCTGAAACGTCGAGCCTGCAGGCAAGCGCATGGAAAAAGCGCCGCCCGGGAGGCGGCGCTTTCTGGTCCAGGCAGGGAACTGGATTTTTTGTTCGGGGTCAGTTGGCGTTGCAGAAATGCTGCAGGCCGTCATAGCCCGTGAACGTGCCTGAACGCGCGTTGAATGAACGGTAGCGGTTGGAGCAATAGCTGTACCATTCCGGGCTCCACGGCTCGATGGCGCCAGCATAGCGATAGTATTGCCGGACAACGGGCCGCGGCCGCACGACATAGCGGGGACGCGGCTCGTAATACGGATCGTAGTCGTCGTAGTAGGCCGGTTCGCGATAACGCGGCTGCGACAGGGCGCCTGCTATGATCGCGCCGGCAGCGAGACCGACGACACCGGCTGCCAGGGCATCGCCACCGCGATCGCGGTGATGGCGGCGCCAGCGCCAGTCATCGGCACTTGCAGGGGAAAAGGTTGCCAGGGTCGTCGCACCTACGGCGACGGACAGGATGGCGGCTTTGACAAATCGGTTCATGACGGTCTCCTTCGTTCCGGTTCGCCGCTTCTGTCGGAGGCGTCGTCCGGTCTTGCAGCCAGTAATAGGCGGTCGTGGCTGAACGGAGGCTGAACGAAATCGCTGCCGCGAAATCTGTCAAAGATGTCCCACCGCGCCATTTTGCGATGGGCAATGCTCAGTCGATCGAGGTCGTTCGTGACTGATCGGCTCAACCGACCGTCAGGTTGACCGCCTTGGGACCCTTGCCGCGCTTGTCCGGCTCGGTGTCGAAAGTCACTTTCTGTCCATCTTCAAGACCAGGAAGCCCGGATGCCTGCACGGCGGAAATATGAACGAAAACGTCCTTTGCTCCATCGTCCGGCGTAATGAAGCCGAAGCCCTTGGCATGATTGAAGAATTTGACAGTGCCGGTCTGCGGCATGGGAAACTCCTTGTGAACCCCATCAGTCCAGTCTCCGGGCACATGGTGACCCAGAGTGGAAATTTGTCGTTTATTTTGGCGGTATCGGCAAGAAAAACTTTTGCCGTTGGTTAGCCGTCAAGCTGCGAATGCTTGAGCGGGCAGACAAAAGGCGCAGCGATGACCGCCGCGCCTTTTGGATTTGTTGCCGCGCGCTGATCCGACGCCGTCTTATGCTGCGGTCAGATTGACCGCCTTCGGTCCCTTGCCCTTGCGATCGGGTTCGACTTCGAAGCTGACCTTCTGTCCATCCAGCAGCGTGCGCAGGCCGGAGGCCTCGACTGCTGAAATATGAACGAAGACGTCCTTGTCGCCGTTGTCGGGCGTGATGAAGCCGAAGCCTTTGGTGGAGTTGAAGAACTTTACGGTACCGGTCTGGGCCATTGGAATAACTCCTCACCCGTTCAATGATGGGTTCCGCCCCTCGTCCTGCGCCGATGGGCAGTTCCCGGTGGTTTTTTCGGCGCTCATGCATTTGCGCATGACAAAACCCCCCGCCGAAAAACGGGGCTGTCAGAGATTCACATTATCGGGGAAAGGGTCGTTCAAACGTTCCAGTCTCCGGGTCGCAAATGCCCGAACACGGAATCTATCGCACGGAAATGTGATCGTTGCAAGCTGGAGCAGGTTACTGGGCTCCCAGCTTGCGCTCGCACTAGACCCTCGGCAAGCCGGGGTCATCTGCCACAGGCCGGGAAAGATAGGTACAGGACCCAGGACGAGCTTTTCACCACGGCACGACGCGGCGCTTGCGTAAGCCTCCGCAACGTCTATTCAATCGGGAATGATACAGCGCCGCGGTCGCGGTGCGGTGTCACCGGCGCATGCGCCGGTTTGGGGGTGATGGAGAGAGGGCCATGACATTTCTGAAATTATTCCTGCGGCCGCAAACCCTTGCGCTTGCGGTTCTGGCGATCGTGCTGGCTGCCTGTACCGTTGTGGTGGATGAGGGGCCGGGACCTCGGCCGCGCCCGCCTTATCCAGACCCGGGGCCACAATTCTGCACGCGCGAATATGAACCCGTCTGCGCGCGGCGTGGCGGCGACAGGCAAACTTTCGCCAACGCCTGCATGGCACGGCGCTCCGGATATCGCGTCATCGGTGACGGTCAGTGCCGTGGCGGAGGCTGGGATGATGGGGATGACCGCCCGCAGTTCTGCACGCGGGAATATGCCCCGGTCTGTGCGCGCCGGTCTGGACAATTGCAGACCTTCCCGAACGGTTGCGAAGCGCGTGCCGCTGGCTGGCGCGTCGTCGACGACGGTCCTTGCTGATCAACGCGCAGGCGCCTGTTGCCGATGGTCGTGGGCGCCCGCCGAACACGCCGCGCTTGAAAGCGCCTGCCGGATGGCCTAGAGCGTTTCCGTTTTTCACGGAAACGCCGAAACGCTCTACCTCTTTGTTTTTACGCAATTCCGGACGGAAAACCGCTGCGCACTTTTCCTGGACTTGCTCTAGGTCGCAACAGGCTCATACGAACATGGCAGGTGTCCCATCAACCGGGCATTGAGAAGGCGCGAAGGCGCAAAGGGCGGAGCAGGTGGCTCCGGGCAGCCTCCACGCGGGGGCGATGTTGATCGGGCTGTTGCCCAGGCTTTGCAACTGCACCAGACGGGGCGGCTGCAGGAAGCGGAAAGCCTTTATCGGCAGGTTCTTGCTGCCAAGGGCGATCATGCGGCTGCGGCGCATTTCCTCGGGCTCCTGTTGCACCAGACCGGTCGCGGCGCCGAAGGACTGGTCCTGATCGAACAGTCGCTGCGTGCTGAACCTCGGAACCCCGATTTTCTCAACAACTATGGCACCGTGCTGCGCGACGCCGGTCGCACCGTTGCTGCTGCCGATCAGTTCCGCAAGGCGGTTGCCGCAAAGGCCGATCACGCTGCAGCGCGCGAAAACCTCGGTTCCACACTGCGCCAGATCGGCCATTTCGATGCCGCCGAGGAAGTTTTCCGGGCCACGATCGGTCGCAATCCCTTCCATATGCGCGCAAGGGCCGGGCTCGCCGAAACACAGCAGGAGGCGGGCCGGCTGGACGACGCGCTCGCCACGTTCCGCGAAGCGCTGACCATCCGTCCGAAGGATGCCGATCTCAACCATGGCTACGGCGTCGGGCTGATGGAGAAGGGCCGCCTGGCCGAGGCGGCCAACCATTTCCGCACCGCGCTGGCGGCGGAACCGGCTCAGGCAAAATCCTGGATGATGCTTTCGCAGGTGAAGCCACAACGCGAGCCTGACAACGAACTTGCTGCCATGGAAGCACAACACGTCAAGGCGCCGGCCGACAGTCTGGCACGCATGCAGCTATCCTTCGGTCTCGGCAAACTGCATGACGATCTCAAGATCTATGACAAGGCTTTCGACTATTTCGCCGAGGGCAACGCGATCCGTCGCAAAGGCATCTCCTATGACGGCGCAAGGACGCGCGCAGAATTCGAGGCGATGAAGGCGACCTTCAGCAACGAGTTCTTCGAAAAACACAAGCCGAGCACCATCGAGGACGATGCACCCATCTTCGTCGTCGGCATGCCGCGTTCGGGCACAACGCTGGTCGAACAGATCATCGCCAGCCATCCGCAGGTGTTCGGTGCTGGCGAGTTGATCATCCTGAAAACGGCCGTCGGCAAGGGGTTCCCTCTCGATATGAAGGGCGGCTTCCCAGCCGGTATCGCTGATATGCCGGACAAGGCCTTTGCCGATGCCGGTCACGACTATCTCGACATGCTGCATGCCCGTTACCCAGGCTTCAAACATGTCACCGACAAGATGCCGGGTAACTTCCTGCTGGTCGGCTTCCTACACCTGATGCTGCCGAAGGCCAAGATCGTGCATTGCAGCCGCAATGCGGTTGCGACCTGCCTGTCTATCTTCAAGTCGCATTTCCGCGGCGACGGCCACCTCTACGGCTATGATCTCGCCGAGCTGGCCGATTTCCACAATCTCTATGTGGACATGATGGCACATTGGCACGCGGTTCTGCCGGGCGTCGTGCATGACGTGCGCTATGAGGATTTCGTGGCCGATCAGGAAGGACAGAGCCGGGCACTGATCGACTATCTCGGCTTGCCGTGGAGTGATGCGGTGCTGTCATTCCACGAGAACGAGCGGCAGGTGCGTACGGCCTCGGCCGCCCAGGTGCGCCAGCCGATGTACAAGGGGTCCGTCGATCTCTGGAAACGATATGGCGACCGGCTAAACCCATTGATCGAGCGGCTGAAGTAGCAATTGCTCCAAAAACGAACCACCGGATCGTTGGGGATACGATCCGGTGGTTCGAAGCCTGCCTCCTTGATGGAGCATTTTGTAGCCAAGTGGGATCACCTGGCGTTACAAAAATGCGGCAAAACAAAACTTGGAGCGTTTCCGCGTTTCCGTGAAAAACGGAAACGCTCTAGGAAAGGCGGCTGGCTATTTGGGGGCGTTCATCGCCCAGTTGACGCCGAACGGATCGCGCAGGCTGCCCCAGCGGTCACCCCAGAACATATCTGCGAGTGGGCTCTCGATATCGCAGCCGGCTTCCACCGCGCGGCTCCACCAGCTATCGATGTTGTCGGCCTGGAGGATGAGCTGCATCGTGTAGCCTTGCGCCGGCTGATGCGGATGGCCGTGGTCGGGATAAGCGTCGCACAACATCAGCGAAGAACCGTTGATGTAGAGATGGATGTGCATGGTGCGCCCTTGCTCGTCGGGCGGATAGGCAAACACTTCCTCCGCGCCGAAGGCACGCTTGTAGAATTCGGCAGCCTTCGTGGCGCCATCCACCTGCAGATAGGCGATCAATCCGCCGAGCACTTTCGGACGAGGATACTCAGTCTGTGTGGTCGTGTCGTTCATGGGGGGCTCCTCTCGTTCTTGTTGTTCAAGCTTACGGATTCAGCGAATTCGCTCGGGCGATCAGGCCGAACGGCCGGTTTTCCCAGCCGTCGACGGTCTCAGGCCAACCGATATCTCTTCGCAGTTCGACCGGCAGCGAACGAAGCACGCGCTCGGTCCGAGCGCGGGTGCGTGCCGCCGAGTATTCGGTCGCGATGCGACCAATGGATGACAGGATCGACATGGTGCATTCTCCCTTGGTTGGCGGCGACATCATTGTGCCGACACTCAAGGAACGAATGACGCGACTGCTTTCCGACAGCGGGGGCGAGATTTTTTTCGCAACAGGCTTAGTGGCGAACGCGGTGGCGGGATGACTGGCCGAAATGTGCCGGTTAAACGCTGCGCCTCAGCATGTAGCAAAGGATACCGAACAGCACCGGTGAAAACGGAACCGTCATAAGCAGATAGCCACCTTGGCCAAGAGCGCTTTCGAAGAAATATGAACAGACGACTACGGCCAGTGTCAGCCCGGCAGCAAGGAGTGCTGCAGCGCCGCGGCCGTCAGAACCATCCGATGAAATGTCAGTTCTTCTGTCCGGCTTCATTGGAAACGCCGCCCCGGCTGAGAGCCCGTTTCGCCGAGAATAAAGCGCAACCATTACCTCTTTCTGAAACCAGCACTGCCCTTCCCGGCAAGTGTGGTTACCGAGGATGTCAGTGTCCTGGCCGGCCTGTCTTGCCCGGGCGCCGCTTCTGCCTGGCCTTGTCCGCCGGATCCTCGTAAGAACCGATGCCAGCGCGCTCACGCACGATCGGCTTGACGTCCTCGGGTTTGACAGGACGCATGCCTTCGACGGGCTTTTCGGTGCGCCGCACCGTCATCTCGTCGAGCGAGTTCTTGCGGAACAGCGACCTGGTTTCATTGTCGCTCACGCTGTCGCCACTACGTGGCTCGCTCCGCGAGGGCGCGCCATCGGGCGCGGTAGCCTGTCGGCTACTCCGGCTTCGCCGGGAATCATCCGGCGTGCCGTAATCCGAGCCATGCGCTTCGGCAGCCGTCTGCTTCTTGAACAGCGAACGTGAGATTGCGCCGGCCGGTGTCTCCTGGTCGGTTCCTGGGCCCATGTCGTCGATGGAGGGTTTCTGGAACAGCGGTTTCTTCACCGGAACCGCGCCATCGGCGCCCATCTCGTCGAGGTGCGGTTTGCGGAACAGGTTGGGCCGGGCAGCCTTGGCGGCTTCTTCGGCGGCACGCGCTTCGTCGAGCTTGCGGAAACGCTCCTGTTCTTCGGCGGTACGATGTTTGGCGACACCCTTGTTGTGCTTGCCCTTCTCACGACCAGAGGCGGGACTCTGCCCTTCGACTTCACGCGCCAGCGGATCGTCGGAAATGGCGAGTTCCATCTCGCGCAACCGCTTGATCTCGTCGCGTACGCGGGCGGCCTTTTCGAAATCGAGATTGGCGGCGGCATCGCGCATCTGTTTGTCGAGCGCTTCCAGATGGGCCTTGAGGTTGTTGCCCATCATCGCGCCGGCATTGTCGGTAAACTGCGAGATGTCGGCGCGGACGTGATCCTTTTCGTAGACCGAATCCAGGATGTCCGCGATGCGCGACTTCACGCTCTCCGGGGTAATGCCGTTGGCGGTGTTGTATTCCATCTGTTTTTCGCGGCGGCGATTGGTCTCCGCCATCGCACGTTCCATCGAGCCGGTGACGGTATCGGCATAGAGGATGACCTTGCCGTCGACATTGCGCGCGGCGCGGCCAATGGTCTGGATCAGCGAAGTCTCCGAACGCAGGAAGCCTTCCTTGTCGGCATCGAGGATGGCGACAAAACCGCATTCGGGAATGTCGAGGCCCTCGCGCAGCAGGTTGATGCCAACCAGCACGTCGAATGCGCCGAGGCGCAGGTCGCGCAGGATCTCGATGCGTTCCAGCGTATCGATGTCGGAGTGCATGTAGCGCACGCGAATGCCATTCTCGTGCAGATATTCGGTCAGATCCTCGGCCATGCGCTTGGTCAACACCGTCACCAGCGTCCGGTAGCCCTTGGCGGTGGTTTCACGGATTTCGCCGACGACATCGTCGACCTGGCTCTTGGCTGGACGGACCTCGACTGGCGGGTCGATCAGGCCGGTTGGGCGGATGACCTGTTCGGCGAAGACGCCGCCCGACTGCTCCAGCTCCCAGCTGCCCGGCGTGGCTGAGACGCCGACGGTGAGCGGGCGCATGGCATCCCATTCCTCGAAGCGCAGCGGCCGGTTATCCATGCAGGACGGCAGGCGGAAGCCATATTCCGCCAGCGTCGCCTTGCGCCGAAAGTCGCCCCGGTACATGCCGCCGATCTGCGGTACGGTGACGTGGCTTTCATCGATGAACACCAGGGCGTTGTCCGGGATGTATTCGAACAGCGTCGGTGGCGGATCGCCGGGGTTGCGACCGGTGAGGTAGCGTGAATAGTTCTCGATGCCGGCGCAGGAGCCGGTTGCCTCGAGCATTTCGAGGTCGAAGCGCGTGCGCTGTTCCAGCCGCTGCGCTTCCAGCAGGCGTCCGGCTTTTTCGAGCTCGACAAGGCGATGCTGCAACTCTTCCTTGATCGACTTGATGGCCTGGTTGAGTGTCGGCCGTGGCGTCACATAGTGCGAGTTGGCGTAGATCTTCACGCTCTTCAGGTCACCGGTCTTGGTGCCGGTCAACGGATCGAATTCAGTGATCGACTCGATCTCGTCGCCGAACATCGAGATTCGCCAGGCGCGGTCCTCGAGGTGGGCCGGGAAGATCTCGATCGTATCGCCACGCACGCGGAACGAGCCACGCACGAAGTTGGCGTCCTGACGCTTGTACTGTTGCGCGACGAGGTCGGCGAGCAACTGCCGCTGGTCGAGGCGGTCGCCGATCGTCATCTGGAAGGTCATCGCCGTATAGGTTTCGACCGAACCGATACCGTAGATGCAGGACACCGACGCCACGATGATGACGTCGTCACGTTCGAGCAGCGAGCGCGTCGCCGAGTGGCGCATGCGGTCGATCTGCTCGTTGATCGAGCTTTCCTTCTCGATAAAGGTGTCGGTTCGCGGAACATAGGCTTCCGGCTGGTAGTAGTCGTAGTAGGAGACGAAGTACTCGACCGCGTTGTCGGGGAAGAACTTCTTGAACTCGGCATAGAGCTGCGCGGCCAGCGTCTTGTTCGGCGCGAGAATCAGGGCGGGGCGCTGCGTCTCCTCGATGACCTTGGCCATGGTGAAGGTCTTGCCCGAACCGGTGACGCCGAGCAGCACCTGGGTGCGGTCCTCGTTGGCAACGCCTTCGACCAGATCCTTGATGGCCGTCGGCTGGTCGCCGGACGGCGTGAATTCGGTCTCCATCTTGATGGTGATGCCGCCTTCGGACTTTTCCGGACGCTCGGGGCGGTGTGGTGTCCACAAGACGCCGTTCTTGTGCAACGGGTTGCCGCTCTCGATCAGGTCGGCCAACGCCTGAACTGTCGCGGTGACGCCTGAATTGGACAGGAAGGCTGCGTCTTCCAGGCTGATGTCGAGACCGGCGACCGGGTTGAGGCCGGCAGCCGCGCGCTCCTTGGCGGAAGCCGCGCCACCCATCGAGGTACCACGCGCCGTACGGGTCGGTGCGGCGCTCTTCTCCGGCACTTTCTTGGGTTTTGGCGGGGCCTTTTCGGCTTCCTTGGCGATCTGCTCGGCCCAGCCCGAGATCGAACCACTCAATGGCGTGCCGGTGAACTCAGCCTGCTGGGCCTCCTCGAAGCCGCCGCCCCGATGCAACGGTTCCGAAGCGTCGAGGTAATCGGTGACACCGTTGCCGCGTTTGCGCGGTGCGGAACGATCCTCCGGGCGAGGCGGGTTCTTTTCAGGGGATTTGGCCATGCTCCGAATATGGGAGGAGTCCGCTGAAATGGGAAGAGCCGAAAGGCTAGGAACGAGCTCACGACTGCAATGTCAGCTGGGCTCCTGACATGAGGTTGTCAGGAGCGGATTCGGGATCGCAGTCCATGCTGCCGCAATGGTGGTCACCTTTCAGGCCGGATCGTGCTGGCCCGGCACAGATGGTCGATCTGCTCCATTCAGCACGCGTTGAGCAACCCTATCTTGTTTCATGTTGGGGACGGGCGAGGGGCCGGACCGGGATCGTATTCGGCTGGCGATCGGTCAGCCGTATTCTCTGGGAGGAGAAACATCGTGACAAACCTGCAGGATGTCTATGTCCAATCCGATGCGCTCGGCGTTGCGGAACTGGTGCAGCGTGGCGAAGTCTCGCCGCTGGAAGTGATCGAGACCGCCATCACGCTGATCGAACAGCTCAACCCCAGGCTCAACGCGGTTGTCCACCAGCTCTATGACATGGGGCGAGCGACCGCGGTGAACGTCGACCGCAACGCACCCTTCGCAGGCGTTCCGTTCCTGGCCAAGGAACTCGGCAGTTCGTGGCAGGGCGCACCGCTGACCAACTCGTCATCCTATATGAAGGATCTGGTGGCACAGGCGGATTCCGAGACGGTGCGCCGCGCCAAGGCAGCGGGTCTCGTCCTGGTCGGCAAGTCGAATGCCCCTGAAAACGGCTGGTCGATCTCGACCGAGCCGAAACTCTACGGCGCGACCATCAATCCGTGGAAGGAGGGCATTACCGCCGGTGGTTCCAGCGGCGGCACGGCGGCGGCGGTGGCGTCACGTTTGGTGCAGATCAGCGAGGCCAGCGACGGTGCCGGTTCCATCCGCATTCCCGCATCCTGCTGCGGCATCGTCGGCCTGAAACCCTCACGCGGTCGCGTCACCCTCGCTCCCGACGGCGACTTCTGGTACGGCGGTGCCTATTTCCTGTGCCATTCGCGCACGGTGCGTGACACCGCAGCCTATCTCGACGCCGTGGCGGGCGCGTTGCCAGGCGACGCCTATGTGCCGCCGAGACCTGCTGAAAGCTGGCTGGAACTGTCACGGCGCGCGCCGAAGCGGCTGCGTGTTGGTTACACGATCACCTCCAACAACGGCACGCCTGTCGATCCGCAGGTGCAGGCAGCCGTGCTGGCCACGGCCAGGGCGTTGGAAAGCCTCAGGCACGATGTCGAAGAGCACGATATGGCGCTCGACGGCAATGACGCGTGGAGCACCTACTGCCATATGGGACCAGTCGAGACGGCGGCGATGTTCGAAACCCTGGCCGAGGCTATCGGCCGACCCGTCACGCGTGGCGATGTCGAGCCGATCACCTGGGCCGTGATCGAACGCGGTCGATCGATCAGCGGTATCGAGCACGTGCGCGACGTCGAAAAGCTGCGCCGGCTCAGCCGCGCGATCGCGCAGGACCTTTCGCCCTACGATATCTATGTCACGCCGACGCTGACGCAGCTGCCTCGCCCTATGGGGTATTACGACATGTCGATGGCCGATCTCGACCGTTACAATGCAAAATGGGCGGATGCCGGCTTCGCCTATCCATTCAACATTTCCGGTCTGCCGGCGATCTCGCTGCCGCTCGGCTGGTCGCAGGACGGCATTCCGATCGGCGTGCAGCTTGTCGGCCGCTATGGCGACGAGGCTTCGGTGCTCGCCGTCTCAAGCCAGCTCGAAGAGGCGATGCCCTGGAAGGACAAGCGCCCGCCGATCACTGCATGAGGTGGAGGTCGCGACCGCACCTTCGTTGAGTCTGGTCATCGAAGCTCCAATCCTGACACATTTCGAACCTATGTTCGGACACACCATACGGCCGTCAGGCGCCGTTAAACCGCTGTCGTGGTTACATAACGAAAGCCTGAAATGAACCGTGATCGGGTTCCTATTGCGGTGCAACATACCGGACCCTAATTTGCGGCCGTCTTGGTGAGCGGCAGGGGCGAACAAAGACAGGCGCGCGCGGAAATCCTGAAAGGATCACCGCCGTGACCGGTTCCGATTGGAGTACGGTTTGGTACCGGCGGAGATCGCTCTAGAGCAATTCCAGCAAAAGTGCGCAGCGTTTTCGCGGCTGGAATTGCGTAAAAACAAAGGGCCAGAGCGCTTCCGCGTTTCCGTGAAAAACGGAAACGTTCCAGTGGCGCTCGTGTCGCGAAAACCCGTTCGTTTCGTAGCGATGCGCATGGTTCTGCCCACAGGAGCCAGCGTCGCCGCATGAGCAGCATCACTGGACGCCTCGTCAAGGGAAGCATGTGGCTCAGCCTGTCCAGGGCGATCGTCAACGCTCTGGCGACGCTCTCGACCTTCGTGCTGGCTTGGTATCTGACGCCCGCCGATTTCGGCCTCGTGGCACTGGCCACGACGATGCTGCTGATCGTCGACACGGTCACCCAGATTTCGCTTTCCGAAGCGCTCATCCGCCACAAGGCGCCGGATGAATCGCATTTCAGCGCGGCCTGGACACTGAATGCCTCGCGCGGGCTGCTGCTTGGCCTGTTGTTCGCGGTTTTCGCCTATCCGGCGGCGCTCCTGTTCAACGAGCCACGGCTTACCGGCGTCATGCTGGCGCTTGGCGTCAGCATCCTCCTGGGCGGCCTCATCAATCCGCGCCGGATCATGCTGCAGCGCGACCTGATCTTCTGGCAGGAGTTCGTGCTCGCGGTCTCGCAGAAGCTGACGGGTTTCGTTGCGGCGGTGGCGATTGCCATGATCTATCACAGCTATTGGGCGCTGGTGATCGGAACGCTGGTGAGCCAGGCCACCAACGTGGTGGTTTCCTACATGGTGCTGCCGTTCCGGCCGAGGATCACCTTCCGCCATATGAAGGAGTTCTTTTCGTTCTCGGCCTGGCTCACCGCGGGCCAGATCGTGAATACGCTCAATTGGCGCTTTGACTATCTGCTCGTCGGCAAGATGCTCGGTGGCTCCGCCCTCGGCTATTATTCGCTGGGCAGCAATCTGGCGATGATGCCGACGCGCGAAGCGACCATGCCGCTGACGCAGACGATCTATCCCGGGTTCGCCAGCATCCGCCACGATCCGGCGCGCCTCGCCGCCGCCTATCAGCGCGTGCAGGCGCTGGTCGCGGCGATCGCGCTTCCGGCCGGTATAGGCGTCGCGGTGATCGCTGACCCGCTGGTCCGGCTGACGCTTGGCGAGAAATGGGCGCCGGTGATCTTCATCATCCAGGCACTTGCCTCCGTGTTCGCTTTGCAGACTCTCGGTTCGCTGGTGCAGCCACTCGGCATGGCCAAGGGCGAGACGCGGCTTTTGTTCATCCGTGACGCGCAGATGCTGCTGGTGCGCGTTCCGGTGATGGTGGTCGGACTGGTCATGGCCGGCCTGCCCGGGGTGATCATCGGTCGCGTGTTCACAGGTCTGTTCAGCGCGCTGGTCAACATGATCCTGGTGCGCCGTTTCATCGGCGTCAGCGTATCGAAGCAGCTTTGGGCAAATGTACGCGCACTTGCCAGCATCGCGCTGATGGCTGCCGGCGTCGCGGTGGCGTCACACTATCTGGATTACACAACCGACAAGGTCGAACTCGCCAAGCAACTGGTGGTTCTGGTCAGCCTTGGAGGCTTTTTGTACTGCGCTTCCACCTTCATGCTCTGGATGCTGATGGGACGGCCCGAGGGGCCAGAGACCGAGATCCAGAAAATCCTGGGCAAGATCTATTCGAAAGTCCGCCCCGCCTGACGAAACGCGGTGGCCGCACGTGGCCGCCCAAAAGCCAGATCGAGACATCCCAGATGGAGACGTCCATGACACCGAAATCAAACCTGGTCCTGATCAAGGAACTGCAGGACAGGATTCATGACTGCCTCAAGGACTATCTGTCGGTCGAAGAGCCGATGGCGATCCTCGATTTTCCGGACATCCGCAACTGCGGCGATTCCGCGATCTGGCTGGGTGAGATGGCCTATTTGAAGGATCGCTTCGGCGGCAAACGGCCAGCCTATGTCTCGCGCATCGATGATTTTTCGGCGGAAGAGCTGGAGCAGGCGATGCCCAGTGGACCGATCTTCATCCATGGCGGCGGCAATTTCGGCGATATCTGGGTCGCACACCAGGATTTCCGCGAGCGGATCCTCGAGCGTTTTCCGAACCGCCAGATCATCCAGTTTCCGCAGTCGATCCACTACGCGTCGCCCGAGCGTATCGCGGAAAGCGCACGCGCTATCGCGCGGCACAGGAATTTCGTGCTGCTGGTGCGTGACGAGGAGTCCAGAGAGTTCGCCGAGAAATACTTCGACTGCCAGGTTCGCCTCTGCCCGGACATGGCTTTCGCCATTGGCGCCATCAAGCCGGCTGCCGCCGAGTTTCCGGTGCTGGCCATGCTGCGCTCCGACAAGGAGAAGGCAGGCGATGCCGATCTCTCGGCCGATGGCGATATTCCGGTAGAGGACTGGACGAGCGAATCCGCGCGAAGCGTGCGCGTTTCCAAGGCGATCGGTGCGGCATCCGGTTTGCTGACGTTGAAACCCGGCGAGGTACGGCTGCGCAAGCTCGACGCGGCGGCGCACAACCGCTTCCAGCGTGGCATCCGCCAGATCTCGCGCGGGCAGGCCATCGTTACCGACCGCCTGCATGTCCATATCTGCTCGCTGCTGATCGGACGCCCGCACGCCGTGCTGGACAACAGCTATGGCAAGGTGCGGCGTTTCATGAACGCCTTCTCGGGCGGAACCGATCTCTCCTACAAGGCAACGTCGCTCGACGATGGTATCGCGTGGGCGCGCAGCCAGGCAGGGCAGAGGATCGCCGCATGAGGTCGCCGGCTTCGCACGGAGGCACGCTGCGATGAGCCTCGTTACCTTCATCATCCCCGTCCGGCATCAGGACAACGCCCGCGACTGGGGGCTGCTCAAGGCGAACCTCACCCAGACCGTGGCGTCGATCTCGAACCAGACCGACAGCGATTGGCAAGGGATCATCGTGGCCAACGAAGGAGCGGACCTGCCCGATCTGCCGCAGGGCTTCAGTGTCGTGCGCGTGACATTCCCGCCGAATGTCCTGCACGAGATCGACAAGGCCAACATCGAAGACGTCTACGACGCTTTCCGCGCCGACAAGGGACGGCGGGTGCTGATGGGCATGCTGGCGGCGCGCGACAGCGGCTTCTTCATGATCGTGGACGACGACGATTTCGTCAGCGCCCGTATCGTTGAACATGTCGCCAGAAATCGAAACGCGAATGGCTGGACGATCGACAAGGGCTACATCTGGGACGACGGTGGCAAGATCCTGCTGGGATATGACGACTTCAGCCATCTGTGCGGAACCTCGCTGATCATCCGTGCTGCCCTCTACGGCTTGCCAGAACGTTTCGAGGATGCGTCCCTGGACTGGATCAAGTCGATGCTGGGCAGCCATGTCCGCATCGCCGACATCCTGGCCAAAAATGGTACATCGCTGACACCGCTGCCGTTCCGTGGCGCTGTCTACCGCGTCGGCCATGCCGGATCGCACAGCAAGGCGCCCAGCCTGCTGGTCAAATATTTCCTGAGCTGGGAAGCCCTGAAGCGGCCGAGGCGCCTGCTGCGCAACATGGGTAAACTTCGCTTTCTCGATGATGGCGCAAGGCGGGAGTTCTTTGGGCGGGCCGCGTAGCGCCTGGTCCTCGTGACGTACCACTTCACCGCTTGCGGCGGAGTGTATAAACCGGGGCGAACAATCCTGGGCCGTGCGTGTCGAACTATCCGCTTTCCTACAAGCTCTCCTGGCTGCCGCGTTTCCTGAAACCGTCGCTGCGTGGCGATGCGAAGGATTTCGGACCGGCGGCGGCGGACCTTTTGCTACCTCGACCAGACAGGACCGTGCGACTCGCCTTCATCGGAGATGTCTCGGCCGTCGCCTCCAGCCGGGCGCCGATATGTGATCCAGCGCTGAAGGCGCTGCTCGGTTCCGCCGATCTGGTGATCGGCAATTGCGAAAGCCCGATCGTCCGACATGTGCGGGCGCGGCTTGGCACGTGGCTCGGCACGCATCATGCCATGAAAGAGGCCTTCCTGGCCGAGGCGATGGCTGCAGTCGGCATCGAGCGCGAGCGGCTGGTGCTCTCGCTGGCCAACAACCACATGCTCGACCAGGGTGTCGAGGGTTTCACCGAGACGGTCGGGGCGTTGCAGCGGCTCGGGATCCGGATCATCGGTACGGCAGACGGCGGCCCCGTGCAGAGGATCAAGGCGGACGGTCTCACCATCGGTTTCGCGGCCTTCACGGTCTGGCGAAACGCTGCCGAAGCATTGTTTTCGGGTCGTGTGTCCACGGAAGCCAACCCCGGGCGCTGGCCTGCAGGCAGCCTGGCGGGCGTGGATCTCTTATGCGCTGTACCGCACTGGGGCTGGGAATTCCGGCATTTTCCGCAACCGGAAACCGTAGCGCTGGCACGACGGCTGGTCGAATACGGGTTCGGGCTGGTTGTCGGGCATCACGCGCATGTCCTGCAGCCGGTGAAGCAGATCGGGCGGGTGCCTGTTGCTTATGGGGTGGGTGACTTCCTGGGTACTGCCCTGGCTCGGCAGCCTTGGCCGGGGCGTATCGGCGGGATCTTTACCGTCGATGTAAGCGCTGAACCGGAGAGCCTCGGCAAGGTCGCGGCGTACCGGATGCATCCGTTTGTCCGGCTGCGCGACAGCGGCCGCGAGCGGCTGGTAACGGTGACAGATCTTACCAGGACACTGCGTGCTCGCGTGGAAGAGAGGCTGGCTTCGGTTCTGGGAACTGCTCAGCCGTAGCGCAGTTTCATGGCGACGATGGCTGCAACCAGCATGAAGGTGAAGCCATTGGCGAGGATGACCGGCCATGAGCCGATCAAAATGCCATAGAGCGCCCACAGCAGGATGCCGAAGGCGAGGACGCCGGTAGTGACAAGTGAGATGTCGCCGGCGCGACGCTCGCGGGCGATCTTGGCGACTTGCGGAATCCATCCGACCGTCGTGATGAAAGCAGCGACCGCGCCGATAATTTCGATCGAGGGGTGCAAGACGTAAACTTTCAGAAAGATCGGCCGGGAGCGCCGATTGAACCGGTCCAATATGCCAGAATGCGCGATTCTTGGGAAGAGAGGTGCGAACTGAACCGAAGAAGAATTGGGCTCATCGCAGGGTATCAAGGTAAAAATGTCCCGGGTGTGTGATTTTTGCCCTAACCAGCTGAAGGAGAACGGAAAACGGCGTTTCGCTGCCGAGAAACCACCCCTTAAGCCTATGATTTCGTTTGGCAAAGTTACCCAATGTGATTTGGGGCTGGTGCTCTGGGTTCCTTAATTTCAGTTGTCCCGTCGTTTTCGCAACGCTGCAGCTGATGGTGTGGAGCCGACCGGGACGCTTCCGACCCCAAAAACGGAGCTCTGACCATGAACAAAATCAAGATGCTTGCCGCGACCGCTTCCGTCGCGCTGTTTGTGTTGGCTGGCCCAGCCCATGCCGCGACTGTGCAAGGCACGATCAAATCGATCGACCCGGATACCAAGTCGTTCACCCTTGATGACGGCAAGATCTATCAGCTTCCGGCGGAGACCACGGTCGACAAACTCAAGGTGGGTATCAAGGTGGCGGTGACCGTCGACGACAAGACAGGCATCGTGACGTCGATCGTCAAGTCATCCTGAGACCGACGCGAAGGCGTTTCTTCCCAACCAGTGTATCATTCGGAGAAAGCCGGCCGACGGGCCGGCTTTCTTGCGTCTCCCGGCCATCGGCCAAGCCGTCGCGGTATGGTCTTTGCAAAAGGCCCGCGCTATCGGTTGGAAAACGAGGGGGGAGCATGGCCGAGCAAGGCATGGGGAAACGTCAAGGCGGCTGGCGGCCTAGCCGACGACTGTTGCTCGGTGCGGCGGTGGTTGGCGGTGCAGTTTTGTGGGGTGGAAACACGGTAGCCCGGCTGATGCGCAACCCGTCCTCGGCGAAGGATGCCGGACGCATCACCGACGTGGATGGCCATGCCTTGCCCCTCACACCTATGGAAAATGCGCCGATCCATGATGCCAGCCTGACCTGGCTGACCAAAGGCGGAACCGTGAACGACGCCAGCGGGCTTTCACGCACACCCGTCTACGGCATGGTCGAAGTGAGCAGCGAAAAAGACGTAGCGGAAGCACTGACGTTTGCGCGTGCCAGTGGCCTGAAGGTCTCAATGGCGGCGGTGCGGCATTCGATGGGCGGTCATGCCTTCGACGACAACGCCGTTGTCCTCGACATGCGCAAGTTCAACGCCGTCTCGGTCGATGCGGCAGCAAAGACGATGACGGTGCAGCCCGGCGCCACCTGGCACGACATCCAGAACATCCTGCATCCGCGTTTCGCGGTGAAGGCGATGCAGTCGACGGATATCTTTTCCGTCGGCGGCTCGCTGTCGGTCAATGCACACGGCATGGACCATCAGGCCGGTTCGGTTGCCGGTTCGATCCGGTCGCTGCGCGTCATGCTGGCTGATGGCTCGGTGCTGACGTGTTCGGCGTCTGAGAATACCGACCTGTTTCGCCATGTCGTCGGCGGCTACGGACTGTTCGGTGTGGTCCTGGAAGCAACGCTCGACATCGTCGACAACGCTGTCTACCGCACCAGCCGTGAAATCATAAAATCGGAGGAATTTCCGCGGTTCTTCAGCGAGGTCCTGGAGCCCAACCGCGAGATCGGCCTGTTCTACGGCCACCTGTCGACGGCACCGGGAAATTTCCTGGAGGACATGATCGTCTATCGCTACGAAAAGGTGGCCGAGCAGCCCCCTGGAGACCAGCCGCCGATCGGCGAACCCGGCGCGGTCGGTGTCAAGCGCCTGATCATGAACCTGGCGAAATGGGGCGCACCGTTCCAGGAACTGAAATGGTTCACCGAGAAGACGCTGGAGCCACGCTTTGAAAGCTGTACGGTGGCGCGAACAGCGGCGATGGGCGAGGGCGAGGCCTGCCTGGTGACCCGCAACAATCCGATGCACGATTCCGTGCCATACCTGTTCAATGATCTGGCCGGCGAAACCGATATCCTGCACGAATATTTCGTGCCGCGCGCGGCCTACAATGCCTATATCGCCGAGGTGCGTGCGATCCTGCACAACCAGCCCTTGCCGGTGCTGAACGCGTCGGTGCGGGTGGTGCACAAGGAAGACATCGCGCTGAACTATGCGCCGCAGCCTGCCTTCTCTCTTGTGCTCTACATCAACCAGCCGGCATCCGAGCAAGGCAGTGCGCAGATGCGGCAACTGACGCGCGCACTGATCGACGTGACCATCCGATATGGCGGTCGTCTCTTCCTGCCCTATCAGTTGCACTATACCGGTGCGCAGTTGCTGGCATCCTATCCGGAACTGCCGCTCTTCCTGGCACGCAAGCGCAGCTACGACCCGAACGAGCTGTTCTCCTCGACCTTCTATCGCGCCTTGAAGGCACTCAGCCCCACAGCCTGATGCAACGGAGAATTGGGATGCGTTACGGAGCGAAGATGGCAGGTGTCATTGCCGTCATGCTTGCCTCGGCCCCCGCGGTTTCGGAAGATCTCAAGGCCTACAAACTCACCATCGACGGCGTCTCTGTCGACATCGATCCCGGTGAGGATGCGACCGTGACCCTGCCGAACGGCAAGGACGCGCGGGTCAAGCTGGAGCGCAATGCGTTCGCGACGTTCAGCAGCAAGAGTTTTTCCTTCGTGCACCCGAGCACGGTGACGGTGACAAAAACCAATCTCTCCAAGGGAGTCGACCAGCACCTGATGGCCTCGGCGGTCGGCTCGATGGTCATCATCCAGGAATATTCCGACATGAACCCGGTCATGCTCAACCAGTTCATGCTGCAGGAGATCACCAAGGAATCGGTGCGGGCAGGCGGAAAGCTCACGCAGAAAGCCGGTTCGCGCAAGCTTGCCGACGGCAAGGTGCTGAAGGGACTGACGGCCACGGTGAAGTCCAGCACCGACCAGGTTGCCTATGAGGTGATGAGCTACGGAACCGCGGACCAGGGTGTGGTGGTGATCACCAGTCTGGACGATGACAACGCCGCAGCCGACCGGCCGATGATCGACAGGTTCTGGCAGAGCCTGAAACTCCGCATGGGTGGGTAGACTGTGGTCACCACCCACCTTGCAGTTGCGCTGAAAGCCAGCCGGCAGAGCGTTTCAGGATCATGGCGGTGTTCGAAACGGTCCGATCCAGTCTGGTCTTGACCAGCGTGTAGCCACTCTCCGTACGGTAGAGGGTGGCATCGCTGCCCTCGACATCGGGTTCACGGGCTTCCGTCCTGATTTCGATCGCCGCTACGGGGCGCGGGCCGACCGGATTTTCCGGTCGATGCAGGCCAAGTGCGGCGATTTCATCATCGAGCGCAGTCGACGCGACTTTTGGCGGAGCGGCTGAAACGGTGATCGCCGTTTGCGGCTGGACGGTCCGGCATATGCCGGAGACCACCGGATAGCTGAAACCCTTGCGGTGGCGCAGCATCTGGTTTTTCATCGCAGCCTCACAGTCGGCTACGGTCGACCATTTGGCTGGTGTTTCGCCGATATATTCACACAGCTTTGCGTCGCAGTCGCATCCCACGATGGTCATGGCGACAAGTGCGGTCTTGATCACGGCTCAGCCCCTCGAAATCAGAGGCAGGATCGCTCAGCAACACGGCGGGATTTCGCTGCGATTGTGAAATCAGCGTGGCGGAAAGTGTCAATAATCGTAGACGTGCTCCAGTCTTGCCCCGCTCTTGATCAGAGCGGGAACGACCGTATGGAGCTTGCGCACGGCGACGACGAGGCCGGTGCGACGCAGCGCCTGGTCGGCTGGCAGCGGGTAGGCGAACAACTCGCGGGCGCCTTCAGGAACGGCAACCGGGCTATTGGACAGAACCGTGGCCATGATCTCGTCATTGCCGCCGATCTCGACGAAGGAAATGCCCTTCTCGATCAAACGCGGGATCATCTCCGTGAAGACCTGATAGCGCTTGGTGATGAAGACGGCGCCCTCGGCACCATGATCGCGTTCCAGCAAGGTGTCAGGTTCGCCGCGCGTCGCCTCGCCGACCGGTCCCCTGGCCCAGACATGGATGTCGAGCATTGCAGGATCGGAGGTGGCGGCAAGCGCCTGTTTGATCAGATCCGCATAGCCCTGCTTGATCGTGTCGGCGAGACCGAAGGCGAGCTTGCGTTCGTTTGGGCGCACCGCACCGTCATTGGCGGCGGGCTCGACGGCCAACAGACCCGAGCGTTTTTCGGCATAGGGGAATTGATACCAAGGAACCTGATCGAGGAAGGCGGCATAGTCAGCCGCCACCCTGGCCTGGTAGGCATCGGCCGCCGTGCGATGGCCACCGATCGCTTCCGTGACGCGGCCTGCCGTGTTCTCGTATGCCCACTGGATCGCGTGCTCGATCGTGTGGCTGGTGCCGATGACCGCAAGCATCTGATGGTTTTGCCAGTTGAGCGGGTAGGCGGAACTGGCGCGGATGACCATCGCATAGTCCTGCCAGAAGCGACCGATATAGGACCAGTAGGGAAAGCCGCTCGGCGGATTGTCCTTCACATAGCCGGCATATTCGCGCGCCGCATAGACGATCGCCCATTCCGGATAGGTAAGGAAGGTCGATTCCTCCGGCCGCTGGTAGCCGGGGATCTCGGCGCGTGCCTTTTCGGCCAATTCCCTCGGTGGGGCACCTTCGGCAATGCCGGGCAGGGGGGTGGTATCAAGGGCCGGGGTGGTGAGCCAACCATAGGTCAGGCCCAGGATCGGGATGAGCAGGACGGTAACGACCAGCCAGACGATCGCCTTGAGGATGCGTTTCAGCCAACGCAGCACGAACATGGCTCAGGCCGTTGCGAAGTGGTCGTGTACGCGTTTGGCCAGTCCGAAGCCGATGTAGACGGCAATGCCTCCGATCAGGATATGCGGCAGGTTGGCGAAGAAGCGTGCCGGAAACTCGATGTCGCTGAAGGAGCGGAAGCCATTTATGAAGATGCCGCCGTCGAGGCAGCCGGAGCCGGTGACGAGGCCGAGGATGCCGTCGAAAAGATAAACCGCGCCGAACAGCTTGAAGTAAAATACCGACTGGCGGTGGGAGATGAAAGCGGCGACCGCCGCCCAGACACCCGAGAAGGCGTGCAGCAGATCATCGTACCACTGCAAGGAGAAGAGGCCGAAGAGGTAACCGTTGGCATCGTTGAAGGCCGGAACATATCCGATCGCCACAACGGCGAAGAACAGCACGGCATAAGCCAGGGCGAGTTTCTGAATCAGCGTCATGGAAGGTCCCTCTCTCCTCGAATGACGAGGGGACGATAGCCGATTCCGTTCCTGTGTGCAGCCGTGGCGCGTTGGGGCACGCAGCGGCCATGCCAGCAACCGGAGCTTCTGGAAATCGCGATCGTGAAGCTGACCCCAAAAACAGTTGGCGCCGGGATCTCTCCCAGCGCCTCCCTGTCAGACCAGGACCAGTCAGCGGCGGCAATTTCCGAAGGACATTGCACCTGCCGGCCTTGATTTTGACGACCCGTCCGTCTGCTTCCCCGAAGGGCTGCATCCATCCGGATCACGTCGGTCTCGACCCTTGCGGGTTTCGGTCGACGTGCCATCGAAGGTCTTGCCCGGCCTTCATGGCTCGCATCGGTCCGCCGTTGGCGTTCGCACGCTTTCCGCGGCCCGGCACATCGCGGCTCTCGATTTCGCAACGAGCAAGCCCGTTGCTGATCTGCGCGGTGCAGGCCTCAGGAGTTCCGCGTGGTTGCCGTTGTCTTTCGACCGTTCAATCCGTGGCCGCCTGAGATGAATTAACCATACGCCCGATCACCGGGATGCGGAACCACAGACGGCCTGTGAATACTGGGGTTATCGGGAATAACGTGTGGTAAAAGGGGTTTTTTCGGGTAAACGGGACGGTTTTGCCCAAGCCGCGAACTTGCGTGCAACCGCCTCCACCCTTGCCGAGTTCTGAGTGAGACGCTTTTATACGGGTAGGACCACCGCAAGGGGAGACGCGGTTGAAGGTCGGCATCATTCTCAATCCCATTGCCGGCGACGGTCGGCTGAAGCGCGACTGGGCTGATGTCGCCAGCGCGCTCGAACGGCATCTCGGTCGCTTCGAAATGCGTGAGACATTGGCGGAAGGCGACGCAGAACGCCTGGCGATCGAATTCGCGGCCGAGGGATACGATCTGGTCATTGCCGCTGGCGGTGACGGTACAGCCTCCGAAACCGCCGATGGCCTGCTTCAGGCGGCAAGGGAGGGGTATGATCACGCCGCACTCAGTCTGCTCGCCTGTGGTACTGGATCGGATTTCGCGCGCGGTCTCGGCATGCCGGACGACGTCGACGCGGTGCTCGAGCGGATCGCTGCTTGCGAAATACGGATGATCGATGTCGGGCGCATCTCCTACATCGATGATCACGGCGCCTTGGCCAGCCGGCATTTCATCAACATTGCCAGTCTCGGCCTGTCCGGTCATGTCGATCGCGCGGTGAATGCGGACAGGCGCAAAGGACGTATCCCGGCGAAGGTTCTGTTTTTGTGGCGCACGGTCACGGAGTTCTTCAACTACCATTTCGACGACGTCGTGGTCACCATCGATGACGGAGAACCGATCGCGGGACGTGTCGCCCTGGTGGCGATTGCCAACGGTCCCTTCTTCGGCGGCGGCATGATGATCGCGCCGGATGCCTCGCTGGACGACGGGCAGTTCGACATCATCATCCTGCGCGCCGGGGGCAAGGTCGCGCTCATGCGGGATATCCGTCTGCTTTACACCGGCCGGCACCGGAACCATCCTGCGGTCACCATCCTGCGCGGCAGGAAGGTCCTGGTCGAGCCGGCGGTCGGTGCTTTCGACAACAGTGCCCTGGTCGATATCGACGGCGAGGCGCCGGGCCGGGTCCCGGCGGAATTCGAGATCATGCCCCGTGCCTTGAAGCTGAGGTGCTGATTCAATTCCTTCGCATCTTGAATCAGCTTCCTTTCGGACTGATTCCTAAGATTGCAGCAAAATGCTGAAATTGCTAGGTTTTTTATTCTATCTTGTGGGTCGTCATGGGAACAAAGGATCTGGTGCCATCTCCAAATGCAGTTGCTTGCCATTCCAGGGATGTGCCTCGCAGACCGCTTCATCGAGCTCAACGCCGAGGCCGGGTTCCTTCGATGGAATGACCCAGCCGTCCTGCCATTCGATCTTCTTCCTGAGCAAGGTGGCGTGGAAACCGTCCCATTGCTTCAGGGATTCCAGGATAAGGAAATTCGGCAGTGTTGCAGCAAGCTGGATGTTGGCAGCGCCCACGATCGGCCCGCAATAGCAATGCGGCGCGATCTGGATGTGATAGGCCTCGGCCATCGCCGCGATCTTCTTGGTCTCGAGAATGCCGCCGGAACGGCCGAGGTCTGGTTGCAGGATGGTGGCGGCACGGTTTTCGATGACGCGTGCAAATTCGACTTGGTGGTCAGCCGCTCGCCGGTGGCTATCGGGATCGACGTGCCGCGCGCCACCTGCGCCATCACTTCCGGCATATCAGGCGGCACCGGTTCCTCGAACCAGAGTGGGTCATATGGCTCGATGGCGCGGGCCATGCGAAGCGCGCCGGAAGCCGTGAACTGGCCGTGGGTGCCGAACAGGATATCCGCTCGCGTGCCGACCGCCTCGCGGATCGCCTTGATCATGCGGGCTGAGAGGTCGATGTCGAGGAGGCGCGGCTGATGGCCGTCGAAGGCTGTGTAGGGACCGGCGGGGTCGAGCTTCACGGCGTTGAAGCCCTGATCGACGTAAAGTGCCGCACATTCAGCAGCGAGATCGGGATCGTTGTAGACATTGCGACCGCGGGCGTCCTCCGAATGGACGCTGCCTTCATGCGGGTAGAGGTAGGTATAAGAACGCAGCTTTTCGTGTACCTGGCCGCCGAGCAGCTTGTAGACCGGCTTGTCGGCCTCCTTGCCTATGATGTCCCAGCAGGCCATTTCGAGTGCAGAGAAACAGCCCATGCCTGAGACGTCCGGGCGCTGGGTGAAACCCGACGAATAGCAGCGGCGGAAGAAACTTTCGACATCGTGCGGGTCACGGCCGATCAGGTAGCGTTCGGCCATGTCTTCGATCATGCGGGCCGTGACGTGTCCCGAGAAGGTGGCGTTGTAGGCTTCGCCATAGCCGACGACATTGGAATCGGTCGTCAGTTTGACGAAGATGAAATATTTGCCGCCGATGCCAGGTGGCGGATTGCCGACAACCCAGGTCTTTATGTCGGTGACTTTCATCGATTGTCCTCCAGAACCATTTCAGCGCCCTTCCACCCCGTCATGATCGAGGCGGCGTTGGTGTTGCCGGCGATGTTGTCGGGAAAGATCGACGCGTCGATGACGCGCAGACCGCTAATGCCATGGACCTTCAGGCGCGGATCGACCACGGCATGGGCGGGATCCGGCCCCATGCGGCAGGTCGATACGGGGTGATAGACGGTACCGGAACGCTTCCTGAAATCCTGAATCAGGTCTGCATCGGAAGTGATTGAAGGTCCAGGCAAAACCTCTTCCGCGATGACGTCGGCGAGCGCCGGTTGTGTTGCGATCCGGCGCAGGAATTTCACCGCGTCGAGCATTTCCGACACGTCCTCGTTGGTCGAAAAAGCGTTGGGGGTGATCGTGGGATGTTCGAGTGGATTCTTCGAGCGGATCATGATTTCGCCGCGACTGGATGGACGGCAATTGGAAAGGCCGATGGAGAAGCCAGGCCATGGGTCCGGGGAGAGGATCGGCCGCTCGCCGGATTTCGGCAGCACGGTGGAAAAGGCCTGGAAGTAGAGTTGCATGTTCGGACGCGGCTGATCCGGATCGGTGCGGAAGAAACCACCGCCCTGGTTCATCGACATCGACAGCGGGCCGGAGCGCAGCACAAGATAGTGCAGGCCAACCAGAAGCTTGCCCCACCAGGGCCGCAGGATCTGGTTGAGGGTCGGCCATTTGGCTTTCCAGGTGTAGTTGATGCCCTGGTGGTCCTGGAGATTTCGGCCGACATTTTCCGACTGCTGCACGAGCGGAATGCCGAGGCTGGACAACAGGCCGGCCGGGCCTATGCCCGAGAGCTGGAGAAGCTGCGGCGAGTTGATCGAGCCGCCGGACAAAATCACTTCCCGACCGGCGCGCGCGGTTCTGATTTCGCCGTTCTGGACATATTCGATGCCGATCGCGCGCCTGCCATCGAACAGGATCTTCGTCGCCAGCGCATGTGTTTCGACGCGAACGTTGGCGCGTTTCATGGCGGGACGGAGGAAACCGCGTGCCGTCGACATGCGCCGGCCATTCCTGGTCGTGATCTGGTAGATGCCGACGCCTTCCTGGCTTTTGCCGTTGAAGTCGTCATTGGCAGGCAGGCCGGCCTGTTCGGCAGCCTTCAGGTAGCGCATCGTCAACCGATGGACACGGGAACGGTTGTCGGTGACGTGGATCGGGCCACCACGACCGCGCCACTGGTTCCCGCCCGCCTCGTTGTCTTCGATCGCCTTGAAGATCGGGAGGACGTCGTCATAACCCCAGCCAGGGTTGCCGGCAGCTGCCCAGGCATCGAAATCCTCGCGGGCGCCGCGGATCCAGACCATGGCGTTGATGGAGCTCGATCCGCCCAGGATCTTGCCACGTGGCCAATGATCGGCATTGCCGGCAAGGCCGGGATCTGGCTCGGTCCTGTAATTCCAGTTCACTGCAGGGTCGAAGAAGGTCTTGCCGTAGCCCAATGGCATCTGCACGAAGAAACGCCGGTCGCTGCCACCGGCTTCCAGGACCAGCACCGTAAAACGTCCCGATGCCGAAAGCTTCTCCGCTACGACCGAGCCAGCCGACCCGGAACCGACGACGATAAAATCATAAGTCTGCATGGCGAATGGCGGTGCCCGGTCTGCTTTCTTAGAGCGCCGCGCGTCCATTCGGACGCGCAAAGGACGCTCTGACATTTTGAATCCACGCATCGCGCTTTCCGAAAATCGATTTCGATTTTCGGGCCGATGCGTTGGTCAGACTAGCTGTCGCATTCGTCGCTATCACCGGCACTTCCGGCATGCGGTGTGAGAAAAACGACCACAGCGGCGGGCTGTTCATTTCCCGCAACAACGGTGTGCATGATCGTTGGCGTTGACGCTTCACCGGCGCGCGGCTACGGCATCATGACATTCGGCACGAGGGATTTTCGCATGGTGCACTACGCGGACGGAAAACCGAACGGCGACCTGACGCTGCGGACACTTGCGATGCCTTCAGACGCCAATGCGGCTGGCGATATTTTCGGCGGCTGGGTGATGGCGCAGATGGATCTGGCCTGCGGTATCCGGGCTGCCGAGCGCGCCAAGGGCAGGGTGGTAACCGCGGCAGTGAAGGAGATGTCCTTCGCCAAGCCGATGAAGATCGGCGACACGCTCTGCATCTATACGGTCGTGGAGCGCGTCGGCCGCACCTCCATGACGCTGAAGGTCGAGGCCTGGGCGCAACGCTACCTCTCCGACCTCATGGAGATGGTGACGCATGCCGACTTCGTCATGGTTGCGCTTGACGGCGAAGGCAAGCCAAAGCCCATACCTGCCGAATGATCCTGCAGCGCAATTCCAGGAAAAGTGTGTAGCGGTTTTCCGTTCGGAATTGCGTAAAACAAGTGCGTCAGGCCGCTGCCTTGACGCCGTCGAAACGGGCGCGGGCAGCACTGACGCGGCCGGCATTGGTGATGGCCCATTCGGCCAGCCCCTTCACTGGTATCAATAGTTCACGGCCAAGGTCGGTCAGCTCGTAGTCAACCCGTGGTGGAATGGTCGGGAACACGGTGCGCGTGACGAAACCGTCGCGCTCCAGGCTGCGCAGCGTCGTCGTCAGCATTTTCTGGGAGATGTTGCCGATGCAATGCTTCAATTCGTTGAAGCGTTGCGGGCCTTCGCCAAGATTTTGGACGACCAGCAACGACCATTTGTCGCCGATGCGCTGCAGGATATCGCTGACTGCCAGACAGTCGCCGGTGACGTGGGGGTGCCTCGGTTTCAAAAAAGTGCCTCCTTGCCAATCGAGTTGACAGTATCAGATATAGCGTCGGTATCCAAATGATACTCCCAATTCGTCCCTGCAAGGAGTCTCCGATGTCAAAACCCAAGATCGCCGTCGTGATTGGTTCGACGCGCGCAACCCGTTTCGCCGACGTGCCGGCGGAATGGATCGCCAAACTCGCCGCCAGGCACGGCGAGTGGGACGTCGAACTTGTCGATCTGCGCGACTATCCGATGCCGTTCTTCGATGAGCCCGCATCCTCGCTCTGGGCGCCGTCCAGGAACGAGATTGCGCAGCGCTGGCAGAAGAAAGTCGATGAATTCGATGCATTCATCTTCACGGCCAGCGAATACACACACGGGCCGAGTGCCGTGCTCAAGAATGCGCTCGATTACGCCTATACCGAATGGAACAAGAAGCCTGTCGGCTTCGTGGGATATGGCGGTGTCGGCGGTGCCCGCTCGATAGAACAGCTGCGCCTCAACGCGATCGAGCTGCAGATGGTGCCTGTGCGCACCGCGGTCCATATCGTCTGGGCGGACTACATGGCCGTGAAGGGCGGCACAAAGCTGTCGGAGCTCGAACACATCAACCAGGCTGCGGAAGACATGCTGAACCAGCTGTCCTGGTACACGCTAGCGCTGAAGGCAGCGCGCGACGCCGATCTGGCGACGGCTGACGTCGAAGCCGCCTGAGCTTGATCTTTCATGCAAAGGCGGCTCGCCGCCTTTGCATCTCCAAGGTTCAGATCTAGCGCGCAGTACCTTGCTGCCCGCCGGCGAGCCGCGCCGCGATGACCTTGTCGATGCGGCGACCATCGAGATCGACCACCTCGAAGCGCCAGCCCTGTGCATCGACCGTCTCGCCGGTGGTCGGCAGATGGGCAAGATGCGACAGGAGGTAGCCGGCAACGGTCTCGTAGTCGCGGTCTTCGGGCAGGTCGAAGCCGAGCAGGTCGGCCATCTCGTCGGCCGGCATGTAGCCAGCGAGCAGCCAGGAGCCATCCTCGCGCTGGACGGCGCTCTCCTCTTCGTCACCGGCGTCGAGATCGGAGCGAAACACACCGGTGATCGCTTCCAGGATGTCGGCCGGTGTGACGATGCCTTCGAAATGGCCGTATTCGTCGTGCACGAGCGCCATCGGCACTTCGGATTCACGCAAGGTTGCGAGTACGTCCAGCGCATCCGCCTGATCGTGCACGATGGGCGCGGTCTTGACATGCTTGCGCGGATCGAGTGCACGGCCCGCGAGCAAGGCAGCCAGAACGTCTCTCGTCTGCACGACGCCGATCATGGCGTCGACGCTTTCGCCTGCAGGCAGGCGCGAGTGCTGCGTTTCCATCAGAAGTTTGCGGATCGCCGTGTCGTCGGCCTGGAGGTTGATCCAGTCGACATCGGTGCGTGGCGTCATCACGGCACGCACAGCGCGGTCGCCCAGACGCATCACACCGGCAATCATGCGGCGCTCGTCCGACTCGATCGTGCCGTGGTGTTCGGCTTCGGCTACCAGCATCTTGATCTCTTCGTCGGTGACCTTTTCCTCGCTTTCGCCGCGAAAGCCGAGCAGCCACAGAACGGCGCGGCCGGAGATGTCGAGCACGAAAACAATGGGAGCTGCGATCTTGGCGAGCACCGCCATGAACGGCGCGGCACGAGAGGCAACACGCTCGGGGTCTCGCAAGGCGATCTGCTTCGGCACCAGTTCGCCGACGATCAGCGAGGCATAGGTGATGATCGCCACGACGATGCCGACACCGACGGGGTTGGCGAAACGCGGGCCGACACCGGAATCGGCCAGGAAATCGGCGAGGCGCTCGCCCAGCGTAGCGCCCGAAAAAGCACCCGACAGAATACCCACCAGCGTGATGCCGATCTGGACGGAAGACAGGAATTTGCCTGGATTGGCGCCGAGCTCCAGCGCGCGCGCCGCACCGCTGACATGGCGGTCGATCATCGCCTTGAGCCTCGCCGGACGGGCAGAGACGATGGCGAGTTCGGACATTGCCAAAAGGCCGTTCACGCAGATGAGAGCGACCACGATAGCGATTTCAGCGTAAAGCATGCGCGCTCAATAGCATCCCGCCTGCCACTTCGGAAAGCGGCGGCAGGCGTTTTGTCCAAAGCGTATTGAACTTTGATCGAGTGCGCGACCTCAGCGACAGGCGCGATAGCCGTTCCTGCGGTTCTTGATGTCGAAATGGAAGTGGTTGCGGTGATCGTAGTTGTAGCCGGGGCCGAGCACGGTGGTGAAGTAGTCGCAGCCGTCAGATCGCACCGAATCGAGGAAACCGCTGGTGCGGAAGGCGAACCAGCCGGGCTTGCGCACGTCGATGTCCTCACCGTTGTTGAGTTCGATACTCATTACGTCGAGCGCGTTACCCTTGCCGTGTTCGGACAGCACGCCTTCGCCGGCAATCCTGCGGCAGGAATAGCTCGATCCCTGGCGGATGGTCTTTACACCGGAGAGATAACGCCAGCGCGCTGTCGGCACCAGCTCGCGCTTGGTCCAGGCGGCAAAGGTCGCGGCCATGTTGCAGGTCAGCGTCGCTGCCGGCTTCATCTGGACACTGCCGATCGCCGTGACCTTGACCGGATGTGCTATCCCGCACTGTCCCTCACGGATAGGGGAGAGATCGGTGTAGGCGACGTCGAGCCGCTTCAGTTCGTTGCGGCAGTCGATCTCCTCCGAGGACAGCTGCTCCACGGGAGACATCGGTTCGTCCATGCGCGGATAGGCTGCCGTCATGTAGGGGTTGGATGGTACCAGGGTTTGCATCCCGGACAATTCCGGTGCTGCCGGCGCCATCCTTGGCACTGCAGACGTCGTTGAGCCGACATCGACGGCGGGCTTCAGTTCGAAAACATCGCCGGTCGTGCAGGCAGCGACCGTCGCCAGAATGCTCAGCGCAGCAAGTCGCCTTGTCGCGGCCCATGGTTCGCGCCTGGGTCGCCCGGCGATGAAAGTTACTCCGGCCATCGTTCTTCCCGTCCCTCGGGCAAGCCCCTCGAGCCAAGGCCGTTTTACGCCTCAAGGGTAAAGGAAAGCTCAGCAGTGCGGTTTACGGCTGTGTTGGAAATGCGGCGGAGAAGCTATTGGCAGAAGGTGCCGCCATTCTTGCGCGGGGCGAGGTCGAGATGCAGGTGCAGGGCATGGTCGGCGTCGCTGCCGGGGCCCAGCACCGTCTTGAACGGTCCGCAGGCTGCCTTGCGGATCAGGTCGATCAGCTTCGCCTGCGGCGGCGATGAAGTCTTGCCGATCTCGACGGTGGTGCCGTCCGCGAGTGTGAACGCGGCAATGTCCAGGGCATTGCCGAAGGCATGCTCTGAAAGCTTGGAACTGCCGTTGCGAGGGCGACAGACATAGCCGGATGCCTGCGAGATCGATTTCAACTCCTGGCCGAGTTCGGCTTTTGCAGCAGGCGCAACCACATCCTTGACGAAGCGGGACATGGTTTCGGCCATCGCGCAGTCAAGTTCGACATCCGGTGTGACTTCGACAGCCTGTCCCAGCTTCTTCAGCATCAGCGGATAGGGCAGCGAGCAGCCAAGCACATCGTCGTGCTTTGCCTTTGCCTCTTCGAATTCCGCGCCAAGCGTTTTCAGCCGTTCACGACATGCGGTTTCCTCCGCAGGCATTTTCTCAACGGGTGAGATGCCGGAGCGAGGATCGGACAACGGCTTCGTGGCTGCGGGTTTTTTCCAGTCCGGAGGCAATTCGGGACCCTGAAACGGTTTGCGGCCTTCCTGCTCTTTCACAGCCTTGTCATGGGCTGCGTCGGGCCGTGTCTGCGGCAAGGGCACATCGGCGGGGGCAGGGGTTTCAGGAGGGGCTGGCGCGATTTCGCCCATGTCCCTGCGAAGGGCTTCGGGGAGCGGCGCCGTTGCGGGCAGACTTGGGGATCTTGCCGAGGCAGGGTTGCCGTCGAATGAGGCGACGGCACCCAGAAGCGCGATTCCGATTGCCGCCAGCGGCCGTTTCAACAGCGTCATGAAACGCAAACGACGACTGTTAGCTTTGGTTGCCTGGCGCCGGGAACTCTTCGTTCACAATGGGTTACGGCATTGTTGCAGAAGGCTCGCGCCGGTAATGGACAAATGCAGTTGACTGGTACGGCGGGTGGCCTGAAATGGACATCCCTCCTTTTGCCGGATTTTCCCGATGTCGCTGATTCTCTCGCCTCGCGTCCTGCCGATCCTCATGCTCATCGCTTCGAATGTGTTCATGACGTTTGCCTGGTACGGACATCTGAAATTCAAGAGCTCGCCGATCTGGATTGCCGTCATGGGCAGCTGGCTGATCGCCTTTTTCGAATACTGGCTGGCCGTGCCGGCGAACCGTATCGGCAACCAGGTCTATTCGGCTGCCGAGCTGAAAACGATGCAGGAGGTGATCACGCTCACCGTGTTTGCCGTGTTCTCGGTGCTCTATCTCAAGGAGACACTGACCTGGAACCATGCCATCGGCTTTGCGCTGATTGCCGGTGGTGCAGCTTTCATCTTCAAGGGGTAGATTGCGGCCATGGCGGGATGAAATCGGGCGCGCCCGGCGTTATCCTGTCATTGACAGGCCAGGAGGAGTTCCCCATGCACAAGCGACTTCTGATCCACGCGGCGGCCGTTCTCGTCGCCATACCGTTCGCCACCGTCCAGGTTCAGGCTGCCGGTGGCGGTAGTGACACACCCAGTCCGACCGTCACCAAATGCAAGAAGGGCGAGGTCTACGATACCAAGTCCAAGAAGTGCGCGCCGCCCAAGCAAGGCATGCTGGACGACGACAACATCTACGAGGCAGGGCACGATCTGGCGATGGCCGGCCGCTATGACGAGGCGATCGCGGTCCTGACGCTCGCCTCGAACAAGAAGGATCCGCGCATCCTCAACTATCTCGGATATTCGCATCGCAAGTCCGGTCGCATCGTCGTCGGCCTCGGCTATTATGAGGAGGCGCTGCGGCAGAACCCGGACTATACGCTGGTGCGCGAATATCTGGGCGAAGCACGCCTGCAGATGGGCGACGTCGCCGGTGCGCGCGAACAGCTGAGCGAGATCGAAAAGCGTACGGGCAAGCAATCGCGTGAATACGGCATGCTGTCCGAGCAGATCGACCATTACGACAGAAGCTGAGAGCCAACCTGGTGGTTTCAGGGGAGTGAGGCCAGAAGTCGCGGTCGGCAGAACCTGCCGATACGGGAGCTCGCGCACCGCTTTTTTGAGATGAAAATCGGCTAGAGATTGCTATATTACGGGAATCTGAGGTGAGACGGTTCCGTCAGCCAGAAGCTGCCGGGCCGTTTTCTTTTTGTACCCAGCGACAGGGTTGGTCCCGCTTCAGGGGCCGGCAGGAAAAGGTGAGATGATGAACAAAGTGCCGATGACAGGCGGAGGTTTCGAGGCTCTCAAGGAAGAGCTGCGCTGGCGCCAGCAAGAAGAGCGGCCGCGCATCATCGAAGCGATCTCCGAGGCACGTTCGCATGGCGACCTTTCGGAAAACGCCGAGTATCACGCCGCCAAGGAGCAGCAGAGCCTCAACGAGGGCCGCATCAGCGAACTCGAGGATCTGGTAGCGCGTGCTGAAGTCATCGACGTCTCCAAACTCTCCGGCAGCACCATCAAGTTCGGCGCCACCGTCGTCCTGGTCGATGAAGACACCGAAGAGAAGAAGACTTATCAGATCGTCGGCGACCAGGAAGCAGACGTGAAGGCTGGCCGGATTTCGATTTCTTCACCGATCGCCCGCGCCCTCATCGGCAAAGGTGTCGGCGACGCCATTGAAGTCAATGCACCCGGTGGGGCTCGCGGCTATGAAATCGTGAAGGTCCAGTTCGTCTAGCCCTGTCGGCATTCGAGGTCGGGCCTTCATCCAGGCGCAGCCGCCCCATCGTCTATCTGCCCTTCAGTCTCAGCAAAGCCATCGCCTCGGCGACTGCGGCCTGTGGCGTCACAGGCTGGTCGCCGTGAGTGACGAGGGTCGAGGCGTATTGCCCGCGTGGACCGGTGAGGCCCGGCTCCGTCGTCAGGAAAATCGCAACTGTGGGCAAGCCGAATGCGGCTGCCAGATGGGTGAGGCCGGTATCGGCGCCGATGACCAGCGTGGAGCGGCCGATCAGACCGGCGACCTCCACCAATGGTGATTTCGGTACCACCAGCGTTGCCGGCACGGCCTTGCCGACCGCTTCGGCCACGGCACGTTCCTTTTCGTTCGACCAGGTCGTGACCGGCGTAAATCCCCGCCCGACCAGAAGCTCGGCTGTGGCGATCCACTCCTGAACCGGCCACTTCTTGTCCTCGCGGCTGGTGCCGTGCAGCAAGGTCGCGACCCGTCCGGTCGGGATCGGCGAATGGCCGGAGGGTACAGCGATGCCGGAATCGAGTATCGACAGGTCAGGCTCGTAGCCGAGAGCCAGCGCGAACAGGCGTCGCGTGCGCTCGATGGCGTGCAGATCGCGCGGGACGCCGTAGCGCTGATCGTAGAAGAGCGCGGCGGAAGGTTCGCGCGCGCTCGCCCTGTCGAAACCGGCAATCGGCGCGCCGGCGAATTTCGCCACGAAGGCTGATTTCAGCAATCCCTGCGCATCCAGTACCAGGTCATAGTGCGCAGCACGCAAGGCATCGCGCAGGGCGCGGCCTTCGCGCCATGTGGCCGGTGAGGCGAGTTGCCTGCGCCAGCGTCGCAGCGCAACCTTGTGGATCGTGCCGATCGCCGGATGCAACGCCACGATGCTGGCGAAAGGTTCTTCCACACACCAGTCGAAGCTGATGTTCGCGCGGGCGCGCAGGGCATCCTGAACGGCTGGGAAGGTATGGATGACATCGCCCATCGACGAGGTCTTGACGATGAGGACCTTCATGCTGCCGTCGCTTGTTCCATCAGGCGATCGGCTGCCTGGACGACACGTTCGACATCGAGCGTGTTGAGGCAGTTCATGTGGCCGAGCGGACAGACCTTCTTGTGGCAGGGCGAGCAGGAAAGCTGCAGCCACACCAGCTCGCGTTTTTCAGCGAGCGGCGGCGTGTTCTCCGGCGATGTCGAGCCGTAGACGGCAACGATCGGCGTGCCGACGGCTGCAGCGACATGCATCAGGCCGCTGTCGTTGGACACAGCGAGCTTCGCCGCGGCGATGACGTCGATGGCGTCTTCCAGGCGGGTCTTGCCGGCAAGGTCGACGCAGCCAGGTGCCAGTGCGGCGATTTCTGCCGTCACCGCGCTGTCGTTCTTCGAGCCGAAGAGCACGACCTTCAATCCCTGCGCCATCATCGCGCGGGCAAAGCCGGCATAGGACGCGCTTGGCCAGCGTTTGGCCGGGCCGAATTCCGCTCCCGGCATCATCGCCACGAACCTGCCCGGCTGGAGATCGTTTCGCGCAAGCAGTTCGGCCTGGTTCGCGCCGTCAACGGTCAGCCTCGGAGCCTGGAAAGTGCCGCCACGTGCCAGGGAAAAGAAGCCGTAGGCGGTACGCCGCTTTTCCTTCTTGGGTTGCCCGACAATGTCGGTGAGCAGGCCGTAGCGCATTTCGCGCAAATGGCCGACGCGTTTCGGAATCCGGGCAAAAAACGGGATCAGTGCCGATTTCAGGCTGCCTGGCAGCACGTAGGCCATGTCGTAGCGGCCCTTCAGCATGCGGCCGTATCTACGTCGAACGCCAAGTTCCAGCTTGCCGGACGGCACCGGCATTTCGATCTGCTGGCGAACCTCCGGCATGCGCCCGACCAGCGGCGCGGCCCATGCCGGCGCCATGACGTCGATGCCGGCATTCGGATAAAGCTCCTTCAACGCCGAGAACAGGCATTGCGCCATGACCATGTCGCCCACCCAGCGGGGGCCGATCACGAGGATCGTCGGGCTTTCAGCCATTCGACATAGTCTTTCACGCCGGTTTCCACATCGCGGAACTGTCCGTTGTAGCCGGCAGCACGCAGGCGGGACATATCAGCTTGGGTGAAGCTCTGGTAGCTGCCCTTCAGGTGGTCGGGGAAGTCGATATATTCGATGCTGCCCTTGCCGAGCGATGCGATGACGGTTTCGGCGATGGCACGGAACGGCTGGGCACGGCCGGTGCCGCAGTTGAAGATGCCGCTGGCGCCACGCTTCCAGAGCCAGAGATTGACGTCGGCGACATCGCCGACATGGATGAAGTCACGGCTCTGCTCGCCCGGGCCGAAGCCGTCATAGGCACCGAACAGCTTCGGGTTTTCGCCGCGACCGACCTGATTGAACAGATGGAAGGCGACCGAGGCCATGGTGCCCTTGTGCTGTTCGCGCGGGCCATAAACGTTGAAGTAGCGCAAGCCGGCGACCTGCGAATGGCCGGGGCCGACCACGCGGCGGACATAGTCGTCGAAGAGTTTCTTCGACCAGGCGTAGACGTTGAGCGGCTGCTCGAAGTCCTGCGTCTCCTGGAACACGGAACCACCGCCATAGACCGAGGCCGAGGATGCATAGAGGAACGGCACGCGCTGTTCGAGACAGGCATGCAAAAGGCGCTTGGAATAGGCGAAATTCACTTCCATCATGAATTTGCCATTCCATTCGGTGGTGGTCGAGCAGGCGCCCTGATGGAAAACCGCTTCGATACGGCCGAGCTTGCCGGCCTCGAACGCGGCCGGGAATTCGTCCTTGTCGAGATAGTCGGCGATCCTGAGATCGGCCAGGTTGACGATCTTGTGGCCGTCGGTCAGGTCGTCGACGACAAGGATGTCGTCATGGCCTTCGGCATTGAGCGCGGCGACGATATTAGAGCCGATCATGCCGGCGCCGCCGGTTACGATGATCATCGGGACCTCGAATTGTTGAGCGGATCGCGGTCCTTATAGGAGAGGCAGGGGATCGTGTCGACAAGGGCGGACCGCGTGACGGGCAAGGAACGTCACCGCAGTTGCGCTGCCCAGGTTTGCGGTATATCCGCTTGGCCCATGAGCGAGTTGCACCTGTCTTCTCCCGAGATCCTTCACCGCGCGATCGCCCGGTTTGCCGGTGTCACCGTGCTGGTGGTCGGCGACCTGATCCTCGACCGCTTCGTCAGCGGCGTGATCGAACGCATCTCGCCAGAAGCACCGATCCCCGTCCTGCATGGCCGCGGTGAAACCCAGGCGGTCGGCGGCGCCGGCAACGTCGTTTCCAACATCGTCTCACTGGGTGGCAAGGCAATCCCGATCTCGGCGCTTGGCAACGATGCCGCCGCCCGCAGCATCATGCGCATGTTCGCGGAACTGGGTGTCGATACGGGTGGCATCGGACAGACGCCGGATCGCATGACGTCATCGAAGAGCCGCTTCAGCGCGCTCAACCAGCAGGTTCTGCGGTTCGACGAAGAGGAAATCCGGGCGCTGGATGCCACGGAGCGGGCAAGGCTGCTTGCGGATTTCCGAGCAGCACTTGCCAAGGCGGACATCGTCATCCTGTCCGACTATGGCAAAGGCATCCTGCTGGACGGCGTTGCTGCCGAGCTGATTGCGATCTGCCGCGAGGCCGGCAAGGCGGTTCTCGTCGACCCGAAGGGGCGTGATTATGCATGCTACCGCGGCGCGACTGCGGTGACACCCAACCGCAAGGAACTGGGCGAGGCGGTCGGGCGTTCGGTCTTCGCCGACGACGACATCGTCGCTGCCGCGCGCGAACTGATCGCGGCGAATGGTTTCGACTTCGTCCTGGCGACCCGCAGCGAAAAAGGCATGAGCGTGGTCGATGCGCAAGTGGCGCGCCACATCGCGACGCAGGCGCGCGAGGTTTTCGATGTTTCCGGTGCCGGCGATACGGTGATTGCCTCATTTGCGCTTGCCCATGCTGCAGGCGCCGACCGCGCGGCAGCAGCGGCCATTGCCAATGCCGCCGCCGGTGTCGTGGTCGGCAAGCGCGGCACGGCACGCCTGACAGCGGATGAGTTGACCGGCGCATTGTTCCGCTCGCATGGCGTCGTCCACAAGGATGCCGTGCTAGACATGGCCGCCGCACAGCGTCTGGTGGCGACCTGGAAGGAAGAAGGCCTGACGGTCGGTTTCACCAACGGTTGCTTCGACATCCTGCATGCCGGTCATGTCAGTCTGCTCAATGCCGCGCGTGGCCAATGCGACAGGTTGGTCCTTGGGCTGAACAGCGATGCCTCGGTGCGGCGGCTGAAAGGTCCCGATCGACCCGTAAACGACCAGCATGACCGTGCCTGCGTGCTGGCGGCACTGGCGTCCATCGATGCCGTGGTGGTCTTCGAAGACGACACGCCGCTGAAGCTGATCGAGGCTCTGCAACCCGATATTCTGGTCAAGGGTGCGGACTATACCGTCGATCAGGTTGTGGGTGCCGACGTGGTGCAAAAAGCCGGCGGCCGTGTGGTTCTCATCGATCTCGTTGCCGGCAAAAGCACCACCGGCACCATAAGCAAATTGCGCGCCCGTAGCGGAACCTGAGATACCATGTCCAACCTGAATGACTACCTTGTCCGCTCGGCGGCCGCGATCACAGCCATGGTCGAACGTGACCTGACGGCCGAAATGCAGCGCGCGACCGACGCAGTCGTAACGGCATTGTCTTCGGGCAAGGCCTTGCTGATCTGCGGCAATGGAGGATCGGCGAGCGATGCCATCCACATCGCCGGCGAACTGGTTGGCCGCTTCCTGAAAGAGCGCAAGGCCTACAACGTCATAGCATTGCCCGCCAATGCGGCCGTGCTGACCGCCTGGGGCAATGACTACGGCTTCGACACCGTGTTTTCGCGGCAGGTGGAAGCGCATGGCGCCGAGGGCGCCGTCTTGCTGGCCATTTCGACCAGCGGCAATTCCCCCTCGATCCTTGCTGCTGCGGAACAGGCGCGCGCCATGGGCATGACGGTGATCGGCATGACCGGCGATACCGGCGGCAAGCTGAAGCCGTTGTGCGATATGCTGCTCAATGTGCCGTCCGGTTCCACACCGATCATCCAGCAGGGCCATATCTGCCTCTACCATTATCTCTGCGAAGAGGTGGAACAGCGGCTGAGCAACGGCCCCACTGCCTGATGGCCGAAACGAGCGCTCCGTACCCGCTCGATGAGCCGGGGCTTTGGGTGGAGCGGGTTGGCGACAAGGTCTTTCAGGACGGAGGCCCGGCGCTGTTCCTCGACCGGGATGGCACCATCAATGTCGACACCGGCTATCCGAGCGACCCGGAGCAGGTGGTGTTGCGCGACGCGATCCTCCCGGTCATCCAGGCGGCCAACCGGGCCGGTTGGCCGGTGGTGATCGTCACCAATCAGTCCGGTATCGCGCGCGGATATTTCGGATGGGACGTTTTTGCCGCCGTCAACGGCCGTGTCCTGACGCTCCTGCGTGAGAAGGGCTGTTTCGTCGACATGGTGCTCGCCTGCGCCTACCACGAAGCAGGAAAGGGTGGGTTCGGGGTGGGCGATCATCCGATGCGCAAACCCAACCCCGGCATGCTGCTGAAAGCAGCCGAGATGTTGGGAACCGATCTTGGGGGATCGGTCATGATCGGCGACAAGGATGCCGATACCGAGGCCGGGCGCCGGGCAGGGCTGTCGCGATTGTTCCTAGCAAGAGAGGCGAGTGTCGCGGCTGAGCAGGCGGCGGCCGTAGAAATCCAGGCTATTTCCGGGATTTGAGGTTCGCTTGATCGGCGCGGCGTTCGTCGCGTTCCTCGAACAGCTTCGCCTCGGTCACATAAGAATAGAGGAAAACCATCGCCGAGTGGACGTAGCCGTGTCGGCCGCACAGGAAGTAGCGCTTGCCGACGTAGAATTTGAGGAAATTGATCCAGGGCGAGAACATGAGCCGCGACATGCTCGGCTTCGCGCCTTGTTCAACCTGGGCTTCGACCTTGAGCGATGAATAGGAATTCGTACGTTTCAGTTCGTCGGTCAGTGACGTCGCGCGTCGGTGCAGCAACATGCCTTTCTCGATGATCGCAGTCTTGCCCGGCACCTTGAAGGATTCATGCACGCGCTGCGCAACATCCATCGTCGCCCTGTCGCGGCGGAAAAGGCGGAAGATGCGGTTATGTGCCACCCAGCGGTGGGCATAACCATAGCCTTTCAGATAGTCGCGGCGGCGGACGTACCAGCCGTCGATATCAGTTTTGCCTGATTGCGTGATTTCGACGATGGACTGCTTCAATTCGGCATCGGCGCGCTCATCGGCCTCGATGCAGAGGCACCAGGGCTGGGAGGCTCGTTCCAGGGCAAAAAGCCGCTGCCTGGCGAAGCCCGGCCAGTCATTGTGCAGGAGGCGGATTGGATAGCCCCTGGTGATGAATTGCTGGATGCATTCCAGGGTGCCGTCCGTCGAGCCCGAATCCACAACCACGATCTCGGCGCAGAAGTCGACGCTCTCCAGGCAGTCGGCAATCATGTCGACTTCGTTCCTGCAGATGATCAGTGCGGAGACGGGCGTGTTGAACTGAGACATGAGGGGAAAATTAGGAGCGGGACAGGCTGCGTCCAGCCATGCGCCTTTACTGCGTTTGGTTCAAGGCGTTGATTTCGACTAGGCCTTCATCTTTCACCTGACGGATGGTCAAGGCGGTGCGCACCGTATCGACATTCGGCGTGGAAGTCAGTTCTTCGATGACGAAACTCTGGAATGTCGCCAGATCCCTGGTCACGCAATGCAGCAGAAAGTCGGACTCGCCCGATACCATCCAGGCATCGCGCACGATCGGCCAGCTGCGGGTGCGCTCGGCGAAGGCTTTCAGTTCCGCGTCGGCCTGGTGATGCAGGCCGATCAGGCAGAACGCTACCACGTCCATGCCAAGTGCCGGCGCATTGAGCAGGGCACGATAGCCACGGATGATACCGGTTTCCTCGAGCCGTTTGACGCGGCGCAGGCAGGGTGGCGCGGAAATGCCGACGCGACGTGACAGCTCGACATTCGTCATACGGCCATCGCGCTGCAGTTCGCGCAGTATCTTCCAGTCAATGGCGTCGAGATCGGCCTTTATCGGCATGGTTTTCCGCCCGCTGCGCAAGAATCTTTCGCAAACACGTCATTAAACGAGTTTGCGGGCAGCGCCATCCCCGCACGCCCGGAATTTTCGGCATTCATCCTGGATTAACCATGAGGCGCCGGTTTCCGACAGTCATACAAGCATTGTGGGGACACTTGTCGCACGTCCTTGCTGGCGGACTGGGCAGCACTTACATTGCGCGCAACAGTTGCCGCTCGTTTCGGGCCGCTTGACGCGGCCGTCTTTCGCAAAGGCCGTTCCATGACCGTCAAGCACGCGCCCGTCCTCATCATCGGCTCCGGCCCGGCCGGTTATACGGCCGCTATCTATGCCGCCCGTGCCATGCTGAAGCCGGTGCTGGTAGCCGGCCTCCAGCAGGGCGGCCAGCTGATGATCACCACGGACGTCGAAAATTACCCAGGTTTCGCCGACCCGGTGCAGGGCCCGTGGCTGATGAGCGAGATGCAGAAGCAGGCAGAACATGTCGGCACGGAAATCATCAACGACATCATCACCGAGGTTGATCTCGACGTTCGCCCATTCGTGGCAAAGGGCGATTCCGGAACCACCTATACGGCCGACGCGCTGATCATCGCCACCGGCGCGCAGGCGAAATGGCTGGGCATTCCTTCGGAGCAGACCTTCATGGGCTTCGGCGTTTCGGCCTGCGCCACCTGCGACGGGTTCTTCTATCGCGGCAAGGATGTCGCGGTGATCGGCGGCGGGAACTCAGCGGTCGAGGAGGCGCTCTATCTCTCCAATCTGGCCAAGACGGTCACCGTCATCCATCGCCGCAGCGAGTTCAGGTCCGAACGCATCCTGCGCGAACGGCTGATGAAGAAGGACAATGTCCGCGTCATCTGGGACACCGTGGTCGACGAGATCACCGGGCGTCCGGGCAAGACGCCGTTGCCGCCATCCGTAGAAGGGCTGACGTTGCGCAATGTGGCGACCGGACAGGAAAGCCAGTTGAAAATCGACGGCGTGTTCGTGGCGATCGGCCATGCACCGGCCGTGGAGTTGTTCACCGGCAAGCTCAAGCAGAAGTCGAACGGCTATCTGTGGACCGCGCCGGATTCGACGCGCACGGACGTGCCGGGCGTGTTCGCAGCCGGTGACGTGACGGACGATATCTATCGCCAGGCGGTGACGGCGGCGGGCATGGGCTGCATGGCGGCGCTCGAAGCGGAAAAATATCTCGCTGGGATAGAGGTGCATCGGGAAGCGGCCGAATAAGCCGCAAAATCTCCGAAATCTTTCTTCAGACGCCAAAACGAAACGAGGGGAATCATGGCGCTGGATTGGGACAAACTTCGCGTGTTTCACGCAGCCGCCGAGGCTGGGTCGTTCACGCATGCTGCCGAGACACTGCATCTGTCGCAGTCGGCTATTTCGAGACAGGTCAGCGCGCTGGAGCATGATGTCGGCGTGCCGCTGTTCCATCGCCATGCGCGCGGCCTGGTTCTGACCGAACAGGGCGAGATGCTGTTTCGCACGGCGCATGACGTGCTGATGAAGCTGGAGTCGATCAAGACGCGGCTGGCTGAATCCAAGGACCGGCCGTCAGGCATCCTGCGCGTGACGACCACGGTGGGCCTTGGCGCCGGCTGGCTGACCGATCGGGTGCAGGAGTTCATCGACCTCTATCCGGAGATCCATCTGCAGCTCATCCTCGCCAATGAGGAACTGGATCTGACCATGCGCCAGGCGGACTGCGCGATCCGGCTGAGGCAGCCGCAACAGCCCGACCTGATCCAGCGCCGCCTGTTCACGGTGCACTTCCACCTCTATGCATCGCCTGCCTATGTGAACAAGTTCGGCAAGCCGGCGACGGTGGCTGAATTGAAGAACCATCGCATCGTCACCTTCGGCGTGCCGGTGCCGACGCATCTGTCGGAGCTCAACTGGCTGGAGACGGTCGGCGACTTCGAAAGCGGGCAGCGCGTGCCGACGCTGCAGATCAACGACATCCTGTCGATCAAGCGCGCCGTTCAGGGCGGTGCAGGCATCGCCATGCTGCCGGACTATGTCGTCGGCAAGGATGCCGGCCTGGTGCAGCTGCTGCCGGAAACCGAAGTGCCGTCCTTCGATACCTACTTCGCCTATCCCGACGCGATGAAGAACCAGGCAAAGCTGCACGTCTTCCGCGACTTCATCATCGCCAAGGCCCGCAACTGGTCCTATTGACCCCTGGGCTCCCGGGGCCGGCGCGGCGCTCATTCCCCGTCGCGATCGCATGGAACGGCTAAGCGCCGTGCCATGGCGTCAGCCGCGGCAGCCAGCCTGGCACGGCGCGCCGATAGGTCTCATACTCATCGCCATAGCGTCGGACGAGTGTCGGCTCTTCGTAGAAGTGCACGAACGACGCCATGGCGATGCCCATTACCACCCCGTAGAGAACCACCGCCCAGCTCGCGAAAAGCAGTGCCTGGCCGGCGATGATCGAAAGCACCGCGACATACATCGGGTTGCGGACATGGCGGTAGATGCCGCCCACCACAAGCTTCTCGGTCGGAGCAACCGGTGCCGGAGTGCCCACTCCCTCGAGCGCGAAGCGGGCAAAGGAATGCAGCAGGACCAGGACCGCCACCGCGATCAGGATGCAGCCGATCACGACGTACGGGAGCGACATCGAAAGGGGGAGACGGTAGCGGTCCAGGATCAGCCAGGGCAGCAGGCCCGCAACGACGCAGGGTGCCGCCAGGAAGAAAACCGCGCTGCCCAAAATTGCCGAAGTCCTGGTCTTCATGGCGATCCCTCAATCGTCCCGTTGAAGAAAATGGGTGCTGCCCTTTGCCTTGTTTGTCGGCAGGCCTTGATCCTTCGTCCGCCTATGAATGCATCGATTTACGGTGCAGCATGCTGGCTACGGGGCAATATGCCTGCTTTTCTGGCCCTATGGCCAAGAAATGTACGTTGGACCACAGCCTATGCCTTTTTGCATGTGTGCGTTGCAAAATAGGTGCTTGTTTGTTGGGCAGGATGCGCCCATATATCAATCATCTCCTGGGCGCGTTCTCCTCCCATTAGCGCCCTCGAGTGTTCCCCTCTGGAGGTTTAGCCCTAACGGGCACTTCCATTCAACTTAGCCGGGTCTTCTTGATCCGGCTTTTTTGTTGCCTGTCGATGGTGCAATCGGGCGGCCGAAGCGAGCATCCGGAAGCGCGGGTATATCTGTTTGAAAATGGGTGTCTGAGACGCGGAGTCCGTACCGTCGAACGTTAGCTTTCCATCATGTAACGGTCACGTGTAACCCTAAGTAACATGCAGAACGCCCGAATTAGCGCGTATGCATTTAATCAGGACGCGGTCAGAATCGTTCGAGGGATGGGGGCATCTCACGCTCGATCGGGCTCTGGCAACGACCGCGTCCAGCCTAATTCTTCCGGTTGAGGTGACGACACCTGGATTGGATACATGCGGCGGACCTGAGCTCTTTTCTCCCAAGAAAGCGGTCCGCGAAAACGGCGTCCGGTGAAACCGGACGCCGTTTTGCTTTTACCGTCAAAACCGGCTTCGCGCCTGGAGACTTCGAAGCCGGATCAGCAGCCGTCAGGCAGCTTTGCCATTGGCGTTCATCACATCGTCGGCGAGACGCCCCGTCAATTCCGCCATGTGATCGAAACTTGCCCGGTAACTGGCAACACCCGCCGTCGCCGACCGCAGCTCAATGATCAAGTCGCCGATCTCGGCCTGCGGCATGGTCGCCTCCACGACGTCCCAGCCCGGCCAGTCGGCACGGGCATCATAGCCGAGGATCTGTCCGCGCCTTTGTGGAATGAGAGCGATGATCCTGGCCGTCGCGTCGGAAGGGGTGACGATCTCGACCTTCATCACCGGCTCCAGAAGCACCGGCGAGCAGGTCGCCATGCCTTCCTTCATGGCGAGCTTGGCCGCCATCTGGAATGCCATGTCCGAGGAGTCGACGGAATGGTAGGAGCCGTCGGACAGGTTGACGGCGACGTCGACGACGGGGAAGCCGAGCGGGCCGCATTTCAGGTAATCCCGAGCGCCTGTCTCCACCGACTGGATATAGGTCTTGGGTACCACACCGCCGGTGATTGTGTCGGTGAACTGGAAGCCGGTGCCACGTGGCAGCGGCTTGATCTCCAGCACGACGTCGCCGAACTGGCCGTGGCCGCCCGACTGTTTCTTGTGGCGGCCGCGTTGCTGTACCGATTTGCGGATGGTTTCGCGATAGGGCACCGCGGGGGCGTGTCCTTCCACCGGGATCTGGTTCTTGCCCTCCAGCCGTTCGCGCACCACGCGCAAATGCATCTCGCCGTGGCCCGACAGCACGGTCTCCGCCGAGTCCTGGTTGTGCCTGAGGCTGAGCGAAGGATCCTCCTCGGCAAGACGCTGGATGGCTGCCGACATCTTGACGTCGTCCTTGCGCTCCTTCGGCCGCAAGGCGAAAGCGAACACCGGTTGCGGCGGAGCGAGATCGGCGAGTGGCTTGATGCCTCCTTTTGCCGACGTCAGCGTCTGGCCCGTGCGGACCTCGTCCAGCTTGCCGAGCGCGACAGTCTCACCGACCTTCGCAGTGGTGAGCTTCGACTGGTCCTTGCCGAGCATGCGGTAGATGCCGGACACCTTTGCGCTGTTGCCGTCGGGCAGGAACAGCTCGGTGCCGTCATTGATCTGGCCCGAAAGGATACGGGAAACCGAAAGCTTGCCGCCATGCGGCGTGTGGATGGTCTTCATCACCTGCACGACAGTGGTCGAGCCGGAGGGTGCGCCAAGGCGCTTGCGCGTGGCCTCGATGTCGGGTGCATCGTGACGGATCGTCTTGAGGAGACGCAGCACGCCGTTGCCTTTCTCGGCCGTGCCGATCAGCACCGGCGTTACCGTGCCGGCACGCAGATCAGCTGCAAGGTCGTCGAAGACGGCGTCCTTCGGCGGTTCGATCTCCTCCAGCAATTGTTCCATGAGCTGGTCGTCATGATCGGCGAGTGTTTCCAGCATCGAGAACCGCGCCTCGATCTCGCGCGCCTTGTCGTCACCCGGTATTTCGGCGACTTCGCTCTCGGCGTACTCGCGGTAGATGTAGGCGCGCTCGAGTGCGAGGTCGATCGAACCGATGACGACACCGTCCTTGCGCAGCGGGATCTGGCGCAGCAGCAGCGGCACGGAACTGGTCGGCTGCAGCATCTTCAGCGTCTCGCGCACGCCGGCGATCGCCTTGTCGACCTTGTTCAGGAACAGGATGCGCGGCACGCCGAGATCATCCAGCTTGCGCATGATCAACTGCAGCGCAGGGATCTTCTTCTCATCCGCCTCCGCCACTACGACGGCGATGTCGCAGCCTGCCAGGACAGGTTCCGCCTCGAAGGCGAATTCGATGGAGCCGGGGCAATCGATGAAGGTGAATTCGTCACCCATGAATTCGGTGGTGGCTACGGTTGCTTCCACGCTCATGGCGTGGGCGCGGGCTTCCGCGGAATGGTCCGATACCGTGTTGCCGGACGAAACCGGGTTCTGGCGAGGAATGGCGCCCGTCCGGGCGAGAATGGCTTCGAGAAGTGTCGTCTTACCGCTTGCGAAGGGACCGACTATGGCAATGCATTTCGGTCCCGAGCGTCGTCCTCCGGCGCGATTACCCATGCTGACCTCCACTCAGGCATTCCGCTGAGAGCGGCGGCCGGCCTGTTCGGCCGTCGCGGGTCGAAAGCGTTTGCCAGCGGCCCGGAAACATCGAAACATGGGTTCGAAAGCAGGGCAAGGAAAATAGATGATGAGCGGCGTTGCTTCGTCGACAAAGCGCCTGCCCTGAAAATCTGAAAGGAGAATTCGATGAAGATCATCGCCTGCGGCAGCGTGCCGACCATCATCGCCTCGGACGCCTATTTCACCGGCCGGGTGACGCAGAACCCGATCATCGAGGCAGAGGCGCCGGCGCGGCTGAGAGCCACCTCGGTAAGCTTCGAAGCCGGCGCGCGCACGCACTGGCACACTCATCCGCTCGGCCAGACGATCCATGTCGTCTCGGGCGCGGGGCTGGCGCAGAGCTGGGGCGGACCGGTCCAGGAGATCAGGGCCGGGGACACCGTCTGGTTCGAGCCCGGCGAAAAGCACTGGCATGGTGCGGCCAGCAAGACGGCGATGACCCATATCGCCATGCAGGAGGCGCTCAACGGTTCACCCGTCGACTGGCTGGAGCCGGTCAGCGACGAGCAATATCAGGGTTGATACGGCGCTGGCGCCTTACGAAAAAAGCCCGGTCGTGATCGGGCTTTTTTGTGAGTCATCTGAATCCCTTGGCAGGATCAGCTGAGGCTGCCCGTGAAGCGCTGGATGCGGGTGCAGGCTTCTTCCAGCAGCTTCTCGGAGGTTGCGTAGGAAATGCGGAAGTTCGGGCCGAGGCCGAAAGCCGAACCGAACACCACCGCCACGCCTTCGGCTTCCAGCAGTTCTGAGCAGAAAGTCTCGTCGGAATCGATCACCTTGCCGCCCTGCGTCTTTTTTCCGATCAGCTGGGCGCAGGATGGATAGACGTAGAAAGCACCTTCCGGCGACGGACAGGAGATGCCACGCGCCTGGTTCAGCATCGACACGACGAGGTCGCGGCGCGCCTGGAAGATCGCCTTGTTCTTCTTCACGAAGTCCTGCGGGCCGTTCAGCGCTTCCACCGATGCCCATTGCGCGATCGTGCAGGCGCCCGAGGTCTGCTGGCCCTGGATCATGTCCATCGCCTTGATCAGCGGCAGCGGGCCGGCAGCATAGCCGATGCGCCAGCCGGTCATGGCATAGGCCTTGGACACGCCGTTCATGGTCAGCGTGCGCTCATAAAGGCGCGGCTCCACCTCGGCGATGGTCCTGAAGACGAAATCGCCATAGGTGAGGTGCTCATACATGTCGTCGGTCAGGATCCAGACCTGCGGGTGTTTCAACAGCACCTCGGCCAGCGCCTTGAGTTCGGCCTCCGTGTAGGCGGCGCCGGACGGGTTGGACGGCGAGTTCATGACCAGCCATTTGGTCCTGGGCGTGATGACCTTCTCGAGACCTTCGGCCGTCAGCTTGAAGCCGTTGTCGATACTGGTCTCGGCAAAGGTCGCCGTGCCGCCGCAGATCGCCACCATCTCGGGGTAGCTCACCCAATAGGGGCGGGGGATGACGACTTCGTCGCCGGGGTTCAGCGTCGCCATGAAGGCGTTGAACAGGATCTGCTTGCCGCCGGTGCCGACGATGGTCTGTTCCGGCTTGTAGTCGAGATTGTTCTCGCGCTTGAACTTCTTGGCGATGGCGTCGCGCAGCGGGGCAATGCCCGAAACCGGCGGATACTTCGTTTCGCCACGACGGATCGCTTCGATCGCCGCGTTCTTGACGTTGTCGGGCGTATCGAAATCGGGTTCGCCGGCGCCGAGGCCAATGATGTCACGGCCGGCGTTTTTCAGCTCGCGCGCTTTCTGCGTGACCGCGATGGTCGCGGAAGGCTTTACGCGGGAAAGGGCGTCGGCGAGGAAGGCCATGACAAATCTCCATAGGGGCAGCTGCGAAACCCGGCAGCGGCGTCTCTATTGTCGTATCGGCAAAACAAGCGCAAGCTTCGTTTGCTGAGCCAGTGGCTCGGTTTTGGCTTCGCAAAGGCCAATCGGATCATTAACGCGCGGTAAAACCTTGGTCGGTAGATTTGCCTGGTTTTCGCACGCGACGAAGCGAGGGACAGTGTCGCGCAGCATCGGGCTCGCCCATATCATTCGTCACGACGATGGCACCTCGACCGGGGTGTGGGGCCTGTACACCCTGAAGAGCGCGTTTCAGCCGATTTTCGCCTTTGAGGATGGCAAGCTCTCCATCGCGGCCTTCGAGGGACTGATCCGGCCGTTTCGCGATGGCGAACCGCAAGCGCCGGGCCAGTTCTTCGCCACCTGTCCGCCGGCCGACAGACTGCATATCGAAGCGCTGACGCGAACGTTGCATCTGCTCAACGCCGGGGCCTGTCTGCCGGAAGATGCCAGCATCTTCATCAATTTCGATCCGTCCGTCTTCATCGACCGGGCCGTATCGGACAGCGCGCTGCGTGAAATGCGCCTGGTGCTGCACGAAGCGGGCATCGATCCGAAGCGGGTGGTCTGCGAAGTGACGGAGCAACGCTCCGCCTCCAAAGCAGCACTGAGCGACTTCGTCGAGGCGCTGAGAGCAAACGGGTTCCGCATCGCCGTGGATGATTATGGCGCCGATGAGTCCGACATCAACCGGATCAAGGAGCTGAAGCCGGATATCGTGAAATTCGATGCCCACTGGATCACCCAGCTGATGGAGTCGGGTGCCGGTTTCGCCTTGCTGATGACGATGGTGGCGGCATTCGAGGGACGGGGCATCCGGACGGTCTTCGAAGGCATCGAGGAGAGCTGGCAGCTCGACCTTGCCGAAAAATCCGGCGCGTCCATGGTGCAGGGCTACGTTCTGGCCAAGCCCGAGATCGCGCCGACGAGTTTCCGCAGCTACGCCAGGGCCGTGCATATGCCCGAACCTGGGCCGCAGGCCGGACAAGATCTTGGCAGCGGCATCTCCGCGCGGCAATCGACCCGCCCGACAAGGACTTTCGGAAAACGGATCGTCCAGTGAGTGCCTGACGGAGTGGCCAACCGGTCGCTCCTTTGCTTCTCCGCTTTGTCCGGATTCGGGTGGCCACATCGTTGCCGGCATGCTGTCGACGGCCGAACGCGCCTATCGCGACGCGTAGACGTATCAACGGCGTTTATCGGTATTCACAAAAAGAAATCGCTGGATGCCCAGGTTCTGCTCGGGCAAACGGATGCTTCAAGGGAGCCAGCATGACCATTCTCTACAGCATGATCGACAGCGGCAACTGCTACAAGCCGCGCCTCCTGATGGCCAAGCTCGGTCAGTCCTTCACCAATGTCGAGGTGTCTTCCCATAACGGAGCGACGCGTACTCCCGAATATGTGGCCAAGAACCCTAACGCCATGGTGCCCATGCTGGAGCTGGATGATGGCCGCCGCATCGCCGAATCCAACGCCATCCTGCTCTATCTCGCCGAGGGCACGCGCTTCCTGCCTGCCGACCGCTATGAGCGCGGTCTGGTCTATCAGTGGCTTTTCTTCGAGCAATACAGCCATGAGCCGAACATTGCCGTGCGCAAGGCGCTGCTGACCTTCCCGGAAAGAGCCGGGGATGCCACGCCGGAACGTCTCGCAACAACGCTGGAGCGCGGCAACAAGGCGCTCGGCGTCATGGAGCACAGGCTCCTGCAGGGCCCGTTCTTCGCGGGAGACACGTATAGCATCGCCGACATCGCGCTCTACGCCTACACCCATACCGCAGAGTTCGGCGGCTTCGACCTCAAGGCTTTCCCGGCCATCTGTGCCTGGTTGAAGCGGGTGGAAACACACCCCGGCCATGTGCCGATCGAATGGCTGCCGTGATCCGGAGCATTTTGTAGCCAAGTGGAATCACCTGGCGTTACAAAAATGCGGAGAAAACAAAAACTTGGAGCATTCCCGCGTTTCCACGAAAAACGGAAATACTCCAGGTCACAGACGGGTGCCGAAACTGATCACAAGGATGACGCATGATCCTCATCGGGCAATATGATTCACCCTTTGTCAGGCGTGTCGGCATAGCGCTGACGCTTTACGGAATTTCGTTCGAGCAGAAGCCCTGGTCGACGTTCGGCGATGCCGACAGGATCCGGCCCTACAATCCGCTGACCCGCGTGCCGACACTGGTGCTGGATGATGGCGAGGTGCTGATCGAGAGCCATCTCATGCTCGACTATCTCGACAGCCTGGTTCCGGCCGGGCAGGCGATGTTCCCGCGCACCGAACCGTTGCGGCACAAGGCGTTGAAGGTTGCCGCACTGGCCACCGGCATGGCCGACAAGGCTGTGAGCCTGTTCTACGAGCAGCGCCTGCACAGCGAGGTGTCCGATATGTGGACCGACCGCTGTCGGACGCAGATCGCCACAGTGCTGGACGTACTGGAGAAGGACCGTGCCGGAGAGGTGAGCGAATTCTGGTTCGGGGACCGGATCGGCCATGCCGACATCGCCGTGGCGGCAGCGCTGCGCTTCCTCAACGATGCGCATCCGGGATTGATCGATATGGCCATGTTCCCGAGGCTTGCCCAGCATGCCGCGAAGCTGGAAGCCTTGCCGGTCTTCAAGCTCATCGCGCAGGAGTTCGTGGCGCCGGCTTGATGCCAACGGTCATCTGGATGACCGTTGCGGCGCGCGACCGCGCGCCATCCCAAAAACAAAAAGGCGGGAAAAATCCCGCCTTTCGTTAAGTCTGCTAGCCTGACCCGGAGCGTCTCTGGTGGTGCCGGTGGCAATCTGCCACTTCGGCGATCCTTCCGTTTCCGCTCCGGCGCGCTTCTCGCGCGACCGTCAGTACATCCGTGACTTGCCGCGCGCCCCGGGCAGATACCCGGCGCGCGCCTTGCGCCAAATCAGGCTGCCGACAGAGATCCAGCGGACGACTTGCCAGTGCGGCGGTCCTGCTCGATCTCGTAGCTGATCTTCTGGCCATCAGCCAGGGTGGTCAGACCAGCGCGCTGCACAGCGGAGATGTGGACGAAAACGTCCGCGCCGCCGGCGTCAGGCTGGATGAAACCGAAGCCCTTGGTGGCGTTGAACCACTTGACCGTTCCAGTTGCCATATCAATGTTCCTTCACATTCACTTGCGTTTTCTTCAGACCGGACCCTATCCGGCCTTTGGTATCGAGATTTTGGAGAAAGACGGGAGCAAACGCGAAGATCGCGAGGCGTAGGGTCAATCGGCCCAAATATCAACGCAACGGATATAAGCGACTTTTTCACCAAAAACAAGGCGGTGTTGTTTGATCCTGACGCAAGACACTGGGCGACTGGCAAGCTGTCGGGCGTCGGCGTAATCTATGATCAAAGGATGCTTCGCGCTGGAGGAAGCCATGAGAAAGACGATCCTGCTTGCCGCATGCCTTTCGCTCGTCGCGGCCGAAGCGCAGGCGATCTCGCGCTACGATCCGTCCCGCATGAGCTGCGACCGGGTACAGAGGCTGGTCGATCGTGAAGGTGCCGTGATCCTGCGTTATCGCTCTCCCCGCAATCCGCGCCTCACGCTTTATGACCGTTATGTTGCAAGTGTTGAATTCTGCGACATGGGCGAGGTTCGCAGCCGCGCCTCCGTGCCGAGTGCCGATACCGGATCCTGCCCCGTTTACAGATGCAAGCGTCCCGATTTCGACCGCCGTCGTTTCATCATGCCGTTCGACTAGAGTGCCGACAGGGTGAGTGCTCTTCGAGCGGCGGGAGAGGATCTCGGGTGCGTCCTTCGAGGCTCGCTTCGCGAGCATCTCAGGATGAGGACCGTTGTAGAGAGCCCCCAAAACTCTGAGATATCTCGAAGCTTGGATGATGTTTCACGCAACGTTCCTCATCCTGATGTGCGAGCCCGCAAAGCATTCAAAAGATAGCAAAAAATCGTGCGGGCGAGCCTCGAAGGACGCACCGAAAAAGCGAAGTCGAAGCGGACCATCAGAACCCGAAGGAAGCCTGCTTCGAGGGCGGCGGGCCGACCCGAACGCCTTCCATCGCCAGCATTTTTTCTTTGGTCGCCGAGCCGCCAGGCGCCGAGAAGCCGCCTATCTTGCCGCCGACCGCGGTGATGCGGTGGCAGGGAATGACCAGCGGGACCGGATTGGCGCCGAGGGCCGCGCCCGTCTCACGCGCAAGCCCGGTGTGGCCGGCACGCCTGGCGAGTTCGCCATAGGTAGTGGTTTCACCGAAGGCCAGCTTGCGCGCGGCATCGTAGATGGCGAGCCGAAAATCGTCGACGCCATCAAGGTCGACCGGCACGGTTGAGAAATCGACGGTTTCACCGGCGGCATAGGCCTTGATCGCCTCGACCAGTTCGCCCACCCAGCCGGGAGCGGTACCGTCCTCGAAACGCTTGCCGGGCACGCTTTCCAGCCGCAGCAGGCGCCGTTCCAGGTTGTCGGCGCTCGATTGCGGCAGGCACAGGCGGATCAGTCCGCGCTCATTCCAGGCGATGCCCATGAAACCGAGTGCTGTGGAGAAAATGGTGTGGCCGGGGGCGACGGCCAGATTTTTTTCGACATTTTTTTCAATGGCGGTCTGCATGGTCGGCTCCTTCCATTCCGACACCGGTTTCCAGCAAAGCCAACGGTGCCTTCAAGTACAAATCATGAACGATTCTGCATGTTTTGCGGCTTTTCGCCACCCGAAAACCGATAATCGGCCATGTTGCCCGACCAAAAGTGGTGGTGTAAGGAGCATTTAACGATTTGCACGAACAGAGCGCGGCTTGCGAACAACAACCCACACCCTGTCGATCGGCATTCTCCTGGCTGCGGCCGGTGTCTCCGGTTGCACCTCAACGACTGCCGTCAAGCCGTCACTGGCTCCCACCACGACCACGGTGAGCGAGGCTGACGCCGGCTTTGCGCTGGCGCTGCCCGAAGCCGTTTCGGTGCTGCCGGAATCCTCCGGTCTGGCGCCGGTGCAGTTCGCGGCACTTCCGGCTGAAGCCGCCGGCAACGCCTTCGCCGGCGCGACGCCACAGCAGCATGCCGACAGCCCTGCCACGCTGGCGACGACGCCAGGCACCAGTGCGCGGCTTGCCAACAATTCGACCTTTGTCGCGCCAGCACCGGTCCAGCCCGGTGGTACCGCCGCCGCTCCAGCAACGGTCGCCGTCAATGGCAAAGCCGTAACCGCGACCCAGCCGGAAGCCACGGTGCAGCCGGTGGTGCAGGGGCAGCAGACCCCGCAAGCCGCAACGGTTCAGGTGGCGGTTGCCCAGCCGACGACCACGCAGACCGGTGCGCGTGTCAGCACGCTGTCGACCCGCATGGGTGGTGATCTGCCTGCGCCGAAACCGAAACCGGTGGTCGTTGCTTCGGCAGCCACCAGCCTGGTGTTTCCGTCGGCGCCTGCCGCGCCGAAAGCCATCGCATCGCTGCCGGGCGTGCAGCCTGTCGCCTATTCCGGCCCGGTGCCGACCTATCTGATGATCCCCGAACCGGAAGCCGAAAGGCCGGGACCGGTCAGCGCCGGTCGCGGCGAGGTCGATCGGCTGATCGCCAAATATGCGGCGCTCTACGAGGTGCCGGTGGAACTGGTGCGCTCGGTGGTCAAGCGCGAGTCGACCTTCAACCCGCTCGCCTACAACAACGGCCACTGGGGCCTGATGCAGATCAAGCATGCCACCGCGCGTGGCATGGGTTACGGCGGCGCGCCCAAGGGCCTGTTCGATGCCGAGACCAATCTGAAATACGCAGTGAAATATCTGCGCGGCGCCTTCCTGGTGGCCAATGGCGACTACAAGCGCGCCGACCGCCTCTACCAGACCGGCTATTATTACGACGCCAAGCGCAAGGGCCTGCTCGAGGAAACCGGGCTCGGCCGCGATCGCAAGCGCAAATCGGCTCCCGACGCCTGAGCCGGGCGCGGCCGGACGCAGGGGGACACCGATGACGCAGCCCGAGGCCGGGACGGCCGACGATATCAGCATCCGTTTGCGACGTTCGCTTGCCGGCGACCTGCCGGCTCCCGTCTGGGCTGATGGTTTCACGATGCGGACGTTCCAGCCGGCAGACGCGCGGGCCGTGCACAAGCTGCTGACCGAAACCCTGCAGAAGGAAGAGAAGAACTTCGACCTCTGGTGGGCGCAGCATTCCTCCGATGCCGAGTACGACCCCGCGCTGTGGTTCGTGGTCGATGACGCCGAAGGCCGGCTGGTCGCCGTGGCGCTGTGCTGGACCGGCGACTACCTCAAATATCTGGCGGTGCATCCCAGCGCCCGGCGCAACGGACTGGCGGAAGCCCTGCTGTTGCATGTGTTCGCGGTCTTCAAGGCACGCGGTGCCAGCCGTCTCGACCTGAAGACCAAAGTTGTCGAAAACGCCAATGCCATTCGCCTCTACAGGCGCCACGGCATGGTCGAGGTCGACTGGAACGGTTGAGGCCGTCTCGTTACCTGCCGCATTTGCGTACCCGGAAGAGGGGACCTGCATGAACGCGCTGAACGCTGTCATCGATTTCCTGAACACGATCTTCTGGGGCTATGTGCTGATCTATGGCCTGATCGCGGTCGGCATCTACTTCACGCTGCGGTTGCGCTTTATCCAGATCCGGCATTTTCCGGAACTGTTTCGCTCGGTGATGCGGGTGCCCGAGAACGACACCAGCGGCATCACGCCGTTCCAGGCTTTGTGCACCAGCCTGGCTTCGCGCGTCGGCACGGGCAATCTCGCCGGCGTTGCCGTCGCCCTCTATCTCGGCGGACCGGGGGCGCTGTTCTGGATGTGGGTGGTGGCCGCCGTCGGCATGGCCACGGCCTATTCGGAAAGCGCGCTGGCGCAGCTCTATAAGATCACCGACCACAACGGCCAGTACCGGGGCGGACCGGCCTTCTACATCTCGAAGGGGCTGAACGCGCCCTGGGCGGGTGTGCTTTTTTCCATCTGCCTGGTCGTCGTCTTCGGCCTCGTCTTCAACGCCGTGCAGGCGAACTCGATCGCTGATGCCATGCAGGGGGCTTTCGGCGTCGACAAGCTGTGGGTCGGCTTCGCGCTGGCGGCGCTGACGGCAGTCGTCATCTTCGGCGGCATCCGCCAGATCGCGCAGGTGGCCGAATATGTCGTGCCGTTCATGGCGATCGCCTATCTCGGCATGGCGCTCTATGTGGTGCTCGCCAACATCACCGAAGTGCCCGGCGTGCTGGCGCTGATCGTCAAGAGTGCGTTCGGCATCGAGCAGGCCGCCGGCGGCGTTGCCGGCGCCATGCTGAACGGGGTCAAGCGCGGGCTGTTCTCCAATGAAGCCGGCATGGGCTCGGCACCCAACATCGCTGCGGTGGCGACGCCGTCGCCGCATCATCCCGCGAGCCAGGGCTTCGTGCAGGCGCTGGGCGTGTTCATCGATACGCTGCTGATCTGCACCGCCACCGGCATCATGATCCTGCTGTCAGGCGTGATGACGCCGGGCTCGGAACTGACCGGAACGCCTTTGACCCAGGAGGCGATGGTCGCCCATATCGGCGAGGCCGGGCGCTACTTCATCGCCGTCGCGATCTTCTTCTTCGCCTTCACGTCGATCATCGGCAACTACGCCTATTCGGAGAATGCCATGGTGTTCCTGAAGATCGACAACAGGGGCACGCTGAGCGCGCTGCGCGTCGGCGTGCTTTTGATGGTGATCTGGGGCGCCTACACCTCGGTGGCGGTGGTGTTCAACGCCGCCGACGCCACCATGGGCCTGATGGCTTCCGTCAATCTCGTGGCGATCATGCTTTTGTCCGGCACGGTCGTGAAACTGACCAGGGACTATTTCGAGCAGCAGAAGACTGGCATCCCGCGCTTCGATCCGGACGCCTATCCCGAGCTGAAGGGCAAGATCGAACATTCGATCTGGAAAAATTGAAGCCGGAGCGTTTTCTACTTTTCAGGAAACGTTTCCCGGTCCGGTCGCGCTGGAATTGCTCTGGGAGCGCGTCGAGCTGCCACGCTTGTCTGCCGGCGTCGTCCGCTTATCCTGCGATCAGCACAGGAGACAATGATGGACTGGAAACTGCCGAGACAAGGCGCGTGCCGTTGCGGAGAGGTCAGGATCGAGGTGCGCGCTGCACCGCTGGTGACCATGGCCTGCCACTGCACCGGTTGCCAGAAGATGAGCTCTTCCGCCTATTCGCTGTCGGCCGCCATCCCGGCCGAAGGGTTTGCGGTGACCGAGGGTGAGCCGGTGGTCGGCGGTCTGCACGGGCCCGACGCGCATCACTATTTCTGCCCGCGCTGCATGACGTGGATGTTCACCAGGGCCGAAGGCATGGACTGGTTCGTCAATGTGCGGCCGACGCTGCTGGAAGGGGCGGGTGACTTCGCGCCCTACATCGAGACATGGGTCGGCGAAAAACTGCCTTTCGCTGAAACGGGAGCGGTGAAGAGCTACGAGGCTCTGCCGCCGATGGAGGACTATGAGGGGCTGATGGCGGAATTCAGGGGGTGGCGGTGAGAAAGTCGATACTTTGCAGGGCATGAAGAGATGCAATAAAATGAAGAAATAAGATAGAAACTGAATCAATCTTCAATGGGGGATCGATTCATGATCGGAGGGGGGGAATGGAAGCTGAGTTTTTCTATGTTTGTGTATATAAGAAGAACGGTCAAGCCGTAGGTCATATTATCTCTCCTGATGGGGAGTTTAAAGATGATATGGATGAGCAGAAATTAGAATTAGATCATGAAAACGAGCTGAAAAACAAATCATCTGAAGAGTATCTAAGTATATTTAATTGTTTTGTACATCAATGCTTTCATATGTGGAAATACTCCCATTTGTTGCTTCAATATCTCCTTTTATGAGTTATTCAATAAGATCCGGGGAATTTCTAAATTTTCTCAATGATAATTCGGTAATTTCAGAAGAGACGGATGCGAAAACCGTCTTCAAGATGAAATCGCGGTATTGGAAAGAGTGCAGCGAGATTTCAGAAAGCGCGGTAAAAGCGTCTGAGGTTGGTCAGCAAATACCAAAAATGCTGATGATTGGAATAGTGAGTTCTTATGAGCACCATTTGGCAAGGTTGATAAAGAGAATTCTATTAGACAACCCTTCAAAATTGGCCTCTAGTGAGAGGCAAATTAGTGTTAAAGAAGTTTTTGATTTGAGTGATATTCTTAATTTTAAAGAAATGATACTCGAGAAAGAAATTGATCTCGCAATGAGAAATTCTTTCGAGGAGCAGATTTCTTGGGTCGAAAAGGCGGTAGGAATAAAGAAAGAGATAAAATCTGAGTATGGAGACTGGCCAAAAGTTGTGGAGATTTTTGAAAGGAGGAATCTTTTTACGCATACAAATGGGGTTGTGAATGACCGGTATCTGAAGAAGGCGTCCAAGCTTAAGTTTAGTGGTCATTCTAAATTCAGTAAGGGGCAGGAGCTTCTTGCTAATCCCAAGTACTTTAGAAGTTCCCTTGAGACTATTCTTGAGTTTGGTGTAAAATTAATACAAGTAATTTGGAGAAAAGTCGACAAGCCATCGAAGATAATGCAAGATGATTCTCTCGGTGATATTGCATTTGAAATGATAGAGAGGGGATATTACTCCCTTGCTATTAAAATACTGGAGTTTTTCTTCTTTTTGGATGGCGCAAAGCGGGAGGAGAGGCGACTGGTTTGCTTGGTGAATTTGGCGAATGCTTACAAATTGATTGGCGACAACAACAAGGCAAGACAGCTTTTGGATGCTGAAGACTTCTCAGTCGTTAGCGACGTGTTTCGGATTTGTGTAGCTTCAGTTCGAGAGGAAGTCGGCGAGGTCGTTAGGTTGCTGAAAAAAATGGGCGCGGAATGTGAGTTTGGTGAACGTGCGTATGAAGAGTGGCCAGTATTTTTTCATGTGAGAGACGACGTCGCGTTTCAGGCCGCCTTTGCCGAGGTTTTTAAGCGAGATTTTGTACCCGCTCCAAAGAAACGCCGAGGTGTTGTGCAGTCTGTAGCAAAAGGTTCCGAAAAGAAGGCAGATAGTCGCAATAAAAACCGCCTCCAAGGTGAGCCGTTGATCGTTGTAGAAAATAGGTTAGATGTTGTCGATGCTCCTGGCGGCTAATTGTCGATTGAGTGCAAACTATTCTTTTGTTACTTAAATGGTTCTCGTCTTTCAGACGTGTTGTCCATTCGATACGGGAAACAACGCCTAGCTCAAAAATACTCCTGCAACGGCCGAACCTCGAGCGAGCCGGCGCGCAGTGCTGCGATCGCTTCGGCCACAGCGCCCATGCCGGCCAGCGTGGTGTAATAAGGCACCTTCTGCATCAGCGTGGCGCGGCGCAGCGACTTGGAGTCCGACACCGCCTTCTGGCCGTCGGTGGTGTTGAAGACGATCTGGACCTGGCGGTTGCGGATGGCGTCCTCGATGTGCGGGCGGCCTTCCAGAACCTTGTTGATCTTCTCGGCCTCGACGCCGTTTTCCTTGAGGTAGCGCGCGGTACCGGATGTCGCCAGCACCCGGAAGCCCTGGCCGGCCAGGCGCTTCACCGCCGGCAGCGCGCCGGCCTTGTCCTCGTCGCGCACCGACACGAACAGCGTGCCCGAGCGCGGCAGGTCGACGCCGGCGCCGAGCTGGCTCTTGGCGAAGGCCATGGCGAAGTCGCGGTCGAGGCCCATGACCTCGCCGGTCGACTTCATTTCGGGTCCGAGCAGGATATCGACGCCGGGGAAACGGGCGAAGGGGAACACGGCTTCCTTGACCGCGACATGGCCGGGGCGACGCGGATCCGGCTTTTCGCCGTAATGGGCGAAGGCGCCGTCGAGATCTTCGCCCGACATGATGCGCGCGGCGATCTTGGCGATCGGCTTGCCGACCGTCTTGGCGACGAACGGCACCGTGCGCGAGGCGCGCGGGTTCACTTCCAGCACGTAGATGACGCCGTCCTTGATGGCGTATTGCACGTTCATCAGGCCGCCGACATTGAGCGCCCTGGCCAGCGCCGACGTCTGCCGCTCCAGCTCGTCGACCAGCTCGGTCGACAGCGAATAGACCGGCAGCGAGCAGGCGCTGTCACCTGAGTGGATACCGGCCTCCTCGATGTGCTCCATGATGCCGGAGACGAAGGTGGCCTTGCCGTCGCACAGGCAGTCGACGTCGACCTCGATGGCGCCCGACAGGTAGGTGTCGAACAGAAGCGGGTTCTTGCCGAGCAGGGTGTTGATCTGGCCGGTCTTGTCGTTGGGGTATTTCTGCTTGATGTCCTCGGGCACCAGGCCCGGCACTGTGTCGAGCAGATAGGTCTGCAGCATGCCTTCGTCGTGGATGATCTGCATGGCGCGGCCGCCCAGCACATAGGACGGACGCACGACCAGCGGGAAACCGAGCTCGCCGGCAACGGTGCGGGCCTGCTCGACCGAATAGGCGATGCCGTTCTTCGGCTGCTTCAGGTCGAGCTTGTGCAGCAGCTTCTGGAAGCGGTCGCGATCCTCAGCAAGGTCGATGGCGTCGGGCGAGGTGCCGAGGATCGGGATGCCGGCGCGTTCCAGCGCATCCGCCAGCTTCAGCGGGGTCTGGCCGCCGAACTGCACGATGACGCCGTGCAGGCTGCCGGCCGCCTTTTCGGCGCGCAGGATCTCCAGCACGTCTTCGGCGGTCAGCGGCTCGAAATAGAGGCGGTCGGAGGTATCGTAGTCGGTCGAGACCGTCTCCGGGTTGCAGTTGACCATGATCGATTCATAACCTGCCTCGCGCAGCGCATAGGCGGCGTGCACGCAGCAATAGTCGAACTCGATGCCCTGGCCGATGCGGTTGGGGCCGCCGCCGAGGATGACGACCTTCTTGCGGTCCGAAACCTTGGCTTCGTCGGCGAGGCTGCCTGCGAAAGGCGTCTCGTAGGTCGAATACATATAGGCCGTCGGCGAGGCGAATTCTGCGGCACAGGTGTCGATGCGCTTGTAGACCGGATGCACGCCGAGGGCTGCGCGGCGCTTGGCGACCGCATCGCCGTCCTGGCCGGTCAGCGATGCGAGACGGGAGTCGGAGAAGCCCATCGACTTCAGCATGCGCAGGTTGGTGGCATCTTCCGGCAGGCCGTGCTCGCGGATGCGCGCCTCCATGGCGATGATGCCGCCGATCTGCTCGAGGAACCATGGGTCGATCTTGGAGATGGCATGCACTTCCTCCAGCGAGGTGCCCATGCGGATCGCCTGCGCCACCATGCGCAGCCGGTCCGGCGTCGGCGTACCCAGTGCTGCACGGATGGCGTTCTTGTCGTCGGCGCCGCCATTGCCGCCGAGGCCAGGGATCTCGATCTCGTCGAGGCCGGTGAGCCCGGTTTCCAGGCCGCGCAGCGCCTTCTGCAGCGATTCCTGGAAGGTGCGGCCGATGGCCATCACTTCACCGACCGACTTCATGGCCGTGGTCAGCACCGGCGAGGCGCCGGGGAATTTCTCGAAGGCGAAACGCGGGATCTTGGTGACGACATAGTCGATCGACGGCTCGAAGGAGGCGGGCGTGGCGCCGCCGGTGATGTCGTTCTCCAGCTCGTCCAGCGTGTAGCCGACGGCAAGCTTGGCGGCGATCTTGGCAATCGGGAAGCCGGTCGCCTTGGAGGCGAGCGCCGAGGAGCGCGACACGCGCGGGTTCATCTCGATGACGACGAGGCGGCCATCGGCTGGATTGACGGCGAACTGCACGTTGGAGCCGCCGGTTTCGACGCCGATCTCGCGCAGCACCGCGATCGAGGCGTTGCGCATGATCTGGTATTCCTTGTCGGTCAAGGTCAGCGCCGGGGCCACGGTGATGGAGTCACCGGTGTGCACGCCCATCGGGTCGATGTTCTCGATCGAGCAGACGATGATGCAGTTGTCGGCGCGGTCGCGCACGACTTCCATCTCGTATTCCTTCCAGCCGAGCACCGATTCCTCGATCAGCACTTCGGTGGTCGGGGAGGCATCGAGGCCGGAGCCGACGATCTCGAAGAATTCGGTGCGGTTGTAGGCGATGCCGCCGCCGGTGCCGCCCATGGTGAAGGACGGACGGATGATGGCCGGCAGGCCGACATGGTCGAGCGCCTGGGCTGCGATCGCCATGGCGTGGTTGATGTAGCGCTGCTTGCGATCGCCTTCGCCGAGGTTCCACTGCGTTTCGAGAGCATCGAGCGCGGCGTCGAGATTGGCGGCACCCGAGGCCTTCAGCGCGGCGCGCTCGGCCTCGTGTTTCTTGCGGTCCTCGTCCTTGACGGCCGAGGCGTTGGCCAGCATCGAGCGCGGTGTCTCCAGGCCGATCTTGGCCATGGCCTCGCGGAACAGCGAGCGGTCCTCGGCCTTGTCGATGGCATGCGCATCGGCACCGATCATCTCGACATTGTAGCGCTCGAGCACGCCCATGCGGCGCAGCGACAGCGCCGTGTTGAGCGCGGTCTGGCCGCCCATCGTCGGCAGCAGCGCGTCCGGCCGCTCCTTGGCGATGATCTTGGCCACGACTTCCGGCGTGATCGGCTCGATGTAGGTGGCGTCCGCCAGCTCCGGATCGGTCATGATCGTGGCCGGGTTGGAGTTGACCAGGATGACGCGGTAGCCTTCCTGCCTGAGCGCCTTGCACGCCTGGGTGCCGGAGTAATCGAACTCGCAGGCCTGGCCGATGACGATAGGGCCGGCACCGATGATCAGGATGGACTTGATGTCGGTGCGTCTTGGCATGGGTTCGGTCCGTTCATTCTAGCCTGCGCGGAAGACCCGGGGCGGGGGATTCTCCGTTTCGCATGACGATGCGTCGCAGAGGCCCGGCCAGGGTGCGCAGGATGGATTCTTGTATCAGGCTAGGCGGGCCTTATAGGGGAGAGTTTTCGCCGATGTAACCCCGAAAATGCACGATACCGTTGCCGTTTTGCCGCGCCGATCCGCTTGTTTGCCGGATGGCCACAAAACGCCGGCCTTGGATGCCGTTGCAGGAGGTGGCGTGCCACGTGTCGATGGCAGGCATGTGTCAGCATGTGAGCCCAAGTTTACTCGACGCCTCTTTGGCCTGTGTTAGGGTCGCTGCAACGAGGAGGCCCATGTCATGCGCGTGTCCGTCATCGTCACCTTTCCGGCCAAGGCTCTCGTGCGGGAGAGCAGCCAGCTTGCCTTCTCAAGGGAACGCTACGACCCGATCGCCGCCCCGACCAAAAAGGGCGGGCTGCTGGTCGATCCGGCCTTTCCACCGCTGCCGATCGCGGCGCGCACGCCGGGCAAGGTGAGGCTGGCGGCCTCGCATATCGAGAAGGCGCCGGTCTTTGCGGTGCGCGGCACGATCGAGGCCAACCGCATCGACGATGTGCGCAGTTCCGGCCGTGGCGTGCAGATCTTCGCCGATCCGCAGATCGGCATGTTCAAGGACCCTTATTGCGGCGTGGATGCCGTTGGCACGCGTGAGGACGTCGCCCGGCTGCTCGGGCTCGACCGGCTCAGGGACAAGGGACTGGAGGGCAAGGATGTCGCGCTCGCGATCATGGACACCGGCATCAACATCAAGCACCTGAAGGCGCATGGCATGTCGCCGAAGCTCGACAGGAAGATCTCCTGGGCGCCGTCCAACATCCGGAACACGCCCGGCGACTATGCGGTCGACCACGGCACGATGTGTGCCTATGACGCTCTGATCGCGGCGCCGGCCTGCAGCCTGCTCGATTTCCCGATCCTGCAGTCGGAGACGCCGGGTGGCAGCGTCATGGCCGGTTTCCTGAGCGACGCGCTGCTGGCCTTCTCCTACCTGCACCAGCAACTCACCGGTCCGGACTGGAAATACAAGGCGCTGGTCATCAACAACAGCTGGGGCATGTACCATCCGAGCTGGGATTTCCCGCCCGGCCATCCCGGCCGCTATGCCGACAATCCGAACCATCCGTTCAACATCATGGTCGGCACGATCGCGCGGGCAGGGGCCGACGTGCTGTTCGCCGCCGGCAATTGCGGTGCCGACTGCCCGAGCGGGCGCTGCCAGGGCGTGACACGCCACTCGATCAGCGGCGCCAATGCACATCCGGACGTGCTCACTCTGGCCGCCTGCGACATCGATGGCACGCGCCTCGGCTATTCCAGCCAGGGGCCGGCCATTCCCAATATGGCGCGTGAAAAACCCGATCTCACCAGCTACAGCCATTTCCTCGGCTCGCAGGCTTTCGGCGAAGGCTCGCCCGATACCGGCACGTCGACGGCGAGCCCGGTGGCGGCAGGCTGTATCGCGGCGATCCGCAGCGGCCTGCCGAGTAGCAAAGTCTCGCCGCGCGACCTATTTGACCGTATAAAGGCAGAGGCGCGGAAGCAGCCCTGGCCGAAGTCCGGATGGAACAACGACTACGGCGCCGGGATCATCGATCCATTGCCGGTGGCCGAGCATTACGGACTGTAGCCGGCGTCGGTGCGTGATCTGCAAGCCGGGGGCGGGGCGGACATTGCAGGCTTTTCGGACCAGGATCGTTTGGCAGATGAAGAGATAGAGCGGATATGTCCCGCGACATGGTGCTCATGACCATTGCCTGTCCCGAAGGCGAGCCCGGCCTCGACCGGGCCGCCGAACTGCTTGGCGTGCCCGCTGCCGAGATGGACAAGGGTTTCGGCGTGGTCGTGCTCGATCCGCAAAAGGGGCTCTATGCCGTGCAGGTCCACGAAACCGCCATCAGCCAACGTCCGACCGCGGATACGGGCGGCCAGGCGGTGAAGGGCCCATTCTCCAACCCGCGCATCGAGCCGTTCGGACCGACGCGGAAATAGACAGGTTTGCCATCGAGTGAAAACCGTCGTTATGCCGGGACGGTATCCTTGGCGAACCTGAATCTCATTTCCTGTTGCCGCTTTTCAAATCCTCCAGTGCCTGCTTTGCCTCGGGGAAGTGCGGCATGAGGCGCAGCGCTTTTTTCAGATCGGCCCTGGCTTTGGCGATCTCGCCTTTCTGCCTGTAGGCCAGACCGCGCCGATAGAAGGGCTCGGGATCCGTGGGCCGCAGCTTCTCCGCCTCGTTGTAGTCGGCGATCGCTTCGTCGAGACGACCCTTCGTCGCGTATACCGCGCCGCGGTTGACGTGGGCCTTGAACTGTTTGGGATTGAGGTCGATGGCTTTGTCCAGATCGGCGATCGCCTTGTCCGACTGCCCAAGCAGAAACAACACCGTGCCGCGGGAATTGTAGATGTCGGCATCGTTGGGATCGAGAAAGACGGCCTTGTCCATGTCGGCCAGAGCGCGGTCGAACTGCTTGAGCGTCGCATAGATGGTGCCGCGCCCGCTGAACGCCATGGCGGTACCCGGATCGATCTCGACCGCCTTGTCGAAATCGGCGATGGCGGCCTCGGAGTGACCGGAAAAGGCGTAGGCATTGGCCCGCGCGACATAGATGATCGCGTGACCTTTCACCCGCCGGTTTCCGATCAGCTCGATAGCCCGGTTGAAATCGGCAATGGCTTCATCCTGGCGGTTGAGCTGCGCGTAGGCCTTGCCGCGGGTGAAATAGGCCTGGATGTTTCCAGGGTCGAGATCCACTGCTTTGCTGAGATCAGCTATAGCCCTGTCGGGCTGGTTCACCCGGAACCGGGCGTCGCCACGTCCTTCGTAGAATACGGCGTTGTTCGGGGAGAGCTCTATGGCCCTGTCATAGTCCGGGAAGGCGCGGTCGAATTGCCGTTGCTGCGCGAAGGCCATGGCGCGGTTGCCGATCGCGTCGGCATCGTCGGGGTTGGCCCGAAGCGCCTTGTCCAGGTCCGCGAAGGCAAGGTCGTACTTGTTCATCCGTGTATAGGCGGCGGCGCGGCCGCCGTAGGCGCGGGCGTAGCCAAGTTCGATCGAACGGCTGTAGTCCGCAACCGCCTTGTCGAGCTCCTCCATGCGCAGATAGGCGGTGGCACGGTTGTTGTAGCTCTGGGCGTGCCGTGGCATCAGCCGGATCACTTCGTCGAGATCGGTGATCGCCTTTTTATTGTCCCCCTTGCGGAACCAGATCGAGGCGCGCCTTTGATGAGCAACGATGTCGTTGGGGTCGAGGCGGAGACGCATGTTCTCCTGTTCGAGCTGGCTGTCGAGGTCTGCCTGCTGCGCAAGGGCTGAGGATGCGAAGAGTGCCAGCGCCAGAAGCGCCGGACCTGGCCATCTCATTGTCGCGATCTCCCACCGATCGGCCAACGCCTTCCCGCACATCCGTGAGCAGGCACGGAGCGGCGCGCGAAAGCAAGCCGGAAACGATCCTGACGATGACCTAGTACATCGCGAAAACGGAGCGTTTCCAGTGGAAGCGCTCCGTTCGGTAGGATGCTAGGCCCCGTTTGCCGGCCTGGCGGCGAGGCAATCCAACCTCAGTTCAGGTTCTTGCGGCGTTCCAGTTCGGCTTCGGATGGCTGGCTGGGCGTGAAGTCACCGGTTTTGACCTCACCGTCCGGCACGTAATTGGCCACGATCACGCCGCTCGGATAGGACTTCGCCTTCACCAGCTTCAGCTCGGATGGAGCGACGCTGTCACCGAACAGTCTCTTGCCCTTGCCGAGCAGGACCGGGAAGGTCAGGACGCTGAGTTCGTCGACCAGGCCATGCTTCCACAAGGTCTGCAGGAAATCGCCGGAGCCCTGCACCAGAAGGTCGGGGCCGTCTTCGGCCTTGAGTTTCTTCAGTGCCGCGACGACATCGGAACCGAGCAGCTGGCTTTTCTGCCAGGCGAGCTGCGGCGTCGAGCGCGAGGCGACATATTTGGTGATGTTGTTGAAGCTGTCGGCGATCGCCTGGTCCGGACCGTCCTTGATGAAGGGCCAGTGCGCGGCGAAGATGTCGTAGGTCTTGCGGCCAAGCAGAAGGTCATAGGGGCGGCCGAAGATCTCGCCGAGTGCCGCGCCCAGCTCCTCGTCGAAATGCGAGGCGACCCAGCCACCGAATTTGAAGCCGCCGGTCGGGTCTTCCTGCGGGCCGCCGGGCGCCTGCATAACGCCGTCGAGGCTGACGAAGGTGGCGACGATGATCTTTCTCATGATGGTCTCCAGGATCTTTCCTCGGCCAATTCCGAAGTCCGCCCTAGGACGGATGGACAGATGGCGTTCCTACACGGAAGCGCAAAAAAATCGCAAACGAATGATTGGACTGCCGTCCGGCCAAACGGGCCGGACGGCAGTCTGGCAAGGGCTATCGATCGGCGAGCCTGACCAGCATCTTGCCGGTGTTGTCACCGCTGAACAGGCCGAGGAATGCTTTCGGGGCATTGTCGAGGCCGTCATAGACGGTGTCGCGCGACTTGACCTTGCCGTCTTTCAGCCAGCCGATCATCGCCGCGGAGAATTCCGGATAGAGATCGTAGTGGTCGAGCACGATGAAGCCGCGCACCGAAAGCCGCTTGATGATGATGGCGGACAGGTGGTGCATCGTCTCGGAGGGCAACTCGTCATTGTAGCCCGCGATCATGCCGCAGATGACGATGCGGGCGGAATCCTTGGCGACCGCCAAGGCTGCATCCAGGTGACTGCCGCCGACATTGTCGAAATAGACGTCGATGCCTTCCGGGGCGGCCTTGCGCAGCGCGGCGGTCAGGTCTTTGGTCGTCCTGTAGTTGATGACCTCATCGGCACCAAGCTCGCGCACCCATGCGACCTTGTTGTCACTGCCCGCCGACGCGATGACGCGGGCACCCTTGGCCTTGGCGATCTGGACTGCCATCGAGCCGACCGCGCCGGCCGCGGCCGAAATGAAAACGGTGTCTCCCGATTTTAGCGCGCCGAAGCGTTCGAGGCCGACAAAAGCGGTGAAACCGGGAACGCCGAGCGGTCCGAGCCAGGCTTCGGCGGGTGCGGCGGCAAGGTCGACCTTGGTGGCTGTCTGGGCGTCGATCAGCGCGTGGTCGCGCCAGCCGGAGAAATGGCTCACCACGTCACCCTTGGCAAAGCCGTTGGTCCGCGATTCCTCGACCACGCCGACGGCGGCGCCTTCGAGCACTTCACCGACCTGGAAAGGCGCGATGTAGCTCGGCTGGTCGCGCATGCGGCCGCGCATGTAGGGGTCGACCGACATCCACAGTGTCCGCACGAGCAACTGACCATCGCCTGTCGCAGGCAGGGAGCGCGTGGCCGAACGGAACGTATCGAGGGTAGGGGTGCCGGTGGGACGGCTGTTCAAGAGAATTTCCTGGGCTACAACAGACATCGTGTCTCTCCTATATTACGGACAGTAAGCTACTGTACGTAACTTACTGTTGGTAACATAAGCGGCCAGACATGGCGTTCAAGCAGGCCGCGAAAAGAATTCGGTGCAGGAAATGAACCAGACGAAGAGGCTGGCCAAGGCAGACCGGCGCCAGCAATTGCTGGAGACGGCGCGCCACGTCATCGGCAAGGAAGGCACCGAGGCGTTGACGCTCGGCCATCTGGCTGAACAGGCCGGCGTTTCCAAGCCGATCGCCTATGAGCATTTCGGCACGCGCGCGGGGCTGCTGATCGCGCTGTGCGACGACTACAATGACCGGCAGCTTGCGGCACAGGCCAGGGTGCTGGACGCCGGTGGCGATTCCGTCGAAGCGGTGGCGCAGATTTTCGCCTCGACCTATGTCGGCTGCGTGCTCGACATGGGTCCCGAAATGGGTGCGACCTTTGCCGCGCTTGCCGCGACGGAGGAGACAGCCGCCTTTCGCCAGGCGCTGCGTGACGGTTATGTCGAACGCTATCGCCGGGCCTTCGGCCGGCTGATCGATCTCGATCCCGCATTGGCCGGCGCGCTCTACAAAGGCCTGCTCGGAGCCGCCGAAGCCTTGGCACAGGATGCCGCGACAGGCCGTCTGACGCGCGAGGAGGCAGTCGCGGCGCTGACGCGCATCTTCTCGACGACGCTGAAGCCGTATGAGAAAAAATCCGCCTGACCTGATCGTCTGGCCGACATCCACCGACTATCCCTGCTGCGGCCAATTGTGGGTTGCCCGGCGGCACCCTGGCGGGTAGCGTCGCCGCTCCCAGAAGGAGTGAGCAATGGATTATCGAACAGCGACCCCTGCCGATCTTGCCGAGATCTTTCGCAATCTCTCCCTGCGCATGGCCGACCAGTACACCGCGGCCGGGCTAAACATCGAAGACGCCAAGGATGAATTCCTGATGAGCCTCAAGGAGGGGCGGGCCCATACGTTGCTGGAAAGCGGAAACCCCGTTGCCATCATCGCCTGGCAGGAAACCGGTGAGACCGCACAGACCGCGTTCGCGGCTCATGAGAGCTTTTTCGCACGCGGCAGCGTCCGGTTCTGCAAGGCGCACATCCGACGCATCCAGGCGCTTTGCGGCAATCTGCCGATCGATTCGTTCAGCTGGTCGGATCGCCCCGAGATCGCCAAATGGTTCCGGGTCCTCGGCTTCCGGGAAAAGGGCAAGGAGAACGGATATACCGTCTATGAACTGGATCGCGCCTGACGCGCGTCGCGATCTTTCAGGTTTGCCTTCTCACGAACTCTGATGCCGGTTCTTCATTTGTGACGACGGCAAACCAGTTTTCGCCCGTTTCTCATAGTGGAATGAAATCCCACTTGAGGAGCCCATACAAATGGCGAACCCGAATTTCGACCGTCCCGTGCCCATCCGCATCGACGATGCGCGCGATGTGCAAAATGCACGGGACGCTTATGACATCCTGACCCACTGGCAAGGCATCCCGGACCTCGATCACACCGGCGCGATCGCAGTCTGCCGCAAGGCACTGATGGGGCAACGCACCGGCAAGGAAGCCCGGCAGGCGTTCCAGCGCTTTGCCCACAACAATCGCATCCTCGCGGACGACCCGGCGGCTGGTGCATTGCGCATGCGCGCGCCCTGGCCGCGCTGATGGTGTCAATCGCGTTGCAGCGATGGAGACACGCTCATGATCGAATTGACGGAAAAGGAGCAGCGCTTCCTCAAGCGCGTGCACGAAGTCACCCATTTCCCCTGGACGAACATGGTGAAAGCCGTGGATGCCAATGGCAAGGCAATGCGGTTGTCGCGGGCGACGTTCGAACGGCTGCGTGACGACGGCATCCTCATCCGCTCTTCCAGCGACCTCACCTCCAACATCTACAGGCCGATCAGTGCACCGGTGACGCCGCAGGTGGAAGACGCCTTGTCCGACGCCTGACTGCTGTTTTCCGAAAGGCTCCAACTGACGCAGCTTTTTGGAACGGGTGCCCGCTGCGGCCGTTCCCCGTTCTCATAAGGGGAACACGACAATGTCCGTCAAACTCTACTGGACAATCTACACGAGCTGCCTGGTGGTCGGCATGAGCCTGGCAACGGTGATGGTGGTGGCCTGGTAGACGCATCGCTGATCTGACGCGGTGTTCCGAGCAGCGTGCTGTCATCTGGCACGCACCCATGAAGCCGTGCGTTTGCGGTGGCGCAGCCACAACAGGCCGATGTTGAGCGCAAAGCCGGCAGCGAGCCCGGCCAGCCAGATGCCGGTGACGATCCGGGCCAGAGCCTGTGCGCTGTCGTTGCCCCCGTAACGGTACTCCTGCCAGATCCAGAAACATGAGATCACGAAGGCCAATACGGCGACGGCGAGCAAGCTGGTCAGCCAGTTCCGCATCGCCAGCGTGCCCACAAACGGGATGAGAAGGATCACGGTTCCCGCTATCCAGAACATCGGTTCCATGGCCCGCCTCCGTGACCTATCCCATCCCGACCCCGGCCGGCGGTGCTTCATGCCGGGACACGGTCCACGCCCCGCCAGGGCATGCTTTGTGTACAGCAAGGCCGGAAAGCTGGATGTGAACCGTTTCACCGTCGGTGCGGGCATATTCAGGAGGCGGCGATCCAGCCTGGAGCAATTCCAGGAAAAGTGCGTGCGGTTTTCGGTTCGGAATTGCGTAAGAACAGAGAGTTGGAGCGCTTCCGCGGTTCCGTAAAAAACGGAAACGCTCTAACGGTCGGGGCAGGTCTCGGGCAGGCCGTTCAGACCCTGCTTTGCGGTCTGGAATGTCGCGGTGGTGTCGCCGTCCTTGCGGGTGAGCCGTACGACATAGATACCGTCGAAATCATCGCCTTGCCATTTGGGCACGACGTCGGGATCACCGTCGTGATCCTTCATGATCTTGCGCGCCAGCTTGACCAGCTGCTTGTGTTCCCAGGCAACGACAACAAGCGCATTCGCATAGGCCTTGTCTTCCAGCCTGTCCTTGAGCTTTGCGATATCCTCGACACCGATGCCGGCGTTGACAGGCAGTCCGAAGGTGATGGCCATCGGCTCGACCGTGGCAAGCGGCCGGATGTAATCATAGGCCGTGCCCTTGTCTGTCTTCTGGTCTGACGGATTGGGCGCGAAAATGGCGGCGGGAACCCCGAAACGCGCCTTGATCACGCCGGGCAGCCGCAGGGACCGGTTAAGACCCTGGCAGTTGAGCTGGCCGAGCCCTTGCTGCGGCTTTTCGCCATGGCGGATCAGAACGATGGTCTCGACGTTTTCGGCTGCACTGGCAGCCGAGAGCGGGAGCGCCAGACCGATGTTGACGGCCAGGGTGATCAGACGAGCGGCCTTCAAATGCATCGTGTTTCCCGCGTTTTCGCTGAGTAGAACCAGACTGCGATCGTCTGGTGATTGATGGTCCCACGCTAAAGCGTTTCCGTTTTCCCGGAAACGCTTTAGCTCCCAGTTTTATGCAGTTCCGGACGCAAAACCGCTACGTGGTTTAGCCGGACTTGCGCCAGGCGAGCCTGTTGCAGAACGTAGAAGGCAAGCAGGATTGCGGCGTCAAGCTCGAAGACCTCCTCCATCGCCGAAAGCGCATGCGAGGACGATGCGGAGATGTCGATGACCTGCGCCAGGCCGATGAAGGCGACGTGCGCGAGAAACAGCGTATGGCTCGAGAGATGTCTCGGATCGCCCCGGAATCCCCTGAGCAACTGCGTCGCGACAAAAATCGTCAACGCGACTGAGGCAGCAAGCAGCAAACCCACCAGGAGCCAGGCCAGAAGCGGGTCGAGGTCGTGTGCCAGGCGAAAGACGACGATGAGCAGGTCGTGGAAGCCATCCAGTTGTCCGCCCCCATAGAGCGGCGGCGGCTGGAAGCCGAACAGGCGCGACCCGAAGCTGGTTTCGTCCATCAGCTCGGCGAAGCCGACCAGTCCCGCCAACAGCAGCGGAAGCCGCATTCCCCACAGTGCCACGGAAGCGGCGGCACCGAACGCGGCCAATGCGAAGAAAATCGCAGTGGCCATTTCGACGATACCATCTTCCTGCAGCAGCAAGGGGCGAAGATCCGGCGCCTCGACCGCGACAAAGGCAGCGGCCACCGTCACGATGCCGACAACCAGAAACGCTCCCAGCAGGAGCCCGAATTGATCCATCCCGCGGGGAAGACCGATGTTGGCGGAATGACCGCCCTGGAGACCTGTCGCCACGGTTTCTCTCCTGTCGCAAAACAGTCATGGAATCGTCACCTAGGTCCGGTTTCGGGCAAAGGGAGGGCGGGATTGTGGGCGGCTGAGCACATCGTGATGCAGCCTGTAACGTTGCATGAGATGGCGCCGGCTCAGCCGTTGTGAAGAACCCGAAAGCGATCGGGGTCTGCGGGGTGCCGTTCCGCGACCTGTATTGGAGGCCAGGTCCATTGCCATACGTCGATGCCAGGCGTGCGCGAGAACCGGACTTGCCCGCGGGTGCCTTCGACGGCGATGTTTGGCCAGGCTTCGGCCATATGATCCCGATCCGTGCCGGAGGAACGCAGCACTTCTGCGAGGACAGCGATGGTGTCGTAGCCTTCGAAAGCAACGAACGAGGGCGTCTCCGACAATTTCCGGCGAAGGTCTGCTTCGACACGTGCGCCGAGGGGGGCGAGGTGTTCCGGCAGATAGCGCAGGAAGGGGATTGCCGCACCTCCCGGCATTGTCGCGAATTCGGCAAATTCCGGTTGCCCGGCCGGTGCACCGATCAGGATTTCAGGCAGGAGCTGGCGGACGGCTTTGACGAGAGAGGTCACTGGCTCAGGGTAGCCGGCCAGAAGCAGCAGTGCGGTTGCGCGATTGTCGACGAGCTCGTCGCAAAGCGCCATGGGAGCGAGGGCACGCGCGTCGAATTCGACGACGGTCCCACCATGCCGGCCGAGACAGTCCCGCAGAATGCGGGCACCTGAAGCCCAGTAGACACTCTGGTCGAGCGCCAGTGCGATCCGGCTGTGGCCGGCCGCGAGCAGGAAGTCCGCATAGACCTGCCAGCCGCGTGACTGCGGCGGTGCCAGCCGCGCGATCCATTGCGTCGGCTGCTCGGTCAGCGTGTCGAGCACTGCGGACGAGCAGAGGAAGGGCAGCCGAAGGGCATCGGCCCTGGCAGCAACAGCCCGCGCAACGACGCTGTGATATTCTCCTGCCAGGGCAGCCACGCCGAGGCTTGCCAGTTCATCCACCGCCGCCACCGCCTTCCGGGGATCAGCGGCAGTGTCCCGCACCACCAGCTGAAGCGACCTTCCGGCGATGCCGCCAGCGGCATTGATTTCGTCGATGCCCAGTTCAAGCCCGCCGAGCAGGTGCCGGCCTGCCTGAACCCAGCCGGGCGGGGTCAGCGGAGCCAGGGCGCCGATCCGGATGGGTGACCTGTCAATCGTGTTCATGCGTTGCTGTCTAAGGGAGGCTTTGCCGGAATGGACAGGGACAGTGCAGTACAAATTTGACAATCTGTATCGGTGTCCTGGCCGGTACAGTGGGCTCCGGTTTCATGAAGCCCTTGATGCGGGTCTCCCCGGGCCGTGCGCATAGTTTCGGATCGTGGTTCATCCGGCTTGCGCTTTTCCTTGCGAGCCGTGGGCTGTTTCGGCATCTGGTAGCCGTGGAATCGTCGAAAGCAGTGAGCAGGCACATGACCAAGGACGAAGTTGCCAAGGACTATCTGGACTTCCTGAGAACGGCGCTGACCGTTTTCACCTGGACGGCGTTGTGCACGGCCGTGACGGTGTTCGCGTGGAGTCCGGAGATACTCGAGTATGGGGTCCTGGCGCGATTGCTGGCGGCCATCGTCTCCTTCGTAGCCCTCACAACCACGATCGGCGGCGCCTACAGCCTGGTCTTGTCCGCCTACGCGCTGCGCAAGAAAATCATGCCTCACGCGCCCTGGGCCATCCTGATGCCGGTGGTGTTCTTCGGGCCCATCGCCCTGTGGGTCTTCGGGCTGGCCGCGGTGTCGATCTTCGTGGTGCCGATGCTCAAGAACATCGCCCAGTACTAGCCTAGTGTCAGGTTGCGCCAATGATGGGAGGCGGCAGGTCTGCTTGTCGGGTAGCGCGCGGTGTGATCTTCTGCCCACGAGCCGTTTTCATCGTTTTGGGGGAAGCATGAACAACCGGATTTTCACCCGCATTGCCGCTCTTTCCGTCGCCATGGTGTCGGCTCTCGTCATCGCCGCCACCCCAGGTCTTGCCGACGCCACCAATCCAACGGCCGACATTGACGGCGCTTCCGACAACGTGCTGGTCAAACGATATGACGGCTCCTTCATCGTCTCCTACGAGAAGCTCGCCTATACCGATTTCAGCTTGCCGCTCTCGGCGCTGAAGCCCAGCGAGGATCCGGACGCACGCGACAAGAACAACAACCGGAAGTTCGCGCCTGAGAAGAAGGTCGAGGCCGAAGGCGCTCTCACCCGCATCGCCTATGTCCTGCCGCCGGATCGCTCGCCGCTCGAAGTGCTGCGCAACTACCAGGATGTGATCGCCCAGAAAGGCGGCGAGCTGTTGTTCGAGTGCAAGAAGGAAGAATGCGGCGGGGCTGCCGATCGTGCTTCCAGCGGCGGCGGCAACGACATGAGCCTGACCATGTTCTTCTTTTACGACAGCGACCTGAAGGACGCCGACTTCAGCAATGGCAAATGCGCGCTCGCGTCGACGATCACCGACCAGCGCTATTTCACGGCCAAGGTGCCGGAGGATGGCGGCGATGCCTATGTCGCGGTGCAGACCTACACCGTGCTTGACGACCTCTATTGCAAGGAACTGAACGGCCGCACGGTGGCGGTTGTCCAGGTCTTGGAGCCCAAGGCACGAGACAAGAAAATGGTGGTCGTCGAAGCCGCGAAGATGAATGAATCGCTGTCGGCGACGGGATCGATTTCGCTCTACGGCATCTATTTCGATACCGACAAGGCCGACATAAAGCCGGAGTCCGACCCCACCTTGAAGGAGATCGCCACCCTGTTGAAGGACGATCCGAAAATGGCCGTGCTGGTTGTTGGTCATACGGACAACCAGGGAAGCTTCGATCACAACATCGACCTGTCGTCGCGCCGCGCACAGGCAGTCAAGGCGGCATTGGCGTCGAAATACGAAATCGATGAAAAGCGGCTCACAGCAGCGGGGGCCGGCATGATGGCGCCCATTGCTTCCAACGACAATGACGAAGGCCGCGCCAAGAACCGACGCGTGGTCCTGGTCAAGGCGAACTGAACGCAAGGTTCTGGAACAATGATCGCAGACTATATCGATCAGTTCATCATGTTGTGCGCCGGGTTGTGGATGTCCGGGGTGGGGTTTGGGTTGCTTGCGTTCCCCATCCAGGCCAATCCCGGGCAATCGGGATGGTGGGAACATCTCATGAAGCATTTCAAGTGGATGGGCCCGCTTCTCATGGTGATCGCCATCGTGCTGGCCGTCGCCAAATAGGGACGTGTCCTGCTGGACAATTCTGGCTTTCGATCGAACTGAGCGAAAAAGGAAAAGCGTTTCCTCAAGCGTGTCGCGACGATCCCCCATTTTCCCTGGTCGAACAAGGTCGCAGCCGCCGACACCAAGGGCAAGTCGATGCGGATTTCCCGCGCCACTTTCGAGCGTTTCAAGGAAGAGCGCATCATCATCTGCACCGGCAGCGGGCTGACGTCGAACTCCTATTCGGTCAATCCATCCCGATCGCTCCCGAGGTCGAAGAGATCAACCTTTCGTCCTGACAACTGGAAAGCCGCCAGCTTGCCCATGGGCATCTTCGAGGCGGGATGAGTAAATCTCACCGCCATTGCCAGCTAAACTCCTTTGACGAGATAAATTCCCCGGGCCGACAATTCCCGCAGGCGCCACGCCAACACAAGGGGGGAATTGGTATGCTCACGAGACGCGAATTGCTGGTTACGGCTACTTCCGCACTGACGGTTGGCGCACTGGGCGGAGTGGCCTTCGCTGAGCCCGACGAGGCTCTGGTCGCGCGGGCCCGCGAGGAAGGCAGCATCACCTGGTACACCGGCATCGTGGTCAATCAGCTGGTGCGGCCGGTGGTGGCCGGCTTCAAGCAGCGCTATGGCATCGATGTGCGGTTTACGTCGGTCACCGAAGCGGAGACCGTGCTGCGCATGCGCAGCGAGGCGAATGCCGGCCAGAACCTGGCCGACCTGTTCGATTCCTCAGGTGCGGTGTTTCCGCCGCTGCTGGCTTCCGGGCTTGTCGGTCAGTTCCAGCCATCCAATGCCGCTTCCTTCTCTCCGGATATGAAGGACAAGGATGGCTACTACACCGCCATCTATTCGATCTACCTGACCACGGGCTACAACACCGATCTCGTCAGCGAAGAGGAAGCCCCCAAGGGCTACGAGGACCTGCTCGATCCGAAATGGCACGGCAAAATGGCTTGGGCAGACACGCCTGCATTGTCGGGTCCTGCCGGCTTCATCGCCAATGTGCTGGACATCATGGGCGACGAAAAGGGCATGGACTATCTGAAGCGCCTGTCGACGCAAAAAATCGTCAACGTCCCCGGCAACCAGCGCGTGGTCCTCGATAACGTTATCGCCGGCCAATATCCGATCGGTCTGATGATCTACAATCACCAGACTTACATCAGCCGCGCCAAGGGAGCGCCGGTGAAAGCGGCGCGAACCGAGCCATTTGTCGGCCATCTCGGCGCGATCTTCCTCGCCAAGAATGCGCCGCACCCGAACGCAGCCAGGCTGTTCATCGAATATCTCTGCTCGCCGGAAGGGCAGGGGCTGGTGCGTGACGCAGGTTATCCGCCCGCTGATCCGCGCATTCCGCCCAAGGAGCCAGGAACCAGTCCGGTTACTGCAGGCTTCAAATACAGGATGATGACGCCCGCGGATGCCGGCGAGCCGCTGGCGAAATGGGTCGCAATCTACAACGAACTGTTCAAGGCGTAGTCCGGCCGTCGTCCAACCCGTCCTGCAGCCCCGATCACGCCGCCACGGCTGATGGCCTACACCACTTCGAGCGTGTCCTCGAGCTTGGGAATTCCGGCGAGTTCGGCACCGGCAACGATGCTGTCGAGCAGACCGGGAAAACGCTGGTCGAGGTCCTCGCGGCGCAGCGTGAGAAAGCGCTGCGTACCGACCGCTTCGGTGCGGGTGACGCCAGCTTCGCGCAGCTTGGCCAGATGGTAGCTGAGGTTGGTCTTTGAGCCCAGCGCCAGGAAGCGGCTGCAGTTCATTCGTCCCTTGCCGTCCTGGCAACGGGCGAGGTGGGCGACGATGGCCAGACGGGTCGGGTCGCCAAGCACCGAAAGCACCAGCGGCAGGCTGATCTGATCGGCGGTTGGGTGGGGCAGGGTCATCGACATGCGCTCAAGGTAGGGGCGTTTCCGGCCCGATTCAATGCGCCGGCAAACCGCGCGCCTGAACGGTCCGCTGACATGATGCTGGCAGGAGCCTTGTGCCATGGAATTGAAAAACCGCCAAGCCTTGTTCAAATATTCAATGTTTTTTGAACAAGGCCTGGCTGCAAGCAATTGACAAACCGCCGGGACAAGTTCAATTGTTCAATATTCTTTGAACTAAGGATATCCCATGGACAAGCGCCTCTACTGGCTCGCGCTCGGATCGTTCACCATTTCGACCGAGGGTTTTGTCATTTCCGCTCTGCTGCCGGAGATCGCCGCGGATGCCGGCATCTCGGTGCCGGTGGCGGGTGTGCTGATCACCGCTTTTGCGCTGGCCTATGCGGTCGGCGCGCCGGTGCTGGCGACACTGACCGGCGACTGGGACCGCCGCCGCATCATTCTGTGGACGCTGGCTTTCTTCGTGCTCGGCAATATCGTGGCCGGGCTTTCGTCCTCCTTCGCGGTGCTGCTTGCAGCGCGTATCGTCATGGCACTGGCGTCGGGTCTCTTTGCCGCCACCGCACAGGCAACGGCGGTAGCGCTGGTCGATGCGCATCACCGTGCGCGCGCCATCTCCGTTGTGGTCGGCGGCACGACCATTGCGGTGGCAGTCGGGGCACCGCTCGGCGCGCTTCTGGGAACCTTCGCCGGCTGGCGCGGCACCTTCTTTGCGGTGGCCGCACTGGGCACGCTGGCGGGGCTTGTCTTGGCCTGGCGCCTGCCACGCGGGCTGGTTGGCACCCGTTTGCCGCTCAGTGAGCGGTTGCGGGCAGCGTTGCGCCCTGGCGTGCTGCCGATCCTTGTCCAGACCCTGCTGATCCTGACCGGTGCCTTCACGGTGTTCTCCTACATTGCGCCGCTGGCGATCGAAGGCGCGGGTCTGAGTGAACTCGCCTTGCCGGGCCTGCTGCTCGCCTTCGGCATCGGTGCGGTTCTCGGCAACATCACGGGCGGCCAGATGGCCGACCGCTTTGGTGCCACGCGCACGGTCGCGTGGTCGTTCGGGCTGGTGACCATCGTTCTGGCGTTGATCTCGGCAGTGCCGGTTCTGCCGCGTCCGGTTGCCGGTCCCGCGCTGTTCGCGCTGATCGCCGCCTGGGGCCTGATTGGCTGGGCTTTTCCGCCGGCACAGGCCAGCCGCATCGTGAAACTGGCGCCGGATGCTGCACCGATCGTGCTCTCCCTCAATGCGTCGGCGCTTTATCTTGGCGTCGCGCTGGGAGCGGTGGTCGGTGGCGTGGTACTGCAATATGGCGGCACGGTCGATCTCGGTATCGCCGCGGCACTCTTCCCGCTCGCCGGTCTCGGTTTGCTGCTGCTCAGCCTGCGTGTCGCAAGACCGTCGGCGATGCCGGCCGAATAGACTCAGGCGGGCCGCTTGCCATCGAGGCTCTTCGACGAGAACCAGACATCGCCGAAGATGGCGGTGGCGGTTGCGTCGGGAGCCTTTTCTTTCGTGATGAAGACGGAACGGCTGCGTTTGGCTTCCTCGGACGTCGGTATCTTGAACGACGCACCGTCTGGTCCAGCGTCCGAGGCGCCCACGCAGGGGATGAACCAGGAGCGCATGAAGGGCTGGCAGGCAAAGCCTTTTTCCAGTCGCGTCACCAAGACGGCAAGGCCGATCTTTTCCGCCGGCCGCCAGGGAAAGACCAGCCGTCCTCCGGGTTTCAGCGCCCGCAGCCAGGAAGCAGGCGGAGCAATGGCGCCGGCATTGACATAGATGATGTCCGACGGTGGCAATTCAGCATGCACGGCGTCGCCGTGCACCACGTTCACAGTGTCATAGCCAGCGAGGTTGTCGGTCGCACGGGCGGCGAGATGTACCTCGTATTCATAGGCCGTCACCTTGCCGGCAGGGGCCACGAGCCTGGACAGGATAGCACTGTAGTAGCCGGTGCCGGCACCGATATGGGTGATGTGCTCGCCAGGTTTCGGCGCTACCTTCGTCATCCACATTGCGTGCAGCAACGGTTCCCCGTTGTTGATGCCCTTGTCGCGATCCAGTGCCACCAGATGGTTCTGGTAGAGATGGACCGGATCGGCGCTCGGTGTTTCGATGGCACGACGGCCGGATGTCCAGGGAATGACGATCACCGTCCATGGGCCTGGACCCAGGAAGTCTTCGCGCGGGATGGTGGCAAGGGCCTCTTCCAGGCGCGGATCCTGCGCACCGGCATTCGCGGCAAGCAGACTGGCATAGAAGCGGCGGGCTTCGGCGACGCGTGTCATGGTCTCTTGCAAACCTTGCGGCGGCGTGGACACGATATCCACACCGCCGCAAACATAACCCAGTTTTGAGAGCGGCGTATCGTCTCTTGCTTCAGGCGACACCGGTGAAGATGTCGTAGAGCAGCTTGAAGTTGAGTGTGAGGATCAGCGCCGCGACGATCCAGGCCAACACCGCGACCCATCTGGAGATCGCAAAGGAACCCATCTTGTTGCGATCCGATACGAACTGGACCAGCGGGACCACGGCAAAGGGCAACTGCATCGACAGGATCACCTGGCTGAGCACCAGGAGATCGGCGGTGCCCTTTTCACCATAGATCGCGGTGACGAACACGACCGGGATGATAGCGAGACCGCGGGTCAGCAACCGGCGTGCCCAGTGCGGGATGCGCAGGTGCAGGAAGCCCTCCATCACGATCTGGCCGGCCAGTGTCGCGGTCACCGTCGAGTTGAGGCCCGAGGCAAGCAGGGCAATGGCGAACAGCGTCGAGGCAATACCAAGGCCAAGCAGCGGCGACAGAAGCTCGTAGGCCTGGCCGATCTCGGCGACATTCTGGTTGCCGCTGCCGTGGAACGCGACCGCCGACACGATGAGGATGGCGGCGTTGACGAACAGCGCCAGCATCAGTGCTATGGTTGAGTCCAGCGTCGCCCATTTGATGGCGTCGCGCTTGCCGGACTCCGTGCGTGGATAGGCACGGGTCTGCACGATCGACGAGTGCAGGTAGAGGTTATGCGGCATCACCGTCGCGCCGATGATGCCCATGGCGATGTAGAGCATGGCCGGGTTGGTGACGATCTCGGACGACGGCACGAACAGGCCGTGCAGGATCGAGCCGGGCTCAGGCGCTGCCGCGAAGATCTGGATGGCAAAGCAACCGAAGATGATGATGAGCAAGGCGACAACGAAGGCTTCGAGATAGCGGAAGCCCTTGTTCATCAACAGAAGCACCAGGAAGGCGTCGAGCGCGGTGATCAGCGCGCCGCCGATGAGCGGGATGCCGAACAGAAGATTGAGGGCGATGGCCGTGCCGATCACTTCGGCAAGGTCACAGGCGATGATGGCGAGTTCGCAGGCCACCCACAGGGCGTAAGCGACCGGCTTTGGGTAATAAGCGCGGCAGGCCTGGGCGAGATCGCGGCTGGTGGCGATGCCGAGGCGGGCGGCCAGCGCCTGCAGGAGGATCGCCATCAGGTTGGACAACATGATGACGAAGAGCAGCGTGTAGCCGAATTGTGCGCCGCCGGCGAGATCGGTCGCCCAGTTGCCGGGGTCCATGTAACCCACCGAAACCATGTAACCCGGTCCCATGAAGGCAAACAGACGTCTGAACCATGTGCCGGTTGTCGGTACTGCGATGGAGGAATTGACTTCCGGGAGGCTCGGTCGCCCATCGCCCATCGGCCGGAAAAAGGCACGCTGGGAAGGTATTGTTTCGGCGACGTCGGCGTCTTGCATGGGGAGCCTGCTGGGTCTGGTCTGGATTGTCTGGCAAGCTAGATTTATGCCTCTGCTCAACATTATGCAACATGCTATATTTCATTGTCTCGGCTTTTTGATCGCATGATGGTTTTCGCTTAAAGGCAGCCAGTGAAGGTGTTTCGATCGGGAAGGGCGGTGCGGAAGCATGACCGTTTGCAGCCTTTCGAGCCGAAATACAAAATCCGCTTAAAAATCAGAGCTTGTGCTATAAAAGCTGAAAGCCGGTTTCAAACCGGCTGCCGAATGTCGAGGAGAAACGATTGGCATCGAGACAGAGAGCCATCCCGCGCGACGAGCCCCTGCCGGATGCCGATGTGCATTCGGAGGGGTTCCGTCAGACTCGCGAAGCGCTCCGCAGCGCGCTGGTGGAGGATTATGTCGAACTGATCGCCGACCTGATCGAGGACGGTAACGAGGCGCGTCAGGTCGACATAGCGGCCAGGCTCGGCGTGGCCCAGCCAACCGTCGCCAAGATGCTGACCAGGCTGTGCGCCGAGGGCCTCGTGTCGCGCAAACCCTACCGCGGCGTGTTCCTGACCGAAGCAGGGCGCAAGATGGCCGAGGAAAGCCGCATCCGTCACCAGACCGTGGAGGCCTTCCTGCGCGCACTCGGCGTCAGCGCAGAGACCGCGCGCATCGATGCGGAAGGCATCGAGCACCATGTCAGCGCCGAGACGCTGGAAGCGTTCCGGCGCGCCATGGCGAAAGGGCTTTAGTTTCTTCAATGGCTGCAGCCGTCGTTGGACGGTCGTTGGGAAGGTGTTCGACGGTCAGGGTGACCGTCCTTGCAGCTCCGCGCGCATGCTCGCAGAACGAAAAATCCTGTGACTTGCCGCAACCGTTGCGATAACACTGACTGGGTTCGGCCAGGCGGCCGAAGTGAATTTATGCGAGGAGTTGCCATGCTCTGGAGAGGTCGCCGGCAGAGTGACAACATCGAGGACAACCGGACCGATGGTGGCGGTTTGCCGGGCGGTCTGGGTGGCGGTCCCGGCCAGTTCCGCATCCCGATCGGTGGCCGCGCCGGCGGTGGTGGGCTGTCGACCATCATCATCCTTGTGGTGCTTTATTTCGGGCTGAAGTTCCTCGGCATCGATCCGATGCAGGTCCTGGGTGGCGGTGGCGGCGGGTTGCTGCCCGGCGACAACACACAGATCAGCCAGTCCGACCAGCCGGGGCAGAGCAGCGCGCAGGCCAACGACGAGATGAAGCAGTTCGTCGCGACCATCCTTGCCGAAACGGAGGACGTCTGGACCGGTATCTTCCAGGCCAATGGCCTGACCTATGAGCAGCCCAAGCTGGTGCTGTTCTCCGGCCAGATCCGCTCGGCCTGCGGTTTTGCCAGTTCCGCGTCGGGGCCGTTCTACTGCCCGGGCGATCACAAAGTTTATCTGGATACGGCCTTCTTCGACCAGCTGTCGCGGCAATTTGGCGCTTCCGGTGACTTCGCCGAGGCCTATGTGATCGCGCATGAGGTGGGTCACCACGTGCAGAACCTCACCGGCGTGCTGCCCAAATTCAATCAGATGCGGCAACGCATGAGCGAAGCCGACGCCAACCAGATGTCGATGCGGGTCGAGCTGCAGGCCGACTGCTTCGCCGGCGTCTGGGGCCGCTTCACCGCACAGAAGGGCATTCTGGAGCAGGGCGACCTGGAAGAAGCGCTGAACGCGGCCAAGCAGATTGGCGACGACACACTGCAGAAGAAGATGCAGGGTTATGTCGTGCCGGAAAGCTTCAATCACGGTACCTCGGCACAGCGCCAGCGCTGGTTCAAGGCCGGCTTCGATTCGGGCAAGCTGTCGTCCTGCGACACCTTCAACAACCCGATCTGATGGCTGTCTCGCATGGCGATCGAGAAGCGCATCGCGCTTGACGCGCAGCTTTCGCTGTCGCGGCGGGTCTTCGGGGCGTGGCGGCTGCTCGACACGCCGGAGCGCCCCGACGCACAGGCGGTGGCGCGCCTTGTCGGCATGGCAGTCGATCTCGGTCTCACCAGTTTCGACCATGCCGATATCTATGGCGATCATGGCGTCGAGGCGGCCTTCGGTGCTGGCCTCGCCGCCTGGAAAGGCAGGCGCGAGAGCATCCAGCTCATCACCAAATGCGACATCATGCTGGTCTCCCGGAATCGTCCGGACAACTGGATCACGCATTACAACACCAGCGCAGCCCATATCGCGGCGTCGGTGGAGCGATCGCTTACCAATCTCGACACCGACTATCTGGATCTCCTGCTTCTGCACCGGCCGGACCCGCTGATGAATGCCGACGAAACGGCGCGCGGCCTGGAAAACGTGGTGCGCGCCGGTAAGGTGCGGGCGGTGGGTGTGTCCAATTTCACGCCCTCGCAGATCGACCTGCTTGCCGCGCGGCTGCCGTTTCCGGTCGTCACCAATCAGATCGAGCATTCCGTTCTGGAGACGTCCGCGCTGTATGACGGCCGGCTCGATCACGCGCAGCGGTTACGCTACGCGCCGATGGTCTGGTCGCCGCTTGGTGGCGGGGCACTGTTCACCGGCGAGGGTAAGCGTGAGGACCGGGTGCGGGAGGCGCTGGCGAAGGCAGCGAACGCGCATGGCACAGACGACATCTCGGCGGTTGCGATCGCCTGGTTGTTGCGTCACCCGGCGAGGCTGGTTCCGGTGCTCGGCACCATGAAACCGCAGCGGCTCGCCCAACTGGCGGGGGCGCTCGACATCGAACTCGACCGCCAGCACTGGTTCGCGATCCTGGAAGCCAGCGAAGGCAGGCCGGTGCCATAGTTTGGCGCAATGAAGCGTTGACCAGCCAATCGACCGTCGTTCGCAAATTGCTTCACAAAACCAACCCTGTCCTGACGGCTGCTGTCAGGAGAAAGCCCTGACGGCCGTTCTTTCATTGTTCCTATGGCAAGCTTCGCCTATAAGAGCCGTCCCGCTGCAGACCGGCGGATGAGGGAAGAGCCACCATGTTGGAAGCCAAGACCGCCAGACGGGGCCTGATCCTCGTCTTCACCACGCTTTTGCTCGACATCATCGGCTTCGGCATCATCATGCCAGTGCTGCCGGCTTATCTGCAGGAACTGACCGGCGTCGGCGTCAGTGAGGCTGCCATCGAAGGTGGCTGGCTGTTCTTCGTCTATGCCGCCATGCAGTTCGTGTTCGCGCCTATCATCGGCGGCCTCAGCGATCGCTTTGGCCGGCGCCCGGTGCTGCTTGCCTCGGTGCTGACCTTCTCCATCGACAATCTGATCTGCGCCATCGCGTGGTCCTATCCGATGCTGTTCATCGGGCGCGTGCTCGCCGGCATCTCCGGCGCGAGCTATTCGACCACTTCGGCCTTCATTGCCGATATCTCCACCGACGAGAACCGGGCCAAGAATTTCGGCCTGCTCGGCATCGCCTTCGGCGTCGGCTTCGTCATTGGCCCGGTGCTCGGTGGCCTGCTCGGCACGTTCGGGCCGCGTGTGCCGTTCTATTTCGCCGCCGGGCTTGCGCTGCTCAATTTCATCATCGGTTATTTCCTGCTGCCTGAAACGCTCGACAAGAAGCATCGCCGCCGCTTCGAGTGGAAGCGGGCCAACCCGGTCGGCACGCTCATGCAGATGCGCAATTATGAGGGCATCGGCTGGATCGGCCTGGCGTTCTTCCTGATGACGCTCGGGCATATGGTCTATCCGGCGGTGTGGTCGTTCGTTTCCACCTACCGCTACGGATGGAGCGAGCAGCAGATCGGCTTTTCCCTCGGTGCTTTCGGGTTGTGCGGCGCGATCGTCATGGCGACCATCCTGCCGCGTGTCATTCCAGCGCTCGGCGAGTGGAAGACAGCGGCGATCGGGCTGTCCTTCACGGCCGCTAGTGCACTCGGCTATGCCTTTGCGATGCAGGGCTGGATGATCTACGCCGTCATCGTCGCAGGTTGCCTGGAAGCACTTGCTGATCCGCCGCTGCGCAGCCTCGCCGCCGCCAAGGTGCCGCCTTCGGCACAAGGCGAGTTGCAGGGGGCGATGACCTCTATCTTCTCGATCACGTCGATCATCACGCCATTGCTCTACACGGCGATCTTCTCATGGTTCACCGGGCCGGATGCGCCGATAACGTTCGGTGGTGCGCCTTATCTGCTTGCGGCGTTCTTCCTGGCCATGTCGGTGCTCGTCTTTGTCACCAAGGTGGCGAAACCGACGCCGAAGGAGGTTGAGCAGATGCATGCGCAGGAAGGCGCGGCTGGTGGTCATTGAGACAAAAAAGGCGGCCTCGGCCGCCTTTTTCATTGATCGAATGAGAAGCGTCAGGCCCGCTCGGCCAGTGCCGGCTCGCCTTTCCTGGCGCGGATCAGGTTGGCGAAGCGGCGGAACAGATAGTGCGAATCCTGCGGGCCGGGCGAGGCTTCGGGATGATGCTGGACGGAGAAGACCGGGCGACCCTTCAGCGTGATGCCGCAGTTCGAGCCATCGAACAGCGAAATATGGGTCTCCTCGACACCTTCCGGAAGCGACTTGGAGTCGACCGCAAAGCCATGGTTCATCGAGACGATCTCGACCTTGCCGGTGGTGTGATCCTTGACCGGGTGGTTGGCGCCGTGGTGGCCCTGGTGCATCTTCTCGGTCTTGCCGCCAAGCGCCAGCGCCAGCATCTGATGGCCGAGGCAGATGCCAAACACCGGAATATCCGTCTTGAGCAGGTCCTTGATGACCGGAACGGCATACTCGCCGGTGGCAGCCGGATCGCCAGGACCGTTCGACAGGAATATGCCGTCCGGCTTCATCGCCAGGATCTCGCCGGCACCCGTCTTGGCCGGCACCACCGTGACCTTTGCGCCGAGGCCAGCGAGCAGGCGCAGGATGTTACGCTTCACGCCATAGTCGATTGCCACGACGTGCATGGTGGGTTCCGACTGCTCGCCATAGCCTTCGTTCCAGGCCCAGGGCATCTCCTTCCAGACTGAAGACTGGCCGGAAGTGACTTCCTTGGCGAGGTCGAGGCCGACGAGGCCGGACCACGCGGCGGCACGGCGCTTCAGATCATCGATGTCGAATTTGCCGTCGGGAGCATGCGCGATGACGGCATTGGGCATGCCCTTCTCGCGGATCAGCGCTGTGAGCGCGCGCGTGTCGATGCCGGACAGGGCGACGATGCCGCGGCGTTTCAGCCACTGGTCGAGATGACCGGCGGCGCGGAAGCTGGACGGGTCGGTGACATCGGCCTTGAAGATGGCCCCCACTGCGCCGGCGCGCGCGGCGGGGTTCAGGTCCTCGATGTCTTCGTCATTGGTGCCGACGTTGCCGATATGGGGGAAGGTGAAGGTGACGATCTGGCCGGCATAGGACGGATCGGTGAGGATTTCCTCGTAGCCGGTGAGTGCTGTGTTGAAACAGACTTCGGCGACGGCCGAACCGGTGGCACCGAGGCCGCGCCCTTCGATGACCGTACCATCGGCCAGCACCAGCAGGGCAGTCGGCGTTTCAGTGGTCCAGGGGGCAGTCGCGGCCATGGCGGCTCTCCATCAAGAGGCGAACAAATGGCAACCGTTCCGGTCACAGACTGCGCGCCAAAAAGCGCCGGGCAGCTTTGCCCGCGCCAATCCATGTAACCAGTTTGGTTGCAAGGCCCTCCCTTAAGTGAAGGGGCGGGCATGGTCAATCGTCGCGGGCATGGCGAGGCAGGATTTGTGACGCAAGCTTGTGATTTCGATCGAAATGCCATTTATCAGGTCAAAACCAAGGAGCAGGACGATGCGCGAGAAGGTCACCGAAGAGGTCAAGGCAGCCATGAAGGCGGGCGACAAGCCACGGCTCACCACGCTGCGGCTGATCCAGTCGGCGATCAAGGATCGCGACATCGCCAACCGCGGCAATGCGAAGGACGCGGCCAGCGACGACGAGATCCTGCAGATCCTGGCCAAGATGGTGAAGCAGCGCGAGGAATCCGCCAAGGCTTTCGATGATGGCGGCCGGCCGGAACTCGCGGCCAATGAGCGTGCCGAGATCGCGATCATCCGCGATTTCCTGCCCAAGCAGATGGATGCCGCCGAGACTGAAGCGGCGATCCGCGCTGTCATTGCCGAGACAGGTGCAGCCGGCGTCAAGGACATGGGCAAGGTCATGGCTGCGTTGCGTGAAAAATTCGCCGGGCAGATGGATTTCGGCAAGGCCAGCGGCGTGGTGAAAGGGCTGCTCGGTTAGAGGAAGCCGAGCAGGGCAGGAATGCTCGCAGTTTCCTCAGGCCCAACTTTTTTCGGGAAAATTTTTCGGGCGATGTCGAATCCATGCCGGGCTGTTCGACAAGGGTCGTCAACAACGCACCGCAAGGAGATGACCTGTGCGCTATATCTGCCTGATCTATTATGATGCCAGGAAGCTGTTCGACGGCAGCGCTGAATCCAACGCCGCGCTCGCCGAATGCGCCAACCATGACGAGAAGCTGAAGGAGAGCGGCCATTTCGTCGCCGGTGAGGCGCTTGAATTGCCCAGCAGTGCCATGACCGTCCAGGTACGCGACGGCAAGATGTCGTCCACAGATGGACCGTTCCTGGAAACCCGCGAGATGCTCGGCGGCATCGTCGTCATCGACGCCCTCGACCTCAACGAAGCGGCACGGGTGGCAAGCACCCATCCGCTGGCCCGTATCGGCTCGATCGAAGTGCGGCCTGCGGTGGATTTCTCGACGCCGCCTCCCACGCTGGACGATCTCTGAGTGACGAATGCCGAGGCACGCGCAGCCATCGAGGCGGTCTACCGCAACGAAAAGCGGCGCGTGCTGGCAACGCTGATCCGCCTGCTCGGCGGGTTCGATGCGGCGGAAGAGGCCTTGCATGAGGCCTTTGCCGCTGCCGCGCAGCGCTGGCCGGTCGATGGCGTGCCGTCCAATCCTTATTCCTGGCTCGTTTCGACCGGCCGCTTCAAGACCGTTGATCGCTGGCGTCGCCAGGCCAGGCTCGCTGCGGCCGTGCCGGATCTGGTCGCTCTGGCTGATACGACGGTCGAAACCGTGTTGCCGGAGATGATCCACGACGATGAACTGAGGCTGATCTTCACCTGCTGCCACCCCGCGCTCGCGCCGGACGCGCGCATCGCGCTGACATTGCGCGAGGTCGCCGGGCTGACCACCGAGGAAATCGCGCGCACCTATCTGGCGCCGGCACCGACGATCGCTCAACGCATCGTGCGTGCGAAGGCGAAGATCCGCGACGAGGCGATCCCCTATGAAGTGCCCGGCCGTGCGGAATTGCCGGCCCGCATCGAAAGCGTGCTGAAGGTGATCTATCTCGTTTTCAACGAAGGCTATGCTGCAACGGAGGGGCCGGACCTGACCCGCACCAATCTGGGCGCCGAGGCGATCCGGTTGGGGCGGCTGGTGGTGGGGCTGCTTGAGGAACCGGAGCCGCTTGGTCTTCTGGCGCTGATGTTGCTGCATGAGTCCCGGCGAACGGCGCGTATCGATATGGCGGGCGACCTCGTGCTGCTGGAGAATCAGGACCGTTCACTGTGGAAGAAGGAACTGATCGCCGAAGCCTTTGGGCTTGTCGAGCGTGGCTTCGCCATGCGGCAGATCGGCCCTTATCTGCTGCAGGCGGCGATCGCGTCCGTTCATGCAGGTGCTTCCAGCGTAGAGCGTACCGACTGGGCGCAGATCGTTGGCCTCTATGACACGCTGCTGCGGGTCGATCCTTCGCCGGTCGCATCGCTCAACCGTGCCGTGGCCCTTAGTATGCGCGACGGGCCGGCGGCAGGACTGGCGGCGGTGGAAGCGGTGCTGAGCACAGGCGCTCTCGACGGCTACCATCTGGCACATGCGGCGCGTGCAGACATGCAACGCAGGCTTGGGCAGATCGAGGCCGCGAGGATTTCCTACATACGCGCGCTGGAACTGGCGCGGCAGCCGGCCGAGCGGCGTTTCCTGGAAGCGCGGCTGGCTGAGATCGACTGCGAGTGAGCCAGTGAAATTCCAGGAAAAAATGCACTTCCCGGTTCCGTAAATGTATAAAAACAAGAGCTAGAAGTTTCCGTGAAAACGGAAACGCACTAGCGGCCGTACTGCACGACCCACTCGGGGGGCTCCTTCTCTGCGCTTCCGTTGACCTTGACGTCGTACTGTCTCGCCCAGCGATAACCCCACATCGGACCAAACTTCGTCGCGACCGTCAGCGGCTGCTGGTAGGCGGGATCGGCCTGTGCCGTTTCCAGCGTCGTGAAGCGATATCCGGCTTCTTCGAACAGGATCAGAATACGGTCGAGGGTTGCGGCATTCAGGCTGTTAACATGCAAAAGCATGATTGCGGGCGGTTCATAGCCGAGCACCTGGTGGTTGAGGTTGGCGTAGTAGGCGATCTGCTCCCTTGTGTGCTCGAGGTAAGCAGCCACGATCCGCCCGGCCTTGGCGGTATCCTCCGCGGCAAGCGCCTTTTCATAAGCTCGGTCGAACAGATAGTCGGACGTATCGATGGTCGAAGCGGCCAGTGTGTAACCATGTTTTGCCGCAAGCTCCGCGATCGCCTGCTGCTTCTCCGGCGTGTTGCCGACATGGTTGTAGGGAAAACGCAGAAATCGCGGTTTTGAGACTGTGGCCGCGAACAGGAAAGAGCCGATGCTGCGTTCGCCGTCAATGATCTCCTTCTCGATGGCATTGACGTCGAGCCCGTTGCTGTCGGCATGGGAGTAGGTGTGGTTTCCGAGGTCCAGCCCGGCGTTTATCCAGTCTTTCAGCATGTCCTTGCCGAGCGGGCCAAGCTGTTCCACGCGCTTTTCAACGACGAATCCGGTCGCGGGGGTGGCATGGGCTTTCAGCGCAGCAAGAATATCGCGGTTAACCTGCTGAACGGCATCGGAGGTCGGCGGAACAGGCGCTTCCGGATCGGCAGCATTGACATGCGGCAGGTCGTCGAAGGTGATGGCAACGGTTCGCATGGCGGTCGATTCAGCCGCCTGCAACCCGATGGGGCCGCATAGGGAAAACAGCGCGAGGCCCATGAGGACTGCGGCCACCGCGGCAAGCCTGCCCTGGGCAATGGTCTTTCTGATCTGGGTCATTTCGCTTCAGGGTTTTGTGATCATCTTGCGTCTTGTTCGGGCATGTTCATTGCGCCTGCATTGCGCCGACGGACCAAACGGGCTTCATCGTGGAAGAGAAAACAGCACCAAAACCCGTCGTGGTTCTGCGCGACGCCCATCTCGCCGAACGCTTGTCCCTTGAAGATCTGCAATGGCGGGCTTCACTGGTGCATCCAACCTATCGCGACGCGTTGCTTGAGGATCGAGGCATCGTGCACCTGCCTTTGGAGCATCTGGCTGACGGCGGTGGCATCGTGGCGGAGATCGACGGCATGGTGGTGGGTTTCGCTGTCTGCTGCCGGTCGGAGGCGGGGAATCGGAACTCGACGGCCTCTTCGTCGAGCCGGAAATGGCAGGCCAGGGCGTTGGCAGGGCACTGGTCGAGGAAGCAAAGCGGCGTGCCGAACGGTCAGGTGACGTACTGCTCAAGGTCGTCGCCGCGCTGGAAGCGGAGGGGTTCTATCGCCGCTGCGGTTTCGAGCTGGTTGGCGAGACGGAAACCTTGCTCGGCAGGGCGTTGATCATGCTGCAGCGGCTAGAGCATTCTGTAGCCAAGTAGAATCACTTGGCGGTGCAAAAATGGCGCGAAAACAAAAGCTTAGATCGGTTCCGCGTTTCCGTGAAAACGGAGCGCTCTAAGGGGCTGACAATTTCAAGCAACTGTCAGCTGACCGTGCGAAACGCATGTGACGGCATTGGCTTCCGCAGTGAAGGACGCTACCAATTTCACATTGTGAAATTTTTCGGCTGGCTTTGCTTGACAAGCCTTGGCACAGCCGACAAGTTCCGCATTGTAGATAACGCGTTAACTATCGACTGTTCCAGGGAGGATGGGAATGGCCATTTCGCGTCGGAAATTCATGCAGGGTTCCGCTTCGCTTCTGGCGGCGCCGGCGCTGCTCGGCAGCACGGGCGCCCGCGCGCAGGAGACCGTGACGCTCAAGCTGCATCACTTTCTGCCACCGGTCTCCAACGTGCATTCCAAGCTATTGGAGCCGTGGGCAAAGCAGGTGGCCGCCGACAGCGGCGACAAGCTCAAGATCGAGATTTATCCCGCCATGCAGCTCGGCGGCAAGCCGCCGCAACTTTATGACCAGGCGCGGAACGGGGTCGTCGATATTGTCTGGACATTGCCTGGCAATACACCAGGACGTTTCCCGTCGACCGAAGTGTTCGAACTGCCCTTCGTAGCGGCATCGAAGGCCACCGCCAATGCACCGGCAGCGCAGGAATATGGCGAAGCCAACCTCGTCAAAGAGACCGCAGACGTCAAACTTCTGTCGTTCTGGGCACATGACCAAGGCCTGATCCACACCAACAAACCGATCGCCAAGATGGAGGATCTTGCAGGCCTAAAGCTGCGCAATCCGACCCGACTGGCCGGCGAGGCGCTTTCGGCGCTCGGCGCGGTCTCGGTGTCGATGCCCGTTCCGCAGACGCCGGAAGCCCTGGCGCAGAAGGTGATCGATGGCGCCGTGATCCCCTGGGAAGTCGTGCCCTCGATCAAGGTCGACGAACTGACCCGCTACCACACCTCGGTTCCGGGTACGCCGACGCTCTACACCGCGACCTTCTTCCTGGCCATGAACAAGGATCGTTATGCCGGTCTGCCTGACGATCTGAAGGCAGTGCTCGACAAGAACTCCGGCATGACCTTTGCCAAGCTCGCGGGCAAGATGTGGGACGATGTCGGCACGCAAGTTGCCGAGAAGGTCAAGGCCAGCGGCAAGAACACGGTCTCTGAAATCAGCGAGGAAGAGAAAGCCCGTTGGGTCGAAGCGACGAAATCCGTGCGCGAGAAATGGGTCGAGGACATGAAGGGCAAGGGGCTCGATGGAGCTGCTCTGCTTGAACAGGCCAAGGCCCTGATTACGAAATACAGCGCAGCCTGATGCGGGCAGCGTTTTCGTCTTTCACGGAAACGCGGAAACGCTCCAGTTCTTAGTTGTTGCGCGATTCCGGGCGGAAAACCGTTACATACTTTTCCTGGAATTGCTCTGGCGTGGCCGGTTGCGCCTTTCGCCAATCCGGATGAGGGAGGTTTGATGGAGGCGCAATCGGGGTCGCCGGGGCGCTTTGCCCGCGTCGCTGAACAGATAGCGGCGGCGGTGGCGATTGCCGGCGGCTTGCTGATCCTGATCGTTGCAGGACTCGTCACCACCAGCGTGATCGGCCGCTGGCTGTTCAGCAAGCCGATCCCGGCCGACTATGAATTTGTCGAGATCGGCATCGGTGTAGCCGTCTTCGCCTTCCTGCCCTACACGCAGATGCGCAATGGCCACATCGCTGTCGACACCTTCACGCAGCGCCTGCCAGCCAGGCTGAATGCCAGGATCGATGCCGTGTGGGATCTCGTGCTCGCTGCCTTCCTCGGCTTCTTTGCCTGGGGGCTGGTGTCCGGCGCACAGGAATCCTTCCAGTACAACGAAACCATGGTTCAGATTTCCTGGCCGATCTGGCCGGTCTACGCGATTTGCGCAGTTCTTGCGGTGGTGGCCTTCCTTGGCGCCTTGGCGGTTGCCGTGCTGAAGTTCGGAGGCCGCCCGTGAGCGGTGTCGAACTCGCCCTTTTCGGTTTCGCGGCAATGCTGGTCCTGATTGCGATCCGCATGCCGATCGCACTGGCCATGCTGGTGGTCGGCGCAGGTGGCTACGCCTATCTCTCCGGCTGGAATGCGCTGTTCTACTACCTGCAGACCAACACCTATCGGCAGTTTGCGTCCTACACGCTTTCGGTTATCCCGCTGTTCATCCTGATGGGTGCGCTGGCCGAGCGTTCCGGCATGGCGGCAACGCTGTTCCAGGCGGCGGAGCGGCGGTTGGGCAAGACGCGTGGCGGTCTGCCGATGGCGGTCATCCTTGCCTGTACCGGCTTCGGCGCCATCTGCGGTTCCTCGGTCGCGACCACGGCAACATTCGGGCGTGCGGCAATGCCGGAGTTGCGGAGAGCCAAAGTCGACCTCGGCCTCGCCACCGGCACGATTGCGGCAGGTGGCACGCTGGGCATCCTCATCCCGCCTTCGGTCATCCTGGTCATCTATGCCATCACCGCCGAGCAGAACATTGCCAAGCTGTTCCAGGCGGCGCTCATTCCTGGCCTGCTGGCTGCTGCTTTCTACTGCATCGCGATTACCGTCGTCGTGCGGCGGCGGCCGGAATTGGCCCCGCCGGTCGAGCGGGAAATAGAACGCTTGCCGCAACCGGCATGGGCGCGGCCTGCCGGCGGCCTGGTAGCACTGGCTGCCATCGGCGCGGGGTTCCTGGGTCTGGTCAGCATCACGGTCGCGGTGCTCGCAGCGATCATCGGGCTGGTGCTGCTGGTTGCCGATTTCGCGCTGGTGCCTGCTGCCGCTGTTGCGGTCATCGTCGTGGGCGGCATCTATGGTGGAGTCTTCACCCCGACGGAAGGGGCGGCGGTCGGCGTCATCGTCATGCTCGTCTTTGGGCTCGCGCAGCGCAAGCTGAATGTCGGTAACATGCGCGAGGCGCTGCTGCAGACGGCAGAGACCTCGGGCATGATCTTCCTGATCCTGCTTGGCGCGGAAGTGTTCGGCGCCTTTCTGGCGCTGACGCGCATGCCTTCCACCGTTGCCGAGATGATCGGCAATTCCGGGATGGCTCCCTATGCGGTGCTGGTCGGCATGCTGCTGGTCTATATCGTACTGGGCGCGGTCATGGACGAACTGGCGATGATCCTGCTTACCTTGCCTGTCTTCGTGCCGATCGTGCTGGCGCTGGATTTCGGCATGGGCGCGGAGGATGTGGCGATCTGGTTCGGCATCCTCGTGCTGGTGGTGGTCGGCATCGGGCTTGCCGCGCCGCCGATCGGCCTGAATGTCTTCATCATCAACAAGATCGCCGGCGATGTGCCGATAACCCGCACCTATCGCGGCGTGATGCCCTTCGTCATTGCCGACGTGATCAGGCTGGCGCTGCTGACGGCGTTGCCGGCGCTCTCGCTATGGCTGGTGCGCGTGCTGAACTAGATTGTTTCGGCGCCTCCATAAAGCTCCAGGGTTCAAGCGGTCTCGTCACGGCGTTTGGTGCTCATCGAACGCAGCATCTCGTCCATCGCATCGCGCGCGGCAAAATTGACCCGGGCCATGTCCCGCAGCCGTGCCCGGACCTTATCGGAAGGGGTTGCTTCGGTGCCCTTCAACAACTGGTTGGCCAAAGCTTCGAGCAGCCGGTTCTGCTGCGCGAGCATTTCTTCATAATTTTCCGAAACCTCATAGAGGATGCGCTTGGTGCCCCGAACGCTGCGGCGGCGGGCAAGCGTGTATTGTTCGAGGAGGCGCGCGGCGACGCTGGCGCTGCTCTTGCTGATCTCGAGATCGGCGGCGATACGGTCGAGGTCGACGGCTTCGGGCATCAGCAGCAGATAGCCATAGAGGCGCGCCGCCGCCATTGGCACACCCCAGGGCACGAAGAGCCGGGCGATGTCTTCGATGAAGCATCGATGTTCGTCGATAATTGACATATTCGATATTTTCCGAATATACTTGATTTGCTGAAAATATTACCGGCTCGGCCGGATCAGGGCAATCCGGCTGCCCTCGCCGAAATGGCGCAATTCCCAGCAAGTCAAAGCGAGATGGCCATGATCCGCTACTATCTGCAGTTGATCATCTGGATGTTTTTCATGGCGGTGGTCACTTTCCTTGCCGCGGGAACACTCGCCTATACGGCCGGCTGGGCCATGATCATCCTGTTCATCGGTGGCGGGGTTGCGATGATTGCGTGGCTGTCACGCCGCAGCCCGCAATTGCTGCGCGAACGGATGGCTTCGCCGATCCAGAAAGATCAGGAGGGTTGGGACAAGATCTGGCTGTCGCTGTTTATTCTCGCCTTCTGCGTGTGGTTTGCCTTCATGCCGTGGGATGCAGCGCGTTCGAACTTCACGGCCATGCCCATGTGGCTCCAGATCACTGGCGGCCTTCTGGTCCTCGCCAATTACGCGGGCTGCTTCTGGACGTTCAGCGAGAATACTTTTGCAGCGCCCGTGGTGAAGATCCAGGAAGGGCAAAGGGTCATCGACAGCGGGCCTTATGCGTTGGTGCGCCACCCCATGTATTCGAGCGCACTGCTGCTGTTTTTCGGCATGCCGCTGCTGCTGGGGTCCTGGACAGGTCTGTGGGGATCGCTCGTGCTCAGCGTCGCTTTGGCATGGCGTTCCGTGAACGAGGAAAAGGCGCTGCGACGCCAGTTTGTCGACTATGGCGACTACAGTGGTCGCGTCCGCTATCGGCTGATTCCGTATCTCTGGTAGGGCAGCCGCTTTCTGGATTACTCTGCAGCACTCGCAGGCATGGGCGGCCGCAGACCGCTGCGACGCTCGGCGGCATAGGAGATGACCGCCACGGCAAATGCCACGACCATGGCAACGATGCCGAGCACCGGCAGGATGCGATAGCCGTAGCCGGCGCTGAGGACCATGGCGCCGACCGAGGAGGCGAGAGCAATGCCGATGTTGAAGCCTGACGGGATCAGCGACGAGGCGAGGTTCGAGGCGTCAGCCGTCCAGGACAGGATACGGGCCTGGATCGGAGCTCCGATGGAGAAGTTGAGCGCTCCCCACAGGGTGATCGCTACAACCATCGGCAGCGGGTAAGGACTGACCAGATACACGATCGTCAGCATCACCGCCTGCAGCGCGAACATGGTGATGAGCGACGGCATCAGCTTCCAGTCCGCCAATCGTCCGCCGACGAAAACGCCGATGGTGGCGCCGACACCATTGAGCAGGAGCACCCACGGCACCTGCGCCTTCGTCAGGCCGGTGACCTCCTCGAGGAACGGGGTGATGTAGGTGTAGAGCGTCATCTGGCCCATCATCAGCATCAGCATTAGGATGAGTGAGGTCCACACCTGCTGGCGACCCAGCGCCCGCACTTCATGCGCCAGCCCGACCGGCCTCGTGGAGGCGCCGGTGGCGCGGGGAAGAAGAACCGCCATGGCCAGCAGGGAAGCGACGCCGAGCAGGCTCATCACCCAGAAGGTGGCGCGCCAACCCCACAGGTTACCGATCGCGGTGCCGACCGGTACGCCGATGATGTTGGAAACAGTCAGGCCGGACAGGACAAGCGCGATCGCCATGCCGCGCTGTTCAGGGCGCACCAGACCGACGGCAACCACCATGGCGACGCCGAAATAGGCGCCATGCGCGACCGCGACTGCCACGCGCAGCACCAGCATCGACAGGAAATCGGGTGCTACGGCGCAGGCGACCTGGCCGATGGTGAAGGCGACGGCAAGGGCAATCAGCAACGTCTTGCGCGATACTTTCGACGTGGCGAGCGTCAGCAGCGGACCGCCGATGGCGATGCCGAGTGCATAGCCGGAAACGAGGTACCCGGCGCTCGGAATGGAGACACTCAGACCTTCTGCCACTTGCGGCAGAACGCCGGCGATGACGAATTCGGTTGTGCCGAAAGCGAAGGCGGCGAGGAAAAGCGCAATCAGGGGAAGCGGCATCGTATTGCTCAAAAGGCCTATGAAATGGCCTCAGAACACGATCGCGTCTGTCAGGCAATCCAGAAATCGTGGACCACGGTTTAGTTTTTCTGGATGGCCTCAGCTCGCTCGCAGCCGGGAATCGCTGAGCAGGCCGCGCTTTTCGAGCACCGGATAGGCGATTGAGGCCAGCAGCGAGTTGATCTGTTTCAGGTCGCGGATGGTGTCGAGATGGATGCTGCTGGTTTCGATGCTGTTGGGCGAGCCGTCGCGCAGACGCAGGAAATGTGCCTGGCTGGTCTGCTTCTCGCGATCGCGCAGCCGGTCCTTTTCCTCAACGATCTGACGCGCGGTCTCGGCGTCGCTGGAAACCAGCACGTTGAAGGCCAGCCTTGCGTTGGCCAGTACCGAAGCGTGGAAGGCGGTGAGCTCACGCCAGCCCTCGGGCGTGAATTCCAGTCCGCGCTCCATCTTCTTGCGCACCAGAGGCAGCATGTTGCGCACGATGATGTCGCCGACCTGTTCGAGCTTGACACAGGCACCAATCAGTTCCTGGCAGCGCAAGGCCTCGTCTTCGGTGAGCGAGTTCTTGGTCACCTTGGCGAGGTAGAGCTTGATGGCGGCGTGTTTCTGGTCGACCCGGTCGTCGAGGGCCGCAAGCGCCCTGATCTTGTCTTCATCGGCCTGTTCGTAGAGGTCGATGACGCGCTTCAACATGATCTCGACGGTTTCGCAGACGCGCACGACTTCACGGGTGGCGTTGCCGAGCGCCTGCGAGGGCACGCTGAGCGCGGCTTCGTTGAGTGCCGACAGCTCGGTGACCTGGAAAGCGTCGGCGGGAGCTTCCTTGACGCCCATCGCCACGATCTTCTGGGAGGCCCTGTAGACGAGCCCGGCCAAAGGCAGGCCGGCCAGCAGGATGATGACGTTGAACAGGATATGCGCGTTGACGATCTGGTCCGGTCCGGTGCTGCCGAGGAATGTCACCGGTGGCTTGAAGGACAGGAACAAAGCCAGCATGACCAGCGAGCCGAGTCCGCGCATCAGGAGGTTGCCGACCGGCACGACGCGCACGGCCGGCTCGGCATTGCGGGTGAGCAATGGCGCGATGATCGAGGAGCCGAGATTGACGCCCAGCACCAGCACGATGCCGAGTTCCGGCGGGATGAAGCCGCGCCCGGCCAGCGTGGTCATCAGCAGCACCGCTGCAATGCTCGACTGGAACAGCCAGGTGGCGAGCGCTGCCAGAAGATAGGCGGTAACGGGATCGCCCTTGAAATAGTCGATAATGACGGGCAGCAACTGGCTTTCGCGCAGCGGCTCGGAGGCCTGCCCGATCATCTCCAGCGACAGGAGCAATAGACCGACGCCGATGAGGATGCGGCCGATCTGGCGCCAGTCGCGCCGTTCGGTGGCCATGAACATGATCGTGCCGGTGATCAGGCAGATCGGCACAATCAGCGATAGGTCGAAAGTGAGCAGCTTGACGACTACGGCCGAGCCGATCTCGGCGCCGCGCACCGCGAGCTGTCCCGCCATGCCGGAAACGATGCCGGCACCCGCAAAGGAACCCACCAGCAGTGTGACGGCAGTGGAGCTTTGCAGCGCGATCGCCAGCGCCGTGCCTGCCAGCACCGCCAGCAGCGGGTTCTTCATGGTGCCGCGCAGCTTCAGCCGCAACACATCGCCATAGGCGCGCTCGACGCCGGTCTTCACCATGCGGGTGGCGAACAGCATCAGCGCGACGGCACCGGCCAGATGCAGGAGCACGACCGAGCCGCTCATGGACGCACCGTCGACGCGACGCGCGCGGCATGCCGCAATCCGTCAGGATTTACGGATGGAAGTTTGGCCGGTGGCGTCAAACTGGCGTCGGCCTGATTTGAAACGGCGTGGATCATGAGGGTTACATATAGGGCAAAACAGCCGATTCTTACATTAGCCGGATAATAATTTGCTGTTGATGCAGCCATGCTTCGACAAGCGGCGGCCGGTGTCGGATTTGGACATGAACGGACCATGCCGTGTCGTTGGTCGACATGAAGCGCATGGACCGGTCAACTGTTGCAAAACGACGGGTCAAAATAGAGAGGAATGCTCTTCGGGAAGGTTTGGAAAGTCTTCTAACCGTCGGTGTTCATTACGAAATTGTAATGCTGCCATTCAGTTTTGGTTCATGTTGTGAACTCTATTTCCGTCGTGTCTACAAACGAGGAGTCACACCCATGAAACGTCTTGTTCTCTCGGCCATGGCCGTTTCGATGCTGGCTGCGTCAACCCTGCAAGGCTTCGCTGCACCAGTCGCGACGATCTCCGTGCCGCAGTCGAATGTCACTGCGGTCCAGTGGCAGGAGCCGATCCGCAAGGATCGCCGTTACGAAGAGCGGCGGCATGGCGACCGGCGTTACGACAACCGCTACGACCGCCGCACCGTCGAAAAGCGCGTGATCATCCGCAGGGACGTGGTGCGTGAGCCGCACTGGAGGACCGGCCAGCGTTACCAGGAATGGAAACGCTACCAGGGCATTCGCGACTACCATCGCTATGGCCTGCGTCGTCCGGGCACCGGCCAGCAGTGGATCCGCGTTGGCGATCAATATCTCCTCGTCGGTATCGCCACAGGCCTGATCGCTGGCGCACTTGCCGCGCGCTGAGCCGGGTTCTTCAAAAACAAAAAGGCGGCCTGCAGGGGCCGCCTTTTCGTTGCGGACGCTGCCTGTGAAAACCGGGCATTGCCCGCGATTGCGATAGCCAGTCGGGGCGGCCGTGCTTATATGATCACCATGCGCTTTCCCCCAACCTTCCTCGACGAGATACGCGACCGCGTGCCGATCTCCTCGCTGATCGGCTTGCGTGTGGCCTGGGACAGGAAGAAAACCAATGCGCCGCGCGGCGACTATTGGGGGTGCTGCCCGTTCCACGGCGAAAAGACGCCATCATTCCATTGCGAGGACAAGAAGGGGCGCTACCACTGTTTCGGCTGCGGGGTTTCGGGCGACCATTTCCGGTTTCTTACCGAGCTGGACGGCATGAGCTTCCCCGAAGCGGTCGAGCGCATTGCCGAGATGGCAGGCGTGCCGATGCCGGCGCGGGACGAACAGGCGGAGCAGCGCGAAAAACAGCGTGCCAGCCTCACCGACGTCATGGAGATGGCGACTGCGTTCTTCCAGGAGCGGCTGCAGGGTTCCGAGGGAGCCAGGGCGCGCGCCTATCTGCGCGAACGCGGTCTGACGCCGGCGACACAGCAGTCGTTCCGGCTGGGTTTCGCACCGGACAGCCGCAACGCGCTGAAGGAGTTCCTGGCCTCCAGAGGGGTCGAGAAGGCGCAGATCGAGGCCTGCGGGCTGGTGGTGTTTGGCGACGACATCCCGGTCTCCTACGATCGGTTCCGTGACCGCATCATGTTTCCAATCCCGGATTCGCGTGGCCGCATCATCGCCTTCGGCGGGCGCGCCATGTCGGCGGACGTTTCGGCGAAATACCTCAATTCCCCCGAGACCGAGCTCTTCCACAAGGGCAACGTGCTCTACAATTTTGCGCGTGCCCGCAAGGACGTGGCGCGTGGCGGCACGGTCATCGCGGTGGAAGGCTATATGGACGTGATCGCACTGGCGCAGGCCGGTTTCGAGAACGCGGTGGCGCCGCTTGGCACTGCGCTCACCGAAAACCAGATGGAATTGCTGTGGCGTATGTCGCCTGAGCCCATCCTGTGTTTCGACGGCGATGGCGCCGGCCTCAAGGCCGCCTGGCGAGCGGCTGACCTGATCCTGCCGTCGGTCCAGTCCGGGCGCACCGCGCGCTTTGCGCTGCTGCCCGAAGGCAAGGACCCCGACGACCTGGTCAAAGCTGACGGGCCGGACGCCTTTCGTGCCGTGCTAGCCGAAGCACGGCCGCTGGCGGACCTGATCTGGACGCGTGAAACCGGGGGCAACGTCTTTGAGACGCCGGAGCGTCGTGCCGAACTCGAGAAGACGCTGCGCGAGATCACCAGCCGCATCCGCGACGAAAGCGTCCGCTATCATTACCAGCAGGAGATGCGCGAGCGCGTGCAAAGCTTCTTTGCGCCGCAACGCGGAGGGCGCCCGTCGCGGCCCGGTGAACGCGGTGAGCGAGGCCAAGCCGGCCGGCAGGGCGGGCAGTGGTCGCGCGGGGCTGCTGCTGCCGGGCGCAATGCGATCACTGAAAGTCTCGGTCGCTCGGCGCTGGTAAAACGCACCGGCGAAGTGATGTCGGTGCGCGAGGCAACCGTCATGGTGGCGCTCGTCAACCATCCGGCGTTGATCGACGAGAATTTCGAGCATGTGGAATTCCTCGACCTTGCCAACAGTGACCTGCGCAGGCTGCATGCCGCGCTGCTGGACGCGCTCGCACATGAGCAGGCCAGCGACCGCGGCACCATCATCGAGGCGATCGATCGCCTTGGCTGTCGCGAGGTGTGGGAACGTGCGGTGGCGCTGATCCGCCGCACCAGGCAGTGGCCGGCGTTGGAAAGCGCGGCGATCGACGATGCGCGCGACGCCTTCAACCAGGTGCTGCACTTGCACCGCAGCCAACGCACATTACATAGGGAGCTGAAGCAGGCCGAAACGGCGCTCGCCAGCGATCCCACCGATGAGAATTACCGGCATCTGGTCGAAATCCAGGCGCAGTTCCGCGACGTGCAGGCAACAGAGGCATTGATCGAAGGGTTTGGCGTATCCTCCGGCCGGGCGGGCAGGGCATAGCCGACCAATCAGGCGCCTAATTGATTCGCTTTTTTAAGGCGAATCATGCGAGAGGCGCTTGACCTTCTGGCAGAATGACGGAATCAGAACGATTCGAAACGTTAACCCATGCCCGGCATCGGCGCTAAATGACGATGTATGCACTGGACGGGAAGGGAAACCCGCCACAGATATCAGGGTTAATCTGGACTTAAGTGAGAAGCAGGTACTGGCATGACTGGCGCGTTTGTGAACGAGCGCAACTGATTTGTCAGCAGCGAAGCGGCCCTTTGGACGGCCGCCTGGAGAAGACTTAGAATGGCGACTAAGGAAAAGGAAGAGGTCGAAACCGAACGCGAGGGCACGACTGACGGCCCGTTGCTCGACCTTTCCGACGATGCTGTCAAGAAGATGATCAAGGCCGCGAAGAAACGCGGCTATGTCACGCTCGACGAGCTGAATGCGGTGCTGCCGTCCGAAGAGACGGACCCAGACCGCATCGAAGATATCAATGCGATGCTCAACGACATGGGCATCAACGTTGTCGAAGACGACGAACAGAGCGACGACGCCGAAGGCGAGAGCGCCGATTCGTCGGAAGATGACGCCAACGAGCTTGCCGAACAGACCGGCACCGCCGTTGCCACCGTCGCCAAAAAGGAGCCGACCGACCGCACCGACGACCCCGTGCGCATGTATCTGCGCGAGATGGGTTCGGTTGAGTTGCTGTCGCGTGAAGGCGAAATCGCCATCGCCAAGCGCATCGAGGCCGGTCGCGAGACCATGATCGCGGGCCTTTGCGAAAGCCCGCTGACCTTCCAGGCCATCATCATCTGGCGAGACGAGCTCAACGAAGCCAAGATCCTGCTGCGCGAGATCATCGACCTCGAAGCCACTTATGCCGGCCCCGAGGGCAAGCAGGCGCCGGTCGTCGAGCGCGTCGAGGAAGACGCAAAGCCGAAGGAAGAGCCGAAGGCCGGGCGTCGCCGTGGCGGCGACGACGAGGACGACATCACCAATGTCGGCGGCGACACGCGCGGTCTCGAGGAAGACGAAGAGGACGAGGACGAGGCGAGCCTGTCGCTGGCAGCGATGGAAGCCGAGCTTCGCCCGCAGGTGATGGAGACGCTCGACGTCATCGCCGACACCTACAAGAAGCTGCGCAAGCTGCAGGACCAGCAGGTCGAGAACCGTCTCGCCGCTGCCGGTACGCTTTCGCCGAGCCAGGACCGGCGCCTGAAGGAGCTCAAGGACGAGCTGATCACGGCGGTGAAGTCACTGTCGCTCAACCAGGCTCGCATCGAGGCACTGGTCGAGCAGCTCTACGACATCAACAAGCGCCTGGTGCAGAACGAAGGCAAGCTTCTTCGTCTCGCTGAAAGCTATGGTGTACGCCGCGAGGAATTCCTCAAGGAATACCAGGGTTCCGAGCTGGACCCGAACTGGATTCGGAACATCGCCAACCTGACGACGCGCGGTTGGAAGGAGTTCACCAAGAACGAGCAGAACGCGATCCAGGACCTGCGCTCCGAGATCCAGAACCTCGCCACCGAGACGGCGATCTCGATCCTGGAATTCCGCAAGATCGTGAACCAGGTGCAGAAGGGCGAGCGCGAGGCAGCGATCGCCAAGAAGGAGATGGTGGAAGCCAACCTTCGCCTCGTCATCTCGATTGCCAAAAAGTACACGAACCGCGGCCTGCAGTTCCTGGATCTGATCCAGGAAGGCAATATCGGCCTGATGAAGGCTGTCGACAAGTTCGAGTATCGGCGCGGCTACAAGTTCTCGACCTACGCCACCTGGTGGATCCGGCAGGCGATCACCCGTTCGATCGCCGATCAGGCCCGCACCATCCGTATCCCGGTGCACATGATCGAGACGATCAACAAGATCGTGCGCACCTCGCGCCAGATGCTGCACGAGATCGGCCGCGAGCCGACGCCGGAAGAGCTGGCTGAAAAGCTGGCCATGCCGCTGGAAAAGGTGCGCAAGGTGCTGAAGATCGCCAAGGAGCCGATCTCGCTCGAGACGCCGGTGGGCGACGAGGAGGATTCGCACCTCGGCGATTTCATCGAGGACAAGGGCGCGATCCTGCCGATCGATGCCGCGATCCAGGCGAACCTGCGCGAGACCACCACACGCGTGCTGGCTTCGCTCACGCCGCGCGAGGAGCGGGTGCTGCGCATGCGCTTCGGCATCGGCATGAATACCGATCACACGCTGGAAGAAGTCGGCCAGCAGTTCTCGGTGACGCGCGAACGCATCCGCCAGATCGAGGCCAAGGCGCTGCGCAAGCTCAAGCATCCGAGCCGCAGCCGCAAGCTGAGAAGCTTCCTCGACAGCTAAGACAACGAAGCCCGGGCAAGTCCCGGGCTTTTTCTTTGGAGCAATTCCAGCAAAGGTGTGAGGCGTTTCCGACAAAGGTGGAAATGCTCTGGAGGTCATCGATGCGCACGTTGCTGATGCTTGCCGCTTGCCTTGCGACGTTGCCGTTCACGGGAGGCGATGGCGCGCTGGCCGCGAAAAAGGTCGGCATGGCCAACCCAGCCTCGGTTCACTGCGTGAAGATCGGCGGCAAATCCAGGATCCGAACCGACGCCAGCGGCAACCAGACCGGTTATTGCCATCTGCCGAACGGCCGCATCTGCGAGGAATGGGCGCTTTTTCGTGACAAGAAATGCGTGAGGCCGAAAGGCTGAAAAACGGCCCTCGCGACGCGCGCGAGGGCCATCAATTCTGATCAGAGACAATTCGTCTTGAAATTACCGGCGTTGAGTTCGCGCCCATTGAGAAGCAGCGACGTGCCGGGCGACTGTGTCAGCGAACCGTTTACATAGGAACCGAAGCTCGACACCAGGCAATTGCGCGGTGTGCCCTTGATCGTGACGTCGCCGCCGACATCGACGGCAGGCCCCATGAAATAGAGGCCGGCTTTCGCGGCGTTCTCGATGCGCATGTTGCTGAAGGTGATGTCCTTCACCGGCCCGCCGAGGAAATCCCAATCACTGCCATAGACGAAGGCGCCATAGGTGCCGGCATTGGTGATCACGACATCCTTGAAATGAATGTCGGAGACCGGGTTGAAGAAGATGCCGGCATTGCGGGTGCTGTCGACCGACAATCCGTTGACACGCACATTGGTGGTCCTGGCTTCCTCGGGTAGGGTCGACGCGGTAACCAGCATCAGGCCATTGATGCCGCCCTTCAGCGTCATGTCGGTGATGGCGACGTTCGACGTGCCCTGCAGCACGACCAGGTCCATGTCGAGGCCCTGCGCGGAGTTGTCGACCGTCACCTTGTTCATGGTCACGTCTTTTGCCGCGACCAGCAGCACGCCTTCGCGCCGTGACTTGCTGATCGTCACATTGTCGAGCGTGATGCCGTTGGCCGCCTGGGTGATGACCGGTGGCCAGTCGTTGTCGTCGATGCGGCTGCCGGCGAAGATGCCGTAAGTGACGCTGTCGATGGTTGTGTCGCGTACGGTCAACCCGCTGGTGCCGAGGGCGCTGATTGCAGCATGAGGCGCGCGGTTCGGGTTGCCGACCGCGAATTCGCAGTCCGAATTGTTATTGCAGATGTAGAGGTCGCGGATCGATGTCTTTTCGACGAGTGCGCCGGTGACATTGTCGAGGCGGATGCCATCGCCGGCGGTCTTGCTGATCTGGACATCGCGAACCGTGATCCCGGCTGCCCCGTTGCTGGCGATACCGCTCAGGCCGCCGCTGACGGCGAGATGGTCGATCGTGCTGCCCGAGGCCATGGCGACGACGTTGGCGAGTGGATTTGAGCCGCTCAGGCGCGTTGCGGCGCCATCGTTGCGGAAGGCGGCCTCGAAGCGGCTGGTGGTGCCGCGCACCGCGATGACGCCGCCGCCGCCAAGCATGTATTGCCCGACGCCAAGCTGCATGGTCTGGCCAAGCGTGATGTCGCCACTGGCCAGGACAAGTGCGTCCTTTCCGGCCGCGGTCAACGCGGCGTTGATGGCCCTGGCGTCGCCACTGGCGGCCGAGACGTTGACCACCTTGCCAACCTTGCGGCCATCCGAGGCGAATTCCGCCGCCTCCACGGCACCTGTAGCGCCGGCATAGGTGCGGATGAAATCGGCGCGTTCGACATGCTGGTACATCGGGTCGAAGGCTTCCTGGCCGACACGGCTGGACCCGCCGAGCGGAACACGCAGGCGCGCGGTGACGGCGAACTCGCTGCGGTCCTGCTTGTCGTAGGAGACAGAAGCGCCGAGCGCCAATGTCGAGCCCGAAACATCGGGAAGACCGGCGAAGCTCAGTTCCGCCCGTGCCTTGATGCCGAGCGTGTCGTCAATCGCTCCCTTGCCGTCGTACCAATAGGTGCCACCGAAGATCTTCATCTGGGCAGCCATGTCTTCCGGGAACAGTGGCAGCCGAACACCTGCTTCCGCATCGAAACCGCCGCGGGCAATTTCACCGCCGGCGCGGAATTTCAGTTCGTCGCCGGTGATGAAGACGCGGCTGAGGCTGGCGATGGCCTTCTCGTCGGTCAGCGGCAGGTAGACGTTTGCGCGTGCCTCGTAGAGCGGCCCGAGCGCTTCGGCACCGAAGGACAGTTGCTTGAAGTTGTGGCCGTACTCGCTGTTGAAGCTGTCGAAATAGCCGTAGGCACCATAGACCCAGTCATTCGCGGCGCGATGGCGATAGCCGAGGCCGAAGGAACCCTGGCGCGCCGAACCTTCGACGAAGCTGCCGCTGGCGTCGAAGAAGGCGGCATTGCCGTTGTCGAGTTGCCAGGGCAGGAACAGGCCGATGCCGCCAGTGCCGCTGCCATAGGCAAGATTGCCGTCGACTTCCAGAATCGGTTGCTGGACTTGCGAAAAGGCATGGTTGGAGAGGGCGGTGCCGCTGATCAGCGCCGCTGCGAACAGGCTTGGGAATTTCATGACAGGCTTTTGGATTCCGATTGAACGGCGTTCGGATATTATACCTGATTAAAAGAGTCCAGTTATATCCGAAGATATACAGAGCCAATGGCAAGGCCTGTTTCGCGCAGGAATTCAAAGGGTTGTCTGGTAGGCCCTGTTAGCCCAGAGGCTGGACGCATGTTGGCTCAATCGGCGGGGCCGTCGTCCAGGGACAGATCATGCTCTGCCCATTGGTCTCGTGGAATCTCCGCACCAAGCAGGAATTCGAAGGCGACGACGGTCTTGAGGTCCGGTGCCACCTCGCAGTTGAACGCGAGCCCGTACCAATGCTTTCTGCTGCGCATCGCCGCACCTTTTGCCTCGAGCGCATGGTCCGTCACCTTCGCATCCTTCATCGCGTATGGAACGACCATGTCGGGCTGGAAGCCGGTTCCCTGCCGGCGCAGTTGCGCGAGGGCCTCTATGTTGCAGAGCTGGATGACCCGCTCCTGCGGCGCCAGTTGCGGCAGAGCCTTGCGCGCGCTGCGGCTGCGCGGATCGGCAAGAACCTGCGCTGAATAGAGTTTCTCGGCCTTGACCATCGGTGGCTCGGCGGGTGTTGGGCGCGGGGCCTGGGTGACCGGCTGCGTTGCAGGAGCACTCGGCACAGCTTTGGGCGCTACGGCTGGTTTGCCTTGCTGCACCGGTTCCGGTGGCTTCGGCGCCGGCACAAAATCGACCTTGATGCTTTCGATTGGGGGTAGCCGCAGAGTTTGCGGGATGGGCAGCAACATCACAGCGGCCAGCAGCGACAGATGCAGCAGGCAGGACGCGCCGACGCTGAGGCGCAAATCGGCATGCGCGCCCTGTGATGGTGAAAGTACGGAAGCGGACACAACGCCAGTGCTTCTGGCGGCAGCGGTTGGCTCGATCGTGACAATTGGAGGGCGCAAGGCAGGGTTTCGTCAAAACGCGAGGACAACGACACCCAAGACCCAAAGGCAACAGTGCGGCAGTTTGGTGATGAATGGAAGTGACGCTTTTGCAATGCGCGGGGCCGTCGACCGGCAGCAGTCTCGATCGGAGAAACTGATTCAACGCGTTCGGGAGCAGATTCGGAAAGCCCGGCCAAGTCATTGGCCGGGCTGTCTTTTCGGGCCGGCTATTTCGCGCTGGCCGGGAAGGTCGGCAGCTTGGCGACATCGTCCGCATCGTGCTGGACGATCAGGGTTGCGCCAAGCGCCCTGGCCATCGACTGCAGTCGCGTCATCGAAGCGAGACTGTCGGCCCGGTTGGTGTTGAAGGGTGGGACACCGCCCGTCTCGAACTGTTTTTCAAAGTGGGCGACATCACCGCTGAGCAGGACTGGTCCCTTCTCGGCGAGCCGTACCAGCAGCGCGTGGCTGCCGGGTGTATGGCCGGGGGTAGACAGCATGACAACCGAGCCGTCGCCGAAGACATCCTTGTCGCCTTCAACAGCGTCCAGCGGCGCACCAGAGCTGAGCCAGGGCGCCAGGAGGGAGGGTTCGGCGCCGAACGGCACCGGCTTCGACTTCAGCGCTTCCAGATCGGCCCTGCCGATCATCAAGCGTGCCTTCGGGAAACTGGCGGACTGACCGACATGGTCGAAATGATAGTGGCTGATTCCAATCAGGCTAATGGCTTCCGGTTTGATGGCGATCTCCCTGAGCTGATCCGGAACCGTGCGGTCGAGCGTCGGCGCCAGCACGTCGTTGGCCGCGAGTGGTTTGCCGAGCAGTGCAGCAGGCAGACCAGTGTCCCACAGCATGTAGTCGTTGCCGTGCCTGACAACGTAGCAACTGTCGGTAAGCGTCCTTTTTTCACCGGCATAGGCGAAGGTATCGGAAAAGACGCTGAGATCGCCGACCGCGATGCGACCGCAATCGAGGCGCCACAGTTCAACCTGCGGTGCGGCAGTTGCGGTGCCCGCGGTGGTGGCGATAGCCGCTGCGAAGATGAAATTTCTGAGCATCGTCGTTCGATCCTGTGTTGACGGTGGATCGAGGTCTACGATCTGGCGTCGCGCGAGTGGTGTCGGAAGTGCTCGAATTTTGTGCCGGAAACGCTCATTCGTGTTGCGCAGATACGCAGCGGCGGACTAGGCTGGGCGAATGAGTGACACGAAATCGTCCCGTCTTGCCAAGCGCTTGTTGCAGGCATTGCGGCCGCTCGCACTCGACCCGGCACGACCACAAAAGCGGCCCGGCATGCACCCGCATGGACGGCAGCTGTTCAGCTATTGTTGTTTTACGGCTGAGCGGCTTGCCCGGATCAGCAACGAGAAGCCGCTTATCGGCGTCGTTCTCAGCGGTTCCAAGGAGATCTGGCTGGGCGACGCCGGGCAGCGTTTCGAAGAAGGTGACGTGTTCGTCTTTCCGCATGGGCGAGCCTTCGACGTCGTCAATGTGCCGGCCGAGACGAGCGGCATCTACGAGTCCCTTATCGTTGAAGTGGATCATGTGCCGGAATCGGTGCGTCGCCTTGGCCGACCGTCCAGAGCCGCCGCTGCCGGGCTCGATCTGCGTGTGCCACTGTCGGAAGATCTGGTTACGGCGCTCTGCCACGCTGCGCCTGTGCTCGCCGCATCCGGTCACGCGGCGTTGCTGGCCGAGCACAGGCTGACTGAAGTGCTGCTTCTGCTGCACAACGTGCCGGCTGCAGCCTGGCTGTTTGAAGCCTCGCTGCCGGAACGTATTGCGTTGCTGGTCGCTTCGGCACCGGCGCAGCGCTGGACGGCCGAGATGCTTGGTCAGGCGCTTGGCATGGGCGCCTCGACATTGCGTCGTCAGCTTGCAGGCGAGGGCACTTCGCTGAGGGTGGTGCTTTCAGCCACGCGCATGCAGCTTGCTCACGATGTCCTTGCCAGGGGCGAGGGGAACGTCACGGCTGCTGTCAGCGCGGCCGGTTATGCCTCACGCTCGCATTTCGGCCGCCAGTTCCGTGGTCTTTATGGCGCATCGCCAAGTGTGGTACGTCAACAGGGTTCACCCGAACCGTCCAACTGAAGAGACGCCCATGTCGCCCGAATTCCTGCTCACCACTTTGATCATCGTCGCCTCACCGGGCACCGGCGTCGTCTATACGCTTGCCGCGGGGCTCTCGCGCGGCGGACGGGCGAGCGTGCTGGCGGCTTTCGCCTGCACGCTGGGCATCGTGCCGCATCTGGTTGCCGCGTTGACCGGGTTGGCGGCCCTGCTGCATGCCAGCGCCATCGCCTTCGAGGTCGTGAAATATGCCGGCGTTGCCTATCTGCTCTACATGGCCTGGCAGAGCCTGCGCGAACACGGTGCGCTGAAGGTGGAGGCGAAGCCCGATGCCCGCAGTGTCCGTCAGGTCCTGATCGATGGCGTGCTCATCAACCTGCTCAATCCGAAGCTTTCGATCTTCTTCGTGGCCTTCCTGCCGCAATTCATCGCGCCCAACGAACCGAATGTGCTGGCGCGCATGCTGGAACTGTCGGGCGTGTTCATGGCAGCGACCTTCATCATCTTTGCCATCTATGGCCTGTGCGCGGCTTCGGTGCGCGACCGCATCATCGGCAGCGTGCGCGTGATGACGTGGTTGAGACGCAGCTTCGCCGCCGCCTTCGTGGCGCTCAGCGCAAAGCTGGCCCTGACCACGCAGCAATAGAGGCATCGAGACACTGGCGGGTACGCAGAAACTGCTCACCATCACGACCAGTGGTCCCGGGCTCTACGAGTTCACGGATCAGACCGCACGGTTCGTCGTCGATGCCGGAATCGAAACAGGATTGCTGACCGCTTTTGTGCGGCATACGTCCTGCTCGCTCGTCGTCCAGGAAAATGCCGATCCGGATGTGAGGCGCGACCTGGAAGCCTTCTTCCGCAGGCTGGTGCCGGCGGCAGATGATCCCTCGATGGACTATCTCGTCCATCGTTTCGAGGGGGCGGACGACATGCCGGCGCATATCAAGAGCGCGCTGACGCTGGTCTCGATCTCGATCCCTGTCTGCGGCGGCCGTCTTGGGCTCGGGACATGGCAAGGCATCTATCTTTTCGAGCATCGCAACCTTCCGCACCGGCGGGAGGTACTGCTTCATCTCGCCTGAAGAAGGGGAGGTGCCGAAGCACCTCCGCTCAACGTGCCGGCTCGCAGACCATCCCGACGATGCGGCGCACAATCGGCAGAACGACGAGCAGGGTAGGAAAGGCGACCAGCCAGGACAGGCCCCAGGCGACCATCCAGATGCTGGGCATGGACGGGTGAAGGCCGAGGCTCTTCAGCGTCGAGATCAACGAGACGATGAAGGTCATCAGCAGCGAAAGAACAAGCGGGCTGATGATGGCAGCGTAGCGTGCAGGCAGTCGCCTGCGCCGAGTGGTATCGTTTGTCATGGAAGTTTTCCGAAAAGCTCCGGTTCACAGCAGGGCATCCTTGGCCTCGTGGGCAGCCCGGCAGAACCGGGATTGGATGCGTTGCTTGACGTCAGACGCTTACGGAGAGGCGATCGCCTTCGCCGCCCATATAGCGGCGGCGTTCATAAGAATCAATATCTGCTTCAACACGTGTAAGATGCATCGTAAGATATATCTTGACTCATCGAGGGCGGCATCTTAATTAAGATATATCGTAAGACATAACGCATGGAGTTAAATATGCACAGACATCATTCATTCGGGGAGCGCGCCGAGCGCGCGTTCTGGCACATGGCCGGTCGTTTCGGCGGCGGCCGTGGCGGTCACGGTCCCTTCGGGCACGGCCGGCGCGGTCATGGCGGCCCCGGCGAAATGCTGAGAGCCGGCCGCATGTTCGGCGATGGCGATCTCAAGCTGATCGTGCTTTCCCTGTTGTCGGATGCGCCGCGCCACGGCTACGACATCATCAAGGCGCTGGAAGAGCGTTCCTCCGGCATCTACAGCCCGAGCCCGGGCGTGGTTTATCCGACGCTGACTTTCCTGGAAGAAGCCGGTTATGCCATCTCGTCCACCGAAGGTGCCAAGAAGGTGTTTTCCATCACCGAGGCCGGTGCGGCTCATCTGGAGGAAAACCGCGACATGGTCGAGCGTGCGCTCGATCATCTCGAGCGGGTCAGCGCCAAGATGGCCAAGGCGCGCGAGTGGTTCGGCTGGGATGACGATCGCGAGCGGCGCCACGACCACGACGAACGCCGCAATCCGGAACTGAAGCTGCTTCGCCGCCGCCTGCGTGCGGCACTTGCCGAGATCCTCGAGGCACCTGCCGACAAGCAGGCCGAAGCAGCCAGCATCCTGAAGGAGGCTGCCGAGGCGCTGGAGACGCTGGTCAAGCGCTGAGCCACTAGAGCAATTCCAGGAAAGTATGTCACGGTTTTCCGCCCGGAACTGCGTAAAAACAAAGAGTTAGAGCATCTCCGCGTTTCCGTGAAAAACGGAAACGCTCTGACGGCACAGGCAAGGGGCAGGCCGATGGATCCCAGCGCGCTTGCCCGTTGCTGTCAGGACGGCTACTGAACGGTGGAACCCGCGCAGGCTGTCTTTGAACCACTGCGTTGCTGAATCGGTGGAGGTCGCCCCATGTCCTTTTTCAAACGTCTCTTCGGTGGTGGCGGCGGCAGTGAACCGGAAGAACCTGGCAAGGCCAAGCCGGTCAAGGAGATCGAGCACAAGGGTTTCAGCATCGCGGCGACGCCGTACAAGGCGGACGGGCAATACCAGACCTGCGGTGTCATCTCGAAGGAGATCGATGGCGTCGTGAAGGAACACCGTTTCATCCGTGCCGACCGTTTTGCCGGGCTTGATGATGCCGTCGACATCACGCTGAAGAAGGGCGTGCAGCTCATCGACGAGCAAGGCGAGCGCATTTTCGGCTGACCTGTCGTTTTCTGGCCCCGAAAACACAACAGCCGCCGTGGCGACACGGCGGCTGTTGCTTTTGGTCGACTCTGTTAGGCCGCGGCAGCCTGGAGAGCTGATCCGGCCACCGAGGCGGCAAGTGCGTCGACCTGTTTTCCGGCTTTGGCGAGTGCGGCATTCAATGCCTCCTCACCCTTCGCGGCACCTTCCACGCGAATGATTTCCACATCGGTCATGCCGTTGAAGGCCAGCACGCTTTTCAGATACGGGACGGCAAAGTCCATCACGGCACCCGGACCTTCGGAATAGACGCCGCCCGACGCCAGCACCACATAGACCTTCCTGCCCGTAACCAGACCTTGCGGGCCGTTCGCACCGTAGGAGAACGTGCGGCCGGAACGCATGATGTGGTCGATCCAGGATTTCAGTGTCGAGGAAATCGAAAAATTGATGAAGCCGGTGGCCAGTATGATGTGATCGGCGGCAAGCAGTTCGTCAACGGCGGCGTCGGAAACACAGACAACCTCGGTCTGGCGAGGCGTGCGTGCCTCCGCCGGCGTGAAAATGCCGCTGGCATAATCCGGCTCGATATGCGGCAGCGGATTGGCAACGAGATCGCGCTTTTTCAGCGTGGATCCGGGCAGGGCAGCCTGCAGCTTGTTGGCCAGCTCGGTGGCGACCCGGGTTGAATGCGAAGCCTCGCCGCGCGGGCTCGAGGTGACGAGAAGGATGTTGGACATTTCAGCTCTCCGTTGGTGATGGCGGGCGACCGCCTGATTTCGAAGAGACAGATAGCGCTCGACATCGATCTAAAAAATTGGGAAAATATCTATCGAATATATCCATGGATTAGATAAGCTATGTTGGCGAACCCGACCCTCGACCAATTGCAGGTGTTCCTGGCCGTGGCTGAAACCGGCAGCTTCTCCGGTGCGGCGCGCCATCTGAACCGCGCGCAATCGGTGATCAGCTACACCATCGCCAATCTGGAGGCGCAGCTCGAACTCAGGCTCTTCACCCGCGAAGGCACCCGTGAGCCGATACTCACCGTCGAAGGCAAGGCGATGCTGGCGGATGCACGTCGCATGGTCGGCGTCCTGCAGGATATCCGCGCCCGCGCCGACGGGCTGAAGCGCGGACTGGAGGCGGAGGTGACGATTGCCGTCGACGTGACGGTGCCTTCGCCAGCCCTGGTCAGGGCCCTGGCAGCCTTCGAGGCCGAATTTCCATCCGTAACGCTGAAACTCAACGTCGGCGCGCTCGGCGTGATCTGGGAGCAGCTTGCGCGGCGGCTCAGCGATCTGAGCTTCGGCGGATCGCCGCGTGATCTCGGCGACGATCTGGTGTCGGTGCGCATCGGCGAGGCTTCGATGGTGCCGGTCGCTGCGCCGGGCCACCCGCTGGCAATGTACAAAGGCAGGGTGCCGCTGTCTTTTGTGCGCGAGCATATCCAGCTCGTCGTCTCCGACGTCAGCAAGGTCACCGAAGGCAAGGAATTCAGCGTCTTTGCCTATCGCACCTGGCGCATGACGGACATGGGGACAAAACGGGACCTGATCGTATCCGGCCTTGGCTGGGGCGGTCTGCCGACCTGGATGATCCTGCAGGATGTGCAGGCGGGGCGCCTGAAGGTGCTCGATCTCGAGCCTTATCCGGAGCGGCCTTACCCGCTGCATGCCTTCTACCGGGCGGATGCGCCGCCCGGGCCGGCAGGAACCTGGCTGATCGAGCGGTTCAGGCAGGAATTGCCGACTGCCTGTTCGACGCTGCAGCAGATGAGCGACCGGAAAAGGCACGGAACGGCGGATCAGGAAGAGGTCTTGCGCATCAACCCGTCGACGACTGCGGCAAGCACGGCACGATAGTCCTGCGCGGATGCGCCCGCATCGACTGCGAGCGCGGCACGGTCGAATGCCGCTCCCAAAAGGGATGTCAGCGCTTCCAGCGGTAGCTTGGGCAGGTCGCCTGCGCGCATGGTCGCTGCCAGTCCTTCGCGCAAGGTGCGATTGCCGTGCCGGCCGTCGATATCGTCCATCTCGGCGCGTCCGAGCACCGCCGGCCCGTCGAGCAGCAGCAGCCGCGTGCGGCCGGGTAGGCTCATGGCCGCGACATAGGCCTCGCCGCCGGCCAGCAGCGCGTCCCGTGCTGACAGCGTGCGCGGAGTGGCCTGTTCTATCGTTTTCGCGACCGCAGCTGCCTCGGCCTCGACCACGGCCCGGAACAGCGCCTGCTTGTCGGCGAAGTGATGATAGAGCGCGCCGCGCGTGACGCCGGCTGCGGCCACGATCTCCGGAGTGCCAGTCTCCGCGTAGGATTTCTCGGTGAAAAGCCGCCGTGCGGCGGCGATCAGCTCGCCGCGCGTGGCCTCGGTGCGGTCACGGTTGGACCGGCGCGAATTCGCCTCTTGCATACATGCAGCCTGTATGTTAATTCAATCTACATGCAGACTGTATGTTTATTTCGAGAGGAAGGAAAGCCATGAAAACTACCAGCTATTATCCCGTGCTGATGACCGGCGATGTCGCCGGCACCACCGCCTTCTACGTCGAGCATTTCCGCTTCAAGCCCCTGTTCGAAAGCGACTGGTACGTGCACCTGCAGTCGTCCGAGGACAAACGCGTCAATCTCGGCATCGTGCAGGGCGACCATGAGACCATCCCGGTGGAGGGACGGGGGCGTGCGTCGGGGCTGCTCATCAACTTCGAGGTGAAGGATGTCGATGCCGTGCATGAGCGGATCGTGGCGGCCGGGTTGCCGATCCTGCGTTCGCTGCGTGACGAGGCATTCGGCCAGCGCCATTTCATCACCCGCGATCCGAACGGGGTCCTGATTGATGTCATCAAGCCGATCCCTCCGAGCGAGGAGTTCCTGGCACAATTCGCGCCTGAGGCAGTCGGCAAGTAGCCGGTAAGTCAACTGACAGGGCATGTCGGTAGCGAACCGCCGGGGTGCCTCTGCGAGATGGCGCCGACATCACGTGCAACTTATGCTGGGCCCGTTGAAACGGGCCCTTTCCATGCGTGACATCAACCTTATCCGAGCTCCCTTCAACCTTGGTTTGCGTCCACTGAGGCCGCGCCATGAGCCCGGCACATGGCGGGCGCCGCAGGCGCTGACGGAGGCCGGTCTCATCCAAGCGCTGGCGCCGGCGCAGGTCATCGATCTGGAACGCCCTGCCTACAGCACCGAGCCGCAGCCGGGCACGAAACTGCGCAATGGTCCTGCGATCCGGAGCTTCAACCTGCGACTGGCAGATATTGTCGCCGATACGATCGGGCGAGGGGCGTTTGTGCTCATCATCGGCGGTGACTGCACGATCCTGCTCGGCGCCCTGGCGGGTGCGCGACGCTCGGGACCGTTGTCGCTGGTTCATGTCGACGGCCACAGCGACTTCCGTCATCCCGGCAATGACGACGACAACCTGCCGCTTGGCTCGGCCGCCGGCATGGATCTGGCGGCCGCAACGGGGCGCGGCGAAACACTGCTCACCGATTGGCCGGGCATAGCAGGCCCCTTGCTCCACGACGATCAGGTGATGCAGATCGGCGAGCGTGAGAACCGCGATACCGATTACGCTTGGCGTGACATCGAAGCCACGGATATCACACAGGTCGATGTCTTCGCCGCACAGGAGCTTGGCGCAGCAGGAGTTCTTGCCAAAGCCGAGCCCGTGCTGGCAAGCCACGGTCGCCACTGGGTGCATTTCGACGTCGACGCGCTCGATCAGGCGGTCATGCCGGCGGTCGATTCTCCCGGCAGTCCGGGTATCGATCCGGATCAGCTCATTGCCATCCTAGCCGCGCTGGTCGCCAGGCCGGGTTGCGTCGGCATGAACGTGACGATCTTCGATCCGGATCTGGATCCGAATGGTGAACTGGCGGTCTGGCTGGTGAATTTCCTGCGCAAGGTGTTCGACGGATTCAATCCGCCTGCAGGAACATGAGATCGCTAGCAGTTGCCTGGCGCGACGTAATCTGTGGCGAGAATATTATCGTCACCCCAGCGCTTCAGGGCCAGGATGATCGGCTCCAGTGACCGCCCACGCTCGGTCAGCGAATATTCGACCTTGGGAGGAACTTCCGCGTAGACCTTGCGGTCGATCAGGCCGCTCGTCTCCAGTTCGCGCAACTGATTGGTCAGCATGCGCTGGGTGACGTTCATCTTGCGGCGCAATTCGTTGAAGCGAAGCGTGCCCTTCTGGATGAGGTGGTAGAGGATGACACCTTTCCACTTGCCGCCAATGAGTTCCAATGTGCCTTCCACCGGGCAGGCCGGGGAATTGCGCAGATCTTGATGACGGATGCGGCCCACAGGATGTCTCCACGGTATCATTTTCGACACTATGTACAATAAAAGTGCATTCTTGCGATCAATGTACATAAAGCACATCTGGCATGTACGCAAAAAGGAGACATGCCATGCGCGCCATTGGGTATCTGGAACCACAGCCGATCTCGGCCCCTTCGTCCCTCGTCGACATAGAGCTGCCGCGCCCAAAGGCCCTTGGCCGGGACATACTGGTCGAGGTCAAGGCTGTTTCGGTCAACCCGGTCGACACCAAGGTCCGTGCCAACGCGAAACCGGTCGATGGTCAGCACAGGGTGCTAGGCTGGGATGCCGCCGGCGTTGTCGTTGAAACCGGTCCCGAAGCGAGCCTGTTCAAGCCCGGCGACGAGGTCTTCTATGCTGGAGCCATCAACCGGCCCGGCTCGGATGCCGAATTCCATCTCGTCGACGAGAGGATCGCGGCACTGAAGCCTCGCTCCCTGGATTTCGCGGCGGCAGCCGCCCTGCCGCTGACGTCGATCACCGCCTATGAGGCGCTGTTCGACCGGCTGGATGTGACCCGGCCGGTTGCCGGCGCGGCCAACGCCATCGTCATCGTCGGCGCTGCCGGTGGTGTCGGCTCGATCGCCATCCAGCTCTTGCGCGCACTGACTGACCTTACGGTCATTGCCACCGCCTCACGGCCCGAAACGGTCGAATGGGTGAAGGCGCGCGGCGCGCATCATGTGATCGACCACAGCAAGGCGATGGCGGATCAGGTCGCAGCACTTGGTGTCGGGGCGCCGGCTTTCGTTTTTTCATTGACCCACAGCGATGCACACGCCGGCGAGATCGCCAAGCTGATCGCGCCGCAGGGCAGGGTGGCGCTGATCGATGATCCGAAATCCTTCGACATCATGCTGTTCAAATCGAAGGCGCTGTCGCTGCACTGGGAGATGATGTTCGCTCGGCCAGTATACGAGACCGCAGATGTCATCCGGCAGCATGAGCTTCTGACCAGGGTGGCCGGGCTGGTCGATGCCGGCAAGGTCAAGTCGACCATCACCGACAACTACGGAAATATCTCGGCTGCGAATTTGATGCGTGCGCACGCCCAGATCGAATCCGGCACGACGCTGGGCAAGATCGTGCTTGCCGGCTGGTAATTTCAGCCGGTTCTTGGCACCGGCGTCACCGCGATGCGGCTGATGCCGGTGCGGCGCAGCACGGTGCAGACCGTCTCGCGGCCGATGCGCTCGGCATCGAGCATCCGGACCAGATCATCAACGCCGGTCACCGGCCGCCCGTCGATCGCGGCGATGATATCGCCTTCCTTCAGGCCGGCCTTTGCTGCGGGGCCGCCGGGCTCGATGCTGCGCAGCCGCACTGCCGTGCTGCTGGTGACCTGCGAAAGCAGGGCTGCCCGACGCGGCAGGTTGGTCGTGTCGGCGGAAATGCCGATGAAGGCGCGGCGTACGCGGCCGAAGCGGATGATTTCGGCGATGACAAAATTGGCGGTGTTGGAAGCGACCGCGAAGGCGATGCCTTGCGCGCCGGGGATCATGGCGGTGTTGACGCCGATGACTTCGCCAGCGGAGGATACAAGTGGACCGCCGGAATTGCCGGGATTGAGCGCCGCGTCGGTCTGGATGACGTCATCGATCAGGCGCCCAGTTGTGGCACGCATGGAACGACCGAGCGCCGAGACGACACCGGTGGTGACCGTCCACTCGAACCCCAGCGGGTTGCCGATGGCGATCGCGATCTGGCCGCGCCTGAGCCGTTTGGAGTCGCCGAGCGGTGCGACATTGGCGAAAGAGCCACCAGCGCGCACCAGCGCGATGTCGGTGTCCGGGTCGGCACCGAGCACACGTCCTTCATCGACCGTGCCGTCGGGCATGGCGACACGCACCGCTCGCGCATCGCCGACAACGTGGAAATTGGTGACGATCAAGCCGTCCGGCGAAATGACGAAACCCGAACCGTGCCCCGCGCGCCCACCAATCCGCTCGATGCGGCAGACAGCGGGGCCGATGCGGTCGACGGCGTCGGCGACCGTGGTGGAATAGGCATCAAGCAGGGTGTCGTCCCGCGGAGCAGGATCGAGAGCTGGCAGCGCCATGGCAGGCTTCCCATGTGAAAACGCGGATCGATGCCTATATGTGCGGAGCAACGGCTTTCACCGCGACCTGACCAGATGGCCAGCAGCCGCTCTTCCTAGCCGTCAGGCGAGTATCATTGCCGGTGCGAGCCAGCGATATCTGGGGAACCAACAATCCCGGAGGTCATCATGAGCGACTTCAATCTTGGCGCCTTCTCGGACGCCGTCGCCGATATCGCGGAAGGCGCGGCAGCTGCCGTCGCCAGTCTCAACGCGCACCATGGCCGCACCACCTCAGCCTTCCACTGGGGCGCCGGCTATTTCGTTGCCGCCGAGGAGGTTCTGGATGCCGACGATGAAATCGAATTGACGCTCGGCTCTGGTGAACGTGCCAAGGCGACGCTCGCCGGCCGCGATCCCTCGACGGGCGTGGTCTTGCTGAAGACCGAACGAACTGGTCTGCCGGTGCTGACACAAGCGGCAGCCCTGCGCCCCGGCAATGTCGCGATTGCGCTCGGCAACAGCGATGGCGCGGCTCTTGCGGTGCTTGGAACGGTCGGTGAGGTGGGGCCTGCCTGGCGTTCCATGCGTGGCGGTACGATCGACCGTCGCATCAACCTCGCGGTCGGTGCTGGCAGCCGTTTCGAAGGCGGCCCTGTGCTGGATGCCAGAGGCGGGCTGATCGGCATGCTTCTGTTCGGACCACGCCGCCGCGCGCTGGTCATCCCGTTCGAGACGATCGAGCGCACGGTGGCTGTGCTTAAGGAAAAAGGGCATGTCGTGCGCGGTTATCTGGGCGCGGCCCTGCATCCCGCGCGTGACGGCGACACCATCGGCGCCATGGTGATGGGATTGGACGGCAGCGGTCCGGCCAAGGCTGCCGGCCTGCATGTCGGCGACATCGTCGTGGCCTGGAACGGCGAACCGGTGGGAGGGCCTCGCGACCTGATGCGCAGGCTGGGGCCGGACAGTGCAGGCAGGGAAGTCAAGCTCGGCATCCTGCGCGGTGGCAGCCGCAACGAGGTTGCCGTGACGATCGGTGAAAAGCCGCTGAACTGAGAGGATCGATGGCAGACAGGCGACTGACAGTGCTGATCGCGCTCGGCGATGCCGGGCGGGCCGAACGGCTGTCTGCGTCGCTGGCCGCGGGAGAGGAGTTCGCGCCTGTTGCGGCTGGCAGCGGGTCAGGCGTCGATGTGGCTATCGTCGACAATGCCGGCCTTCAGCTGGATGCGCCGCTGGTGCTCCTGTCGTCTCGTCCCGTCGCCGCCGTCAACGGCAATGCGGGCCGCGTCTTCGCCGTCCTGCCGCCGAATGCCGAGCACGGGCTGATCGCTGCCGCGGCGCGACTGGCGGCGGCCGGATACCACGCCGTGCGCGATGAAGAGGCCCTGGATGCCGGCTTCCCGGCCGAGACAGGCGATCATCATGGCGAACACGAGATCCTGGCGCGGCCGTCGCTGTCGCCGCGCGAGGCGGAGGTGCTGGCCCTGCTTGCCGAGGGCGCGCCCAACAAGGTGATTGCCCGCCGGCTCGACATTTCCGTGCATACCGCCAAGTTCCATGTCGCGGCGATCCTGACCAAGCTTGGAGCAGCCAATCGCACCGACGCGATCGCGATTGCGATGCGGCAGGGCCTGGTGCTGGTCTAGAGCAATTCCAGCAAAAGTGCGTAGCGCTTTTGCGTCCGGAAATTGCGTCAAAACAAGAAGATAGAGCATTGCCGGCGATTCTGTTTTCGCCAGAAATGCTCTAGTCTCCCCAGCGTTATCATCGTCAAAGGCGCTCGCATCTTGCATCCCTGTCCCGGTCGGGCAAGGATCGGTCATTGCTGCAGGGAGGCCGATGCATGTCGCTCAAGGGAAAAACACTGTTCATCTCCGGCGGGTCGCGCGGCATCGGGCTGGCGATCGCCTTGCGCGCCGCCCGCGATGGCGCCAATGTCACCATCGCCGCCAAGACCGACACGCCGCATCCCAAGTTGCCCGGTACCATTCACACGGCCGTCGAAGAGATCGAAAAGGCTGGTGGCCGAGGGCTCCCGGTGCTGTGCGACATCCGCGAGGAAACACAGGTCGCGGAAGCCGTGGCAAGGACCGTCGAGCGTTTCGGTGGCATCGACATCTGCGTCAACAATGCCAGTGCCATCCAGCTCACCGGCACGCTCGAAACCGACATGAAACGCTACGATCTGATGCATCAGATCAACACGCGCGGTACGTTTCTCGTTTCCAAAATGTGCATTCCGCACCTGAAGTTAGCGTCAAACCCTCATATTTTGAATCTGGCGCCGCCGCTCGACATGAAAGCCAAGTGGTTCAAGGGCCATGTCGCCTACACGATGGCGAAGTTCGGCATGTCGATGTGCACGCTGGGCATGAGTGCGGAATTCGCCCCGGCGGGGATCGCAGTCAATTCGCTGTGGCCGTTGACGGCGATCGACACCGCGGCGGTACGCAATCTGCTCGGTGGCGAAACGGTCGCGGCGATGAGCCGTTCGCCCGAGATCATGGCAGATGCGGCACATGCAATCCTGACGCGCTCGTCGCGCGAGGCGACCGGCAATTTCTACATCGATGAGGAAGTGCTGCGCGCTGAAGGTGTCAGCGATTTCTCGAAATACGCGCCGGGAGCAAAGGGGCCTCTGGCCGGAGACTTCTTTGTGCCGGATGAGGTGTTTGCGCGCTCGGAAACCAAGGTGACCGGGCTGTTTTAGAACCGATCGGCGAACGCCAGGATCAGTCGGGCGAACGGCTTTTGTCGTCTTTTCCGTGCCCCATCAGACGATCGATATAAGCCAGCATCAGCGCGGAAAGCACGAAGGTGAGGTGGATAATGGTCAGCCACATCAACTGGTCGGTGGAGTAGGACGAGGAGTTCAGGAACACCTGCAGCAGGTGGATCGACGAGATCGCCACGATGGTCGAGGCGACCTTCACCTTCAGCGAACCGACATCGATCGTGCCCAGCCAGTGCACCTTGCCCTCATGCTCGTCGAAACGGCTGACGAAGTTCTCGTAGCCGGAGATGATGACCATGACGACGAGCGATGCGACGAGGGCGGCATCGATGAGGCCGAGGATTTTCAGGATCGTGTCGGTGTCGCCCAGCACCATGACGGTGCTCACGAATTCGTAGAGTTTCTTGCCGAAGGAAAGCGCATAGATGGCAAGCGCCAGGCCCAGCCCGAGATAGAACACCACCAGAAGCCAGCGCGAGGCCAGGATGATGGATTCGATGGCGAGTTCGAGGCGTTTCATAAAATGCGTCCGTGCTTCCAGTCGGCGTCGTCTTGTAGAGCAATTCGAGCAAAAGTGTGTAGCGGTTTTGCATCCGGAATTGCGCGGAAGCAAAAGTCAGGGTGTGTCCGCTTTTCCAAGAAAACGGCAACGTCCTGGCGGGTGGTGCGTCCTGGCAGGACACGAATGCGCCAAGCCGGATCCGTTGATTCCGATTGATCCTAACAAAAGACCCGGTCGGTGGAGTAAGCCGGCCGGGCCTCTTGACGTCCCGTTCAGGACGGGACGGGGCAGGGAACCCTGTTAATATCTGGGACTCCCATTGTGGCGAATCAATGCCGCAGAGCAATTCCAGGAAAAGTGCGTAGCGGTTTTTCGTCCGGAATTGCGTGAGGCAACAGGTCAAGCAATTCCAGGAAAAGTGCGTTGGTTCTCCGTCCGCAATTGCTTCGGACAGAAAGCTGGAGCGGTTCACAGAAACGGTGAACCGCTCCAGCGGCTAGGCGCCTACTTTGCGCTGGCGACCGGCGCTACCAGCGGCGTGATGCGGCGGATGGCGACGCGCCGGTTCTCGCGTTCCGGCTTCTGCGTTTTCACCTTGAGGTAGCGCTCGCCGTAACCCTGTGTGCTCAGGTTTTCCGGCGGGACGTCGAAGACACTGCTCAGAGCGTTGGCGACGGCCTCGGCGCGGCGGTCGGACAGCGCCAGGTTGGCGACGTCCGAACCGACGGCATCGGTGTGGCCCTCGATCAGGAAGGTCTCGGCCGGATTCTTGGCCAGCAGCTTCTGCATGGCCTCGGCCACGCCTTGCAGCTTCTCGACCTCGCTTTCGGGAATGGTTGCCGAACCGAACTCGAAGTTCAGCGTGTCGAGATCGATGCGGCGGGCGATGTCGCGGACGCGTGCCGAGCGCTTGACCTCGTCGATCGAATAGAGACGCTTGACCTTTTCCACCGGCGGACGCTCCAGGAAGACATAGTAGTCGTCGGGGCTTTGGACGTACTCCGACTCCAGGATGTATTCCCGGCGCGGAATATCGATGTAGATCGGCGGCAGCTCATCGCCGGGGTCGCGCCATTCGCTGATATCTTCGTAATAACGCTCGTCGACATAGCTCAGCACATATTCGCGCCCGTCCGGCGTGATGCGCGACCGCCTGATGATATCGCCATTGCGGTTGCGGATGGTGATGATCTGGTTGCCATTGTCGCGCACGATCGTCTCGCGGGTGCGGCCGCGCGGCAGGTCCTCGTAATAGACGTCCTGGGCGTCACGGGTGATGCGGGGACGGTCGTTGCTTTCGACGATGATCTGGTTGTTGAACTGGATGATCGTGCGATCGCCGTAGTTCTTGACGATATCGGCCCCTTCCGGACGCGGGCGCCGGCGTATGTCGAAATCCGGTGCGCGTTCGAGCCGCGTGCCTTTCTCCTCCGTCACCGGAGCGATTTTCTCCGGCTGTATCGTCACCTGAGCCGCCTTGTCGTCCTTGGGTGGCGGCACCTTTTCCGTCGGCTGCTGAACCGGCTGGGCAGGCTGTGTCACCGGCTGCCCGGCAGGCTGGCCAGGCTGTTGCGGCTGGGTGCTGCCACCCTTCTGGCCCCGACCGCAGGTTGGGTTTCCTTCTGGCTGTCGAAGATCGGCGCGGCATTGGGATCGGCCGGCGCTCCGGTCGTCTGTCCGGCTGGCTTCTGCTCTCCGGTCGCCGGTTGCTGGACACCTTCGGCTGGTGCCGGTTGTTGTCCACCCTGCGCCGGCTGGGTCGGCTCGCCGGGTTTTGGCTGTTCGCCGGGCTGCTCGGCAGGCTTGGTTGCCGTGCCGCCTTGATCAGTCGGGTTCTCGCCGGTCGTTGGCTTTTCGCCCTCCTTGGCAGGCTCTGCGGGCTTGGGTTGCTCGGCCGCCGGCTTCTCACCACCCTGGGCCGGCTGTTCGGCCGGTTTGGCAGCAGGCTGTTCGGCTGGCTTGTCCGTCGGTTTTGCTGCCGGCTCAGCCGGTTTTTCGTCGGGTTTCGCTTGTGTCGGCTCTTCCGCTGGCTTGGCTGCGGGCTCTTCCTTGACTGGCTTGTTTTCGGCCGGCTTCTGCTCCTGCTCAGCAGGTTTCTGCTCGGGTTTGGCGTCCGGCGCCTTTTCGAGAGGCGCCGGCTGCTCGGCCGCGGGTTCAACCTGCTCCTTCCTGGGCTTCTTGCGCGGCTGCTCCGGCTCGGCGGCTGGGGCTTCCTGCTGCGCGGGAGCAGCTTCGGCGGGCGCGGGCTGCTCTGCCGGTGCCGGCTCAGCCTGTTCCTCGCTCTGCTTGCGCTTCTTGCGCGGCTGTTCCGGTTCGGCGGCAGGCGCTTCCTGCTGGACGGGGGCAGCTTCCGCTGGTGCCGGCTGCTCTGCCGGCGCCGGCTCGGCCTGTTCCTCGCTCTGCTTGCGTTTCTTGCGCGGCTGTTCAGGCTCGGCAGGTGGTTCTGCCGCCGGTTCCTGCTGTGCCTGTATCGGTGTCGGTTCCGGAGCCGGCGCGGGTTCGGGCGCCGCAACGGGTTCAGGTGCGGCAACCGGCTCTGGCTGCGGAGCAGGAGCCTGTTCGACAACCGGTGCGGGTTCGGGGGCCACAGCGGGTTCAGGTTGCGGCTCCGGCGCAGCCTGTTCTACCGGTGGCTGGCCGCTTTCGGCCGAGCCGTCACCTTCGGCCTGCGCAAGGATCAGCGGGGAAGGCACGCTTGCTGCCGGGTCGTTCTTGATTGGCAGGGCAGCAAGTGGCGTCGAAGCCATCAGCAGGCCGAGAGCGGTTCCGGTCAGAATCCGTTGTTGGCGTTTCATATCGAATCTCCTGTGCAGGGACGCTGCCGAGGCCCGTAGGCGCGGTCGGTTCGACCGGCAAGAGCCGCAGCGGTGAGAGTAGGGGTATCGAACAGGCGTTTTGATGACACCGGCCGGAGACGCTTGACGTCGCGGCTGCGGCGCGCCACATGCGCCGGATGGAAAGCGAACCCTTCTGGAAGGCCAAGACGCTGGAGGAGATGTCTCCCGCGGAATGGGAATCGCTGTGCGACGGTTGCGGCAAGTGCTGCCTGTCGAAGCTCGAGGACGAAGATACCGGCGAAATCTACTGGACGAGCGTCGCCTGTCGCCTGTTCGACGCCGGCACCTGCCGTTGCCACGACTACACCAACCGTCTGGCCAAGGTGCCCGACTGCGTCGGCCTCACGCCGCAGAATGTCCGCACCATCAGCTGGCTGCCGTCGACCTGCGCCTATCGGCTCGTCGCTGAAGGGCATGATCTCTACTGGTGGCACCGCCTGCTCTCCGGCAGCGCGGAGACCGTGCACGAGGCAGGCATCTCGATGCGTGGCCGGGTACGCGCCAGCGAGACGGATCTCGCTGAGCCTGAAGACTATTTCGACTATGTGCTCGACGAGGAGCCCTGAAACAGGGCGAGCCGTCGAACAGGCATGCATGCGGCCACGCCGCCATTCCTTTTCCATGCCCGACTATGGTCATCAGCGAAATGAACCTCGCATGAACGAGCGGTTCCCGTTCGGTTCAGCCATGTCCCGCTAGGGTCACATCATCGCTTCGGCGAACAGGGTTCACAGCAAACAGGCTTCCACAAGGAGAAGATCATGTTGACCAAGATCAAGGCTGCCGCACTTTCGGCTTTCGTCGCTTTTGGCGCTCTCGCTGCCGTTCCTGCCACCGCGCAGGCCGACGGCATCTATCTGAACCTCGGCAGCGGCGAGCCGCGCTTCGGCGTCTACGCCGGTGACCGCGACCAGCGCGACTGGCGCCGCGATCGCTGGGACCGCGAGCGGGGCTGGGATCGCCGCGATCGCGGCTGGGACCGTGATCGTCCCGGCTGCTCGCCGGAATGGGCACTGAACAAGGCCGAGCGCATGGGTATCTGGCGGGCTCGCATCGTCGACGTCAATCGTCGCGTGATCAAGGTCGCCGGCCGCCAGGACGGCGAGCGCACCATGGTCGTATTCGGCCGTGAACGTGGCTGCCCGGTGCTTTACCGCTAAGACGCTAGGCCGCAAGGTTCAAAAAGAAGGCCCCGGCGGAGCGATCCTCCGGGGCCTTCTTTTTGTGACCCGACAGACGGGGTGCTCGGTACCCGGCACCCCGCTGCATCATTTCAGTTCGAAGGTGACGTTGACCATGACCTTGTAGGCGTTCTCGCCGGCCTGCACAGGCACCGAAGCGCCGGCGGCGTCATAGGCCTTGGCGTTCATCGGCATGGGCGGAGGTGCATAGCTCTGGTCGGTGATTTCCAAGACCTTGCCGACGCTGACGCCGGCGGCTTCCGCAAGCGTCTTCGCCTTGGCGATGGCGTCGGCCACGGCCTTCTTGCGTGCTTCGGTGACAACGGTAGCGGGATTCTCGTTGGTGAAGGAGATGCCGCCGCCCTGATTGACGCCGAGCGACACGGCCTTGTCGAGTATCTCACCGGTCTTGGAGATGTCCCGCACGCGCACCGACAGCGTGTTGGTAACCTGGTAGGCGATCAGTTCCGCTTCCTGGTTGCCGTCTGGTTTGTTGGTGTAGTTGTAGCGCGGGTTGATCTGGATGCCTGCCGTCTGCAGGTCGCGCTCGGCAATGCCGGCTGCCTTCATTGCGGCAATCACGGCTGCCATGGCGTCGTTGTTGGCGTTGAGCGCCTCACGGGCGGTCTTGGCTTCGCGCATGACGCTGAGCGACAGCAGGGCGAGATCGGGTGCGACGGTGGCTTCGCCTTCCCCGGACACGATGATGCGCGGTGGCTGCGGGGCTTCGGCTGCGTTGGCGATCGCAGGCATTGCGACGGCGGCGGCGAGGGCGAGGGGCAAAAAGGCTCTGGTCATCGAAAAACTCCGTTGTTCGCCAGTGGCGATGGCCCGATTAGGCGCCGAATATGGATTGATTTGGGCGATGTTGGCGAGAGTGCTCGTAAAGCCTTGTGTGGGGACACGAAAAACACTATCCAGCCCGCGTGGGGCCTGTAGCTCAATGGTTAGAGCCGGCGGCTCATAACCGCTTGGTTGGGGGTTCGAGTCCCTCCGGGCCCACCAGTCAACTATTTTGACTTTGATTTTATTGCATTTTCTTCGATTTTCCCCGAACCTGTTTTTCGGTTCGGGATATTGTGTTCTCCATCTGGTCGGCAACGCGGCCAAAGGATTTGACGCCAAGGCGTTTTCTATCGGCCTTGCGAGTGCAGGTTTCGGCCTGTTCGACCTTCAGCCAACCGAATTGCGCCATCAACTCGTGAGCGCTCGCGCCATTCATTGGCAGCGAGCGTCGCGCCGAGCTTTCGCAATCCGTGAGCGGATTTCTTGATCTTTGCATCTTGGCACCGGGCAGAGAACCAATTTCCAAAGCTTTCCTTGGATGTAAATGGCTTGCCATCGTCCTTGACGATGAAGTGCAGATCCCCGGTTTTCGTGGCGGCAATCGTGTCCAGTAGGCGCATCTTCGGGACTATTTCGAGTTCGCAAACGTAGCAGTTGGCGCGCCTTCTTATCCAGCCAATTTGGCAGCTAGGCTAGCGAGATGGCGCCCCTGAAACTTTGCCCCTTCAAGGTCGATCTCCGTGGGAGTTCGCTCGCCGCGCTTGCCCGATAAGGTGGATGCTCCGTAAGGGGAGCAACCAACGAGTGCGTCCATGTGGGTTAAGCCGCCATAGCTATAGGGGAGGCCAACGACGATCATGCCAAGATGAAGCAGAACGGTGTGAAAGCTTAGGATTGTCGCTTCATGACCGCCGTGCTGAAGACCCGTAGAGGTGAAGACCGCTCCCAGTTTTCCGACCAGCCTGTCTTGGGCCCATAGTTGACTTGTCTGATCGAGGAAATTCTTCATTTGGGCGGCCATCATCCCGTAGCGTGTCGGGGTGCCAAAGATGATCGCATCGTACGAGGGCAGTTCAGCGACAGAGGCTGTGGGAACCGGCTGATTGACAATGTATCCGGCCTTCGCGGCAATGGCTGGCGGCACCAAATCTGGGACGCGTTTGACAACTACCTGGCCTCCAGCTTGGCAGGCACCTGCCGAGATGGCATGCGCCATGGTCTCGGTGTGCCCATAAGACGAATAGTAAAGTACGAGAATTCTTGCCATCCCTCACTCCTCCTAAGCCGACTATATTGTGCGGAAGAGGATCTTCTAGGCTCGGCAAACGCATCATCGTGTTGTTGAACAAACAACATTCAACGTCATCCCATGCGCCCGCCATGACTGTTGCATGTCGTGCAACGCGGTTTTCGAAGCGTGGTCGATACCGTTTGATTATCAGGCGACTAGTCTTTGAGCCGGCTGCAAGCGAATTCCGCTTTCAGGAAGCAAAGAAGGATGCCTCATGGACAACCCCGCACAAAATGCTGGCTCAGCCCCGGTGAGAGTTGCGAAATTCAATATATCTGACGCCCCCCTTAGCAAGCTCTATCCCGAGAAAACCATCGAACTCGGAGACGTAATAGATCGCAGATCCGGTGGCACCATCAGCATAGGCTATGCCCGGTACAAATCGGGTGAAGCCAACGATTGGAAGGTCACTTACGACGAGGCCCTGGTTATCACCAAGGGCAACTTCACCGTCGTCTATGACGGAGAAGACTATACGGCCGCTCTGGGGGAGGTGATCTATCTGAAGAAGGATACGACAATTTTCTATCGCGCAAATACGGACGTTGAGCTTGTTTACGTAACCTACCCACATTGGCGGCCTTAGCTGCACAGGCGCGCCGCCTATCAGGGGAGTAAGGGGTGAGGCTGTAAATCATTCCTTCTCCCTTTGTTTTCCAGTTTGATCGCCTTCTGATCACAGTCAGAGGATTTTGTGTTCTTGGCAACAACTCTGGCTAAGTCCGCAGTCTCGCCAATGCCGTCAGCGCCATCGCTGCTCATGGCATGAAGCTGCTCATTGATTGCGAAGTCGGAGCAGATCGAACGTCGCCCAGTCGACACCTCGCCAATCGAATGAACGCAGGGCAACGACGCTTGGGATGAGATTTTCCCGAGTTCTGCGCTGCGATCATTGGCCGTGTGATGATGGTTGCGGCAACGCTCGCCTGATGCCGATACGGCGCTAACCGGCGACCATCAGCCCAACAATTCCGCCACTCAACGCCAGATGCTCACAGGCAAATTGTTGATGGACGATGCGCAGATTCGGATCACGGTAGATCCACCATCGGTGGAAGAGCAGATCCGAGCCGAGCGTGAACAGGATCACGCCAACACCGCCTTGGACCACCGTGGCCGGATTCAAGAAAAGCAGGCTTGCAACCGTCATTGCAATCGTGCCCGCACCAACCAAAACAGCGCCGCCGCGGCGGATGCCTGCTCGGGCGAGATCCTCCACATTCCGAGCAAAACGGATGGTATTGAACGATGCAGACCACAGGAAATAGAAGGAGACGGCTGCGCGCCCGAGAAATGTCAAAAGCGTGAGCGTTTCGGGATTCATGGTTGCCATCTCTCGCATCATGGTGCTGTTGCGACACGCAAGCCAAGCTTCACTACAGACCAGCATAAGGTGATCTTGCTGCGGGTCTTCCGGTTTTTTTGAGCCACCGGTAACGGCCGGTGTCCTTTGCTGCGTAGTCGGGATCGAGATAGACGAAACACCGCTGGATCATAAAACTACGAATTTGAAAGACGTCGCAAAAGCGCCCGCTTCCCCAGATTGGCTGGTCCATTTCCCAGGAGCCGTCGAGGTGTTGGCCGCTGGTACGGCCTTCGACGACGACGATTTCGGAGCCGGAGAATATCCAGTTGAAGTCTTCGGTGTGATGACGAATTCGCGTTAGCGTCGCGCCGACATCCCCAAACAAGCGGCCGATCTCGACCCGTCCGTTGGCGAGCCCCCATTTGGGAAAGAAGACCTGGGCGTCTTCAGCGAACAACTCCAGAAAAGGTCGACCGTCGGAAGTGCTGCCGTTGTCGATCGCGTTGAAGTACTCCAAAGCGACCAATTTTCGCTGCTCGTCAGTCATCGGGAGCGCGATATGCATGGAACCCCCTTGATTGGAAGGCGGCGACTATCGTGTGTGAACTGCGCAGGGGTCGTGTTCGAAATGAAAACCGGACGCCGCTGCGCGGTTCGGCGAGTTAGAACGGCTATTGGCGCCAGTGAGGATGGGTCACGTAGACGAGTTCCACATCATCATCCGCGCGGTACAGGACCTTGGTGCCGTTCTTGAGATAGATCACCTCTCCAGGCAATGCGGTGTACTCGGTGCCGTCGTTCACCACCGTGAATTTGCCACGGGTAATGATAAGCGCTTCGTCATAGGTGACTGTCCATTCATTGGACTCACCTGATTTGTAGCGTCCATAACCCACCGTCATGGTGCTCTCGGACGTTCTGTCGATGACGTCCCCAAGTTCGATGGGTTTCTCCGGATACAATCTGGTGAGCGGAGCATCCGCGATGCTGAACTTTTTGATGGTGACCGCGGTTCCAGCGAGTGCGGCGGTTGCGACAACCGACAATGTGAGTGCGGTACAAATCTGTATCAAAGCGCGTTTCATGAGGTCCTCCCTTTGCTTCGCTGATGCCGGCGAACGCCACTCAATCGTGCGCGGACGTTTTCGAAATTTGCCGGCAAGTGAAATCTAGCTGTTGCAAGATTGGATGGTACCTGTGATGTTTAGAAAAGCGCGTTGCGCGCTATGCAACAGCACGAGCAAACGATATGCGCCCGAGCCTGGAAGAACTGGAAGCGTTTCTGCACGTGGCCGAAACGGGAAGTTTTACCAAAGCAGCGGATCGTCTCGGCATATCCAAATCCGTTGTGAGCCGTCGCTTAAGTGCGCTGGAACGCCGATTGGGGGCGATGCTGGTAAGCCGCACCACGCATGCGGTTACTCTGACGGAATTAGGCAGTGGGTTCCTGGAGCGTGCGCGCAGAACACTGGATGACATTGACGAGGCAATGGAAGTCGTTGGTGCCGGCGCCGTCGCGATCCGAGGGCTGGTGCGCATAACGGCGCCGACAAATCTCGGGACGCTGCATGTGCTGCCGGCTCTGATGACGTTGATGGCACTGCATGAGGGGCTGGAAGCCGATCTGGATCTCAATGACCGTTATGCCGACATCGTTGCAGGTGGTTTCGACCTGGCAATCAGGATCGGTGACCTGAAGGATTCTGCTCTTGTCTCAAGACGGCTTGGTACCGTCCGACGTTGTGTTGTCTGCAGCCCGCAATACCTTGAAAGAAAAGGCCGCCCCATGACGCCGGACGACCTGGAGCACCATGAATGCCTTGCCTACACGAACATGAATCCGAGTGACCAGTGGCGTTTCATGGTCGATGGGAACTGGAAAGCCACTCGCACCAAATACCGGCTGCGCACCAATGACGGCAATGCGCTGTTGACAGCAGCTGTCGCCGGCCGGGGTTTGGTGGGCTTGCCGAACTTCATTGTCCAGCATGATGTCGCAGAAGGAAAACTGGTTCGCGTGCTTGAGGATTTCGCACTGCCGGAGGTTGGCGTGTTCGCTCTGTTTCCCTCAAGCGCTCGTCTTCCAGGCCGCGCGCGCGCTGTCGTCGAACATCTCGCCGAGCATTTCCAGCGCGCCTTTATCTGACGGCCCGCTGAACGTGACTGTTCGGATTTCTGCCAGCGTCTTCGCCTAAGCTTTTGGCCAGCGCTGTGAAATCTCAGGATCGCTTGTCCCGAAGACGTCCGACAGCCACAGGATACGATCATCGTCCCAGGCTCGCCCGGTGAACTGAATGCCGATCGGCAAGCCGTCGATGTCGAAACCGGCGCGGACCGCACAAGACGGAAGTCCCGACAGGCTTTGTGGCGCCGTGTAGCTCATCACAAGCTTACGAAATTCGACTTTCGAGCCACGGTGATCGACGTAGTCGGTTCCGATGGACGCTGGAGAGCCTGCCGATACAGGGCTTACGATCGCATCCACCTGTGACAGGATACGTTCCATGCCCGACCGAAAATCTGCTCGCCGTTCCACTGCCTTGAAATAGGCAGAAGATGTAGTGGCACCTGCCAGCTTGAGGCGATCCAAAACGGCATTGCTGTATTCCGATTTGCGTTCGGGAAAGGTGCGTAGGATCAATTGATGATAGTGGTGCGCTTCAGCGAGGATCATCGGGGCAAGGATCGCGTAGGGATCGCTGAGCTGGGGTAATGGCCACGCAATTTCGATGATTTCTGCGCCGAGCGACCTTAATCTGCTCAATACGCGGTCGAACACCGCGGCATGGTCGGACGCCAGTTCGACTGTATCCATATCGCGCACCACCCCTATGCGCAGCCCCCGCAGATCGGTCGGGTTGTGTTGGGAAAAATCGGACGATGCCTGGCCAGCCAACCGTCCGTCCATGGCTGCAAGGACGAGCGGGAGATCGGATGGAACACGGGCCATCGGTCCGATGTGATCGAGGCTGGGCGCAAGTGCAGTAGCTCCCTCGACGGGTATGCGAGCGCGGGTTGGTTTCAGCCCGGCGGTTCCGCAGAAGGCTGACGGGATGCGAATGGAACCGGCGGTATCAGAGCCAATGGCGATCGGGACCAAACCAGCTGCAAGTGCAGCTGCCGAGCCACCACTGGAACCTCCAGGCACGCGGTCGAGATTCCACGGATTGCGGGTCGGTCCATGAAGCCGGCCCGTCGTGGTGATACCCCAGCCAAACTCATGTGTGGCGGCTTTGCCGAGCAGGATGGCACCGGTAGTCCGCAGACGTTCGACAGCTACGGCATCCTTGGTGGGGATATGATCGGCGAAATGAACGGCGCCATATGTCGTACGGATGCCGGCGGTGTCGAGTAGATCTTTTGCAACGAACGGAACGCCATCAAGGGGCAGCGCTTTATTCTCCAAGTAGCGTCGCTCCGACGCCCGAGCTTCGACGAGCGCCCGATCCAGGCAAAGCGTCGTCAACGCGTTGATCGATGGATTGATCTGATCTATCCGTCGCGCCGCTGCTTGAATGACTTCGACGGGCGAGAGTTTGCGAACACGAAACGCGTCAATCAGCTGACGCGCCGACAGGTTTTCATCCGGAAACATATCGATTTTCCTAGTACATTGCTTCGATAAGGCGTGGGAGTTCCTGGCGCCATCCTGGCCCCAGGCGCTCGGCCGCAGCGGGGTATCGTTCGGCAACGAGAGCCGCGATTTTGAGAGTTGTGCTTTGCGCGAAACCGATGTCTTGCAGACGCGTCGGCAGTCTTAGCCGGATGACAAGCTCCCTCAATCTGAGGGCCGCTTCCCAAGGATCCGTACTGCCATGTCCGGCATAGGAATCCGCTGGGGCTAGCGCCGCAGCGATCGTGTTTAGGCGCTCCGGATCGATTGCTGCAAAAGCTTCCATCACTGGAGCCAAAGTGATGCACGATGTGAGGCTGTGTGGAACTCCGAACGATCCACCAAGAACGTGACCGATGCGATGGCTGAGGCCAAATTGCACATTCGCGGCAGCAAAGTAGCAACTCCAGGCAGCGAGCTGCGCTTCGAGGCGTACCGGGACGGCTCTCCATTCGGGTGACGATAGAGCTCGGACCATCCGCTGAATGCCAGCCAAAGCCAGGGTATCCGTAATTTGCGGGGTAGGGGAGCAGAGCAACCCCTCGATCGCGTGGTCGAGCGCCTTGATCCCCGAACTCAGCCATAGCGCTTCGGGTGTGGCAGCGGTTACAGCCGGATCAAGAACGACAAGAGCCGGGGTCGCGGAAATTTCTGCGAAACTGCGTTTGAACGTTTCCTCCCCGTCCTTCTCCGTCATCCCGAAGAAATGCGAGAACTCGGCTCCGGACAGCGTCGTTGGCACGGCGCCGACAAGAGGAGCGTGATCTTGCTCGTTCGAAAGGACGTGCGAAACCGCTTTTGCCGCGTCGATCACACTTCCACCGCCGAACGCGACGAGCACGTCAATGTCGCTCCGACGGGCAAGCTCGGCGATCGCGAGTACTGACGTCAGAGGGACATGGGCCGGAACCGTTTGCGCAAGTCCACAAAACCGATGCTGAAGGGCTCCGATGAGCCCTCGCAGCAGACCGCCCTCTGCTTCCAGGCTCTTGGTGGTGATCAACAGAGCTCGAGGTTTTCGAAGGCGATCGAGTTCTTCGCCGATGCGAAAACGGCTTCCCTCGCCCCAGATCACCGTTTTGAGCGGAAGGGCCTGATAACGGCCCTCGGCAGCAGTGGCGGCGTCAATTTCTGACGCCGTCGTGTCGCTGGTAAGTGAGCCTTTCATTGGTCGTCAGTCCGCCAATATGGCCGGCTCCGCGACGATGGGTTCAAGGCGCGGGATGATATTTCCCCTTTCGCTCTCGAGCCATGGCGGCAGAAGGATCTTGTCGCCGAGCGAATCGAGGGTCTCATCCTTCAACCAGCCGCCTTCATTGGTTACCGCCGCTTCGAACAACACGCCTGCTGGAGTTCGGAAGTAGACTGAGGTGAAGTAGTTGCGGTCCTTCGGCTCGGAGACATCTGTGAACCCGAGACCCTCCAGGTGGAGTTTCAGATTTTGCTGCGTTTGGCGATCACCCATGTCGAATGCTATGTGATGGACAACCCCCTGCGCGAACGTCCACGTTCCCTGGGGCATTTCCGGCTCATGTAAAACTTCGAGTATTTTCCCGGAAGTTCCGTCGTCGATGGCATAGCGATAGTGTGGGCCGTCGGACGCGATCTGTGCGAAACCCATACCGTCCTTCAGGAAAGCGTCGAATTCTGGGATATCACGCGCCGAGACGGTAACGGCTCCGATAGAGCGGATGGCAACCTCACCATCCACTCCTGCGCCAGTCCATGGTGAGGGTTCAGATGAGACGCTTTCCATGATCTCGTATTCGATGCCTGCCGGATGATCGAAGACGACACGGCGTTCGCCGAAGCGTTCAATGTATTCCGTGTGATAACCGTGATTGGTGAGACGCTGCTTCCAGAATGACAAACTTCCTGCAGGAGCAGACAGAGTGATCGAGGTTACCTGTCCCGAACCCCGTTGACCTCGAGGCCGCCAGCTCATGGGGAAGGAGGTCAGGAGTGTGCCTTCGTCACCCGAACCATTGCCGTAGTACAAGTGATAGATAGGTTCTTGGCCATCGAAGAGAACCGTTTTCTTTCCCAGGCGCAGTCCTAACGCCTTCACGTGGAAATCGTAATCTTCTTGGGCACTACCGACACAGAACGTTACGTGATGGTAGCCGCGTACGCGTGCATCTTGAGCCATTTTTTCCTCCTGGTTGAAGTGTCGAGCGCTCGGCCGATGACCTCGCTCATGCAAGTGCGTTCGCCGACCAGCGCCATTGCTGGATGGCTTCGTTTGCAGGGAAGCGCCGATGGCGTGGATTAAGGACGCCGTGAGCCGGCGCCACAATCGCCTGGCGGAGCAAAACCGTGTTGCGGATGATGGAACGGCGCTGATCGCCAAAGACGAAGCAAAGCCTTGGGAAAAGAGGGCTAGTCGGCTTCGCATTGTGTTGTGATTTTCACAACACAATTATGCATGGACCTATCTTACGCGCATTCAAGCAACGCAATACATGCCACCGGCTTTACATAGGAGAGCGTGATGGCAAAGATCTTGGTTCTATATTATTCAGCTTATGGTCATATCGAGACCATGGCGCACGCGATTGCCGAAGGTGCCCGAGCGGCTGGTGCGGAGGTCGCGATCAAGCGTGTTCCGGAGTTGGTTCCGGAAATGATCGCACACCAAGCAGGATATCATCTCGATCAATCTGCGCCAATCGCCATGGTCGAAGAGCTTCCGACCTATGATGCTATCATTTTCGGGACGCCGACCCGTTACGGAATGATGGCAGCTCAGATGAAGAACTTCCTGGATCAGACCGGCGGTCTGTGGTTCGAGAACAAATTGGTAGGGAAGGTCGGCGGCGTTTTCACCTCGACAGCCTCCCAGCATGGTGGACAGGAAGCCACGATCCTCAGCTTCCACACCGTCTTGCTCCATCTTGGAATGATCGTTGTCGGCCTGCCTTATAGTTATCCTGGTCTGACGAACATGGACGAGATCGTCGGCGGTTCCTCTTATGGAGCCTCTACACTGTCCGGCAACGATGACAGCCGGCAGCCTTCGGATATTGAACTCGAAGGTGCGCGTTTCCAGGGAAGACATATCGCGGAGGTCGCGGCGAAACTGGCGGGTTGAAGCTTTCGCGCGAATGCTCTCCCAGCGTTTCTCGGGAGAACGAACGAGATATCGCTGCCTTCAATTGAGCTGGGCTCGCGCTCCGCTCAATCAAGTTTCGATGAGTGAGCGAGGCGACGGGCACCCCCGCTCACTCCATTTGAGATCATACGAGGGATATGGGTTGGCTAACCACCCGCCAAGCCATTGATTTTCTTGTCGCGGCACGCATCCTCCGGGCCCACCATTATCGTTGTTTGTCAGCTGCTTGCTGGCAGACTTGCCGAAGTCTTCGCCAGGTCGCGGCTTGCGGCGCAACGAGACGGGACAGTCGATCCATTCCCTGCCATCAACATGAGATGCCGATGCCAGACTGATCGGCACAGCTATCGCAGGAAGCGCTGCTCGTCGGTGCGGACGCTTTCCATCCCCTGCAGCCGGAAGACATCCTCCACGGGCAGCAGGTCCCGATGCACCTGCTGGACCCCGCCATCCGCGATCACGCGAAGGAATGTCTCCCTCATGGCCGTAGCGGCGGCACGGATCGCGTAGTTCCCATAGATGATCATACGAATGTTGCCGAGTGCGCGTATGCGTGCCGTGCTGAGCTCCGGGTAGGCGTTGGGGACAATAACCAGGGGGATGTTGCCATTCCAGGCCTTCGAGAAGCTCTCGATCTCGCCAGGATCCTTCTTCTTGGAGTGGACCAGGATCATGTCGGCCCCAGCCTGTTCATAGGCGCGGGCACGCGACAGGGCTTCGGCCTCGCCCAACCCGGCAATCAGCGCTTCGGTGCGCGCGATGACGAGGAAGTCAGGATCCGATCGCGTGGCGATCGCAGCTTCGATCTTGCCCTGGAATTCCTCCACACGAACCAGGTCATGATTGCCGTCAACGGCGAGGCTTGTGACCTTCGGGAATGATTTGTCCTCGATGACGACTGCGCTGGCACCCGCCCGTTCATATTCCCGCACCGCGTGAATGACGTTGATGGCGTTGCCGTATCCGGTGTCGATGTCGGCGACGATCGGCAGGGATGTCCTGCCGGCAACGGCTCGAAGCATTTCGAGATGCTGGGTCATCGAGATCAGGCTCATGTCGGGAAGCCCGTAGAGCGCCGAGAGCTCGAAGCCCGATGCCCACAATCCGTCGAACCCGGCCTGCTCGGCAAGGATGGCCGACAATGGGCTGTGTGTCGCCATGATGTGGACCAGGCCCTGCTCGACCATTGCCCGGCGCAAGCGTGTCGCTTTGCTCATGATCGAAATCCTCACCTCAGTGCCTCACACGCATCGATGATGCGTTTGCAGGCCAGATCGAGTTCGGTCCGCGACGACGCATATGAAATTCGCAGGAAGGATGGCGCCAGGAAGGCAGACCCTGGCACGGTCGCGATACCGAAGTCGTCGAGAAGATAGTTCGTGAAGTCGGTGTCGCAGGTGATGAGCTTTCCCTGCGCGGTGCGTTTGCCGATCAATCCCGCGCATGACGGAAATACATAGAAGGCGCCGTCCGGCACGGCGCAGGTCAAGCCCGGTGCCTGGTTGAGAAGGTCGACGACAAGATCACGCCGCTTCTGAAATTCTGCCCTGAAGTCCGCGACATGACACTGGTCACCGCCGATGGCTTCGATCGCAGCGTATTGGGAGATCGAGCTGGTGTGCGATGACGTCTGGCCCTGGATCGTATTCATCGCCTTGATGAGGTGCATCGGTCCGGCAGCGTAACCCACCCGCCAACCCGTCATCGCATTCGCCTTCGAGACGCCGTTCACGATCAGAACGCGCTCGGAAAGCTCCGGAGCGACGGCAAGGATGGTGGCGAAGGCAACATCATAGATAAGCTTCTCGTAGATGTCGTCCGAGAGGACATGCACCTGCGGGTGATCCCTCAGGACCTCGGCCAATGCCGCAAGCTCACGTGCCGAATAGACGGCGCCGGTCGGGTTGCTGGGCGAATTCAACACCAGCCACTTCGTGCGTTCCGTGATGGCGGCTGCAAGGGCTTCCGGCCTGAGCTTGAAGCCGTGTTCCGGTTCGCATGGCACCAGGATCGCCGTTGCACCTGCCAGGGCCACCATATCGGGATAGGAAACCCAGCATGGGGTTGGAATGATCACTTCGTCGCCGGCATCCAGGCTCGCATACAGTGCATTGAAGATGACCTGCTTGGCGCCGCAGCCGACCGTGACCTGATCGACATCGTAGTCCAGCTGATAATCGCGCCTGAGTTTGGCGCAGATTGCCTGGCGCAGCGGCAGGACGCCGGCAACTGCCGTGTAGCGCGTGAGGCCTTCGCCGATGGCGCGCACGCCAGCGTCGCGGATCGATGGCGGAGTCGGGAAATCCGGCTCACCCTGGCTAAGCACGATGACGCTGACTCCACCGTTCCTCAGAGCCGTGGCGCGCGCGGTCATCGCTTTCGTTTCAGAAGGTCGGACAAGCTGGAGACGGCGTGAAACGAGTGTCAATGCGAATACCCCGGCCAAACGGTGCGGCCGGTCTGACGTATTTCATTCTTCCGGAGCAACCCGGGCCATCTAGCAACTGAATGCTGCCCATCGACAATTTCGATGTGACTTCAGCCCGACTTCGCCTTTGCCGGTTCCTCGCGGCACAGGCGCACCAGCCATCTGCAGAACATCCGTGCCAGGTCCAGGTTCTGGCTGCGATCCACCGCGTGGGCGTGATACTGCATGCCGCTCGGTGTGCGTGTGCCCCTGACGACCTCCAGCAGTCCCTGCCTGATCAGGTCGCGAACAAGGACTTCCGGGGTCACCAGCAGGCTTCTGCCGTGTGCGATCGCCGGAAGCGCCAGATAATGATGATCGTAACGGGCCCCCAGCTTGATATCGTCCTGACGGATGTCCATCCCCCTCAGCCAGGTGGGCAGGACATCGGGGCGTGACGTTATGGAAACGATCGGAACGCGCGTGACGATGTCGATGTCCTTGCCGGAGACCTGTCGCGGAGACCCGACACAAACCAGATCCTCGTTGAGAAGAACCCATCTGTCGGAAGGCTCGGCAAGGGCAAGATCACGTGTGATCAGCACATCGAAGTTGTCGGCGGATGTCGGCTGGGAGAGCGTCGTGACAACGTCCACGACGGCACCACCGGCCTCCGTTGAAAACGCCTGGATATTCGGGATGAGGAGCGTCGAGGCGAAGGTTGGCAGCGACGTCCTGACAAGAATGCGGTTCACGTCCGATTGCCGGCGCTTCATGCGCTGCGCTGTAAAATAGATCGTGTCGAGCGGCTCGCTGACCGCGGTTGCGAAGAGCCTGCCGAAAGCGGTGAGTTCCGAATTGCGTCCCCGCCGCTCGACAAGTTTCGAGCCAAGGTAAGCCTCGAGAACGGCGAGATGCCTGCTGACGGCGCTTTGCGCGATGCCCAGCACCGCGGCGGCCCGGGTCACGCTCCTTTCGCGCGCGATGACGGCAAAAGCGCGCACGGAATTGAGCGGCAACGATTCTTGTCCCTCGGGCAAAACAGGTCTCTTTCCGGAAATGACGGCGGATCACAATCGAACGTATTTGGTTCGAATTATTCGATGATTGTCACAGGAGCGTAACAGCAGGCCGATAGCCCGAAAAGCGTCAATTGCAATGCGGCCGATAGCGTAAGACGAGTCGCCATCCATCCATATCCAGGCCTGCAGACGGGTTGCGATTGAAGCACGGCAGGCGCCGACATCAGGGCAGACGGAATGCACATGTTGACTGCAAATTCTCAGGGCCGGCGTGCCGGCCTCATTGGTCCGGACGTCGGGCCGAACATCGCCCGCCTGCATCTCCGGCCGGATGAGGCGGCTGCGCCTGTCGCCAGCCCCGTTCCGTTGATCGAGATTCGAAATCTGACCGTTTCCTTTGGCGGCGCGCGCATCCTGCGCGGCATCGACCTCGCCATCGACGCTGGCGAAAGCATCGGCGTGATAGGCGGAAGCGGAAGTGGCAAGTCGATAACCTGGCTCGCCGCAATGGGCCTTTTGCCCAAGACCGCACAAATCGGCGGAAGTGTCCTGCTTCGTGGCAACGAGATCCTCGGCGCTTCCCGGTCGACGCTGGAGCGTCTGCGCGGCGGGACAATCGGCATCGTCTTCCAGGATGCCGCGGCAGCGCTCAACCCGGTTCGTAGCGTCGGCTGGCAGATTGCCGAGGTGCTTCGTCTGCATCGCGGCATGACCGGCCAGCCTGCGCAGGAAGAAGCGAAGCGGTTGCTGGACCAGGTCGGGATTCCGGAAGCCAGACGGCGGCTCAGCTCCTATCCATTCGAACTCTCGGGTGGTCAGAACCAGCGTGTCATGATCGCGATGGCGCTGGCCGCACGACCGGCCATCCTAATCGCTGACGAGCCGACGACCGGTCTCGACGTGACGATCCAGGCCCAGATTCTCGATCTGCTGCGGGCGCTTCGGCGGGACATGGGAATGGCGCTTGTGATGATCTCACACGACCTAGGCGTCGTCGCTGATGTTTGTGAGCGGACCTATGTCATGGATGCCGGTGTTGTCGTCGAAGAGATTTCGATCCGGGATCTCCACAGATCGGCGAAGCATTCCTACACAAGGCGGCTGGTCGCTGCAGCTCCGGCCTGGAACACCGGCAGGAACCCGGCGGATCACGCACCATCGCCAGACCGGGTATCGGTCAAGGCTACTGTCGAAAACGCCGCATGACCGCCGTTCCCCTCGTCGAGGCCAGAGACCTCGTAAAGACCTACGGATCGCGCAGGCCCCTGACGAGCAAAGGGCAGCCGGTGCGCGCGGTCAACGGCGTCACGTTGAAGCTTCAGCGCGGCGAAACGCTCGGTCTCGTCGGAGAGTCCGGGTGTGGCAAATCCACGCTCGGGCGCCTGATTCTTGGCCTTGAGGCAGCCGATAGCGGCAGCGTGGACTTCGATGGCAGCCCTCTCGCCCCGCCTGGCAGCGCGGAATGGCGCCGGTCTCGCGCGCGCATGCAAATGGTGTTTCAGGATCCGCTGTCGGCGCTGGACCGCTTGCTGCCGATCGCTGCGCAGATCCGTGAACCACTGGTGATCCACAGGTTCGGATCGCAGGCCCAGATGGATGAGCGTGTGGGCGACCTGCTAAACGCCGTCGGCCTCACTGCGGCTCAGGGAAAGCGATTGCCCGGCGAACTGTCAGGCGGCCAGAGGCAGCGCGCCGTGCTGGCAAGGGCGCTGGCGACGTCGCCGGATCTGTTGGTGTGCGACGAACCGACCTCGGCACTGGATATGCTGGTCCAGGCGCAGGTTCTCGACCTTTTCGCAGAAATCCAATCGGTATCGGGCGTGGCGATCCTGTTCATAAGCCATGACCTGCGCGCGCTCCGTCAGGTCAGCGACCGCGTGGCGGTGATGTACCTCGGCGGCATCGTCGAAGAAGGGCCGACCAGACAGGTGCTGGAGGCGCCACGCCATCCCTACACGCAGGCCCTGATCTCATCCGTGCCCGGTGTTCACGGATTGAACCCCAACCGTATCCTGCTTCGTGGCGAGCCGCCAAGCCCGACACAGCGGCAGCCCGGCTGTGCATTCCATCCGCGCTGTGCGGGTGCTGTCCACGCTTGCGGCCAGACGGTTCCGGCATTTCGTCCCGCTTCCAGCCCGTCCCACCGGGTCGCGTGCCACCTGCTGCCGACGGGCGGCACGCCGGCGGCCATCGCGAGGACAGTCGCATGACGTTCGTGGTCGTAAGACTGGCACGCGCGCTGCTGACCATCCTGATCGTGGTCAGTTTCGCCTTCGTCGTGCTCCGACTGTCTGGCGATCCCGCGCTCGCCATTCTCACCAACGAGGCGCCGCCCGAGGCGTTGCTTGCGTTCCGGCAATCCTGGGGTCTCGACCAGCCTGTTCTGGTTCAGTACCTCACCTATCTTCGCACCATCCTGAGCGGCGATCTTGGCGTGTCGATGCGCGATGGGCGCGATGCGTTCACCGTCGTCGCCGAGCGCATTCCAATCACATTGGCGATAACCATCCCGGCGCTCGTGATCAGCATAGCCATCGGCGTCACCGCAGGCATATGTGCCGCCTTCAATCCCAACAGCCGTCTTGACCGTGGCATCATGCTGGGTGCGGTCGCAGGATTCACGGTTCCGTCTTTCGTTCTCGGGCTGCTGCTCGTTCTGGTGTTTTCCGTATGGCTCGGGATCCTGCCATCCGGCGGTGCGCAGCATTGGACGAATGCGATCCTGCCGATCGTGACGCTTGGCGTCGGCAACGCGGCAACGCTTGCCCGGTACACCCGTGCGGCGCTGCTCGAGGTCCTCGACCGACCCTATGTCCGGACAGCAAGTGCAAAGGGAGTGCCGTGGCGGCTGACGATCCTGAGCCACGCCTTGCCCAACGCTGCCATTCCCATGGTGACAATCCTCGGTTTCCTCGTCGGGCAGCTTATCGCCGGCGCCGTGGTGGTCGAGAACGTGTTCTCCTGGCCAGGTGTCGGTCGCTTGCTCGTGGCGTCGGTGGCGAGCCGTGACCTGGCCGTCGTTCAATGCCTGCTGTTTTTCGTGGCGGCAACGATGATCGCCGCTAACATCGTTACCGACATCCTCTACAGCCTGTTTGACCCGCGTCTTCGCGCTTCTACCCATGGAGGTGGCGCATGAGCGACGCCGTCAAACAGGAAGAGCAGCTTGGCATGGAGCCGCGGCGCCTTCCTTCCGCGAGCATATGCTGCGCGATTGGATGGCTCGGCCTACTGCTGGCGTTGGGCCTGTTCGGCCGATGGCTGGCGCCCTATGACCACACGGCAATCGATCTGCTCGACCGGCTTGCCCCGCCAGTCGGATTTGGCGGCAGTTTCGCGCATCCCCTGGGAACCGACGAACTCGGTCGCGATCTCCTGTCCCGTCTGCTCGTGTCGATCCAGATGAGTGTGCTGATCGCATGTGGTGCGACGCTGCTGGGTGCGATTCTCGGGACGCTGCTGGGCTTTCTGGCCGCGCATGTGAGGGGGACGGTCGAACAGGCAATCCTGGCGCTGGTCGATTTCCAGGCGACGATGCCGTTCCTCATCCTGGCGCTGGCGATCCTCGCTTTCATCGGCAACTCGCTGGTTATCTTCATAGGACTGCTGGCCCTGCATGGCTGGGAACGCTATGCGCGCATCGCACGCGGCCTTGCTCTCAGTGCCAACACTCAAGGCTATGCGGGGGCGGTCTGGCAGCTCGGAGCAAGTCCGGCACGGATCTACCTTGTCCACATCCTTCCCAATGTCATGGCGACGCTGATCGTGTCGATGACCATTGCGTTTCCCGAGATCGTGCTGGTGGAGAGCGGACTGAGCTTCCTGGGCCTCGGCGTCCAGCCGCCGGCTACGTCGCTTGGCTCCATGGTCGGTAATGGTCGTGACTACCTCGCAACCGCGCCCTGGATCCTGATCATTCCCGCAGCGACCATTTCCCTGATGGCACTGTCTGTATCCCTTGTCGGGGACTGGCTTCGCGATCGGTTCGAAAGGACCGGATTGCGCTAGGCGGTCCCAATCCTCGCAAACACCGACCTCAGCAGGAGCGCTCCCATGCCGATCACCAGAAGGACTTTGATGAAGACCGCGGCGGCGAGTGTCGCGCTTTCGGCGTTCGCCCGGCCGACGCTCGCCGAAAAGGGCAGGTCCGGCCTCGTGGTGGCCCTGCCGGCCCAGCCCGACTTCACCGATCCCGTCATGGCCAACAATACGCCGACCTTGCGGACGCTCTACAACGTCTATGACGCGCTGCTGCGGCTGGACTACAACGACAATCTCAAGGTCGTGCCGGCTCTCGCCCAAAGCTGGCGCAGGCTGGACCCAACCACGCTGGAATTCGTCCTGCGGCCAGACGTCAAATTCCATGACGGCTCGACGATGACCGCCGACGATGTCGTCTTTTCCTTGAGCGAGACGCGCCGCAAGGGGCCCGAGGGGAAGGGCGCTACGGTTGCCGCACAATACCAGCGCAACATCGATACTGTTGTTGCAGCGGACTCCCAGACGGTCCGCATCACCACGAAGGCGCCTGATCCGGCAATCGAGAAGAAACTAGCAGCCTGGTCATGCCAGATCGTGAGCAAGGCTGCCTTCGAGAAGGCTGGGAGCTGGCAGGCCTGGTTTCAGGCTCCTGTTGGGACCGGACCCTACAAGATCAAGGAAAACCGCAAGGATGTCGGCCTGATCCTGGAGGCGCATGACGACTACTGGGGCGGTCGCCCGCCGTTCGAGCGGATCGAGTTCCGTGTCGTTCCCGAAAGCGCCTCGAGGGTCAACGGCTTGCTGGCCGGAGATTACGACCTGGTCTCCGATCTGCCGCGCGACCAGTTCGATGCCATCGGGGGCAATGATGCGCTGGATCTGCTCGGAGGCGCCATCCTCAACATGCGAATCCTGGCAATCGACACCACCGCTCCCTGGCTCTCCGACCCGAACATTCGCAGGGCCATGAGCCTCGCCATCGATCGCGAACTGATCGTCAAGCAATTGTGGGCCGGCCGCATAGCGGTTCCGAATGGCGCACAGTACCCGATCTTTGGCGACGTCTACCTTCCCGAGTTCCCGGCGGTTGTCCATGATCCCAAACGGGCCGCCGAACTGGTCAAGGCTTCCGGCTATGGTGGCGAACCGATCCCCTACAGGCTGCTCAACAACTGGTATCCGAACCAGGTGCTGACCGCGCAGGTTCTGGCCGAGATGTGGAAAGCGGTCGGCCTCAACATCGCCCTGCAGCCGATGGAGAATTTCAGCCAGGTCTACCAGAAGCCGATCGGTGCTGTGTGGGATGAATCGATCGTGCCTGCCTGGCCCGACCCGACCGCGATGGTATGGCGGCAGTATGGGCCCGGCGGTGGCCTCAACAAGCTGGCGATCTGGAATTCGCCTGAATACCAGGAGATCGGTGCCAAGTTCGAGCAGAGCAGCGATGCCGACGCGCGTCGCAAACTGCAGCTGCGGTCGCTCGAGATCATCGCCGATCAGGTCCCATTCATCATCCTGCACAGCAACGGCGGCTTCTTTGCCAAGAAAAAAACCGTCGCCTGGGCGCCGTATCCCGCTTTGCCGATGGATTTCGGGCCGTTCAATGCAGCGACGATGCGGGGTATCTGATGATCAAGATCATTCAAATCACGGATATCCATCTGGTGCCGCCCGGAACGGAGCTGCGGCGGCTCGATCCGGAGCGGCGTTTTCGCGACTGCCTGGAACAGATCGAGGCCGAGCACGGTGACGCCATGGCGGTGGTTGTCTCCGGTGATCTCACCGACAATGGCGATCGGCCGTCCTACGAGTTGCTGCGCGACATCCTCGCCGACTATCGCCTGCCACCGGTTTACCTGACGCTGGGCAACCACGATCGACGGGCAACGTTCTCGCATGTGTTCCCCCGCGCGATGGATGCCAGCACGGGTTCGGTGCAGGCGCAGATCGACCTCGGCTCGCAACAGGGCATCGTGCTCGACACCTGGATGGAGGGTGAGCACGCCGGCACGCTGTGCCGGCGGCGGCTCGACTGGCTGGCCGAGCGGCTGCGGCTGGACCCGCGACCGGCGCTGTTGTTCATGCATCATGCGCCGCTGCGGGTGGCCTTGAAGCGGATCGACCAGATTCCCCTTTTGAGCGACAACGAGCTTTGGGAAACGCTCGCCCCGTTCCGGGAGCGCATCCGGCATCTGTTTTTCGGGCATATGCATCGCAATGTCAGCGGCTCATGGCGGGGCATTCCCTTCACTGTGCTTTCCGGGACGACGCATCACGGCATGCTGGATTTCCAGACCGAACTGATCAGGGACACGATCCTGGATCCCTTCTATGCGGTTATCCTGGTCGATGAGCGGGATGTCGTCGTGCATTTCAGTCAGGTCCGATTGCACTGGGACGCAACGAGCCGGGGCCCGGGTCCGACCAACGTCGCCGTGCGCGAAAACTCCGCGATTCCTGCCTGAACGGGGATCTAGGATCGATCCGTGTCCGCAGCTCGATGTGTGACGGCCATGGCCGCCACACCTGTCAGCACCAGTGCCAGGCCAACAAATTGCATCGCGGTCAGGGCTTCGCCGAAGCAGATGACGCCGATGGCAACGCCTATCGGAACACGCAGATAGGATTGTGCAGTGGTCACGACCGAACCCAGCGATCTGAGAAGCCTGAAATAGAGCACGAAGCCGATCGTGGTGGGAAAAATCACCAGCGCCGCCAGGCCAACCAGGGATCGAACGGATGGTGTGGCCTGCCAACCATCATCGAGGATGAAACTGAGTGGGATCAGAACCATCGCGCCGCACAGCAGGGAACCCGCCGCCGGTGCCGTAGGATCGAGGTGGCGGAAGCGCCAGCCGAGTGTCGCGGAGAACGCGAAGCAGACCGCTGCGCCAACAACGGCAACCTGCTGCGGCAATCCGTCGAGCCATGCGCCGTGAGCGTTCTGACCGACAATAAGGACAACGCCGACAAGGCCGAGGACCACGCCGGCGATCCGCTTGGCACTGGAAACTTCACGCCGGGTCACGAATGCGCCGATCAGGAAGGCGAAGACAGGCGTGGTGGAACTCAGGATCGTGACGACGGATGTGTCGATCGTCTGCTGGGCCCAGGCAATCAGCGTATAGGGGATCACGCTGTTGAAACAGGCCTGCAGTGCGAGCGCGCCCCATTCCTCCCGCGTCCTCGGCAGGCTGATATGGTGATAGGCCATGAATGCCAGCAGCATCGCGCAGGCCAGGGCAGTCCGCCAGGCGACGAGTGTCGCCGGGGGGATTGTCTCGACGGCGATCTTGATCAGACCGAACGTCGCTCCCGAGAAGGCCGACATCAACAGCAGCAGCACGTAGTCATTGACCATGCCTCTTGCGGCGATGTCCCGGGGCTGGGAGACAGACATCGTCATCCTCCTGCTACGGCAAGCGGATCTGCACGCCCGGCTGGTGCTCCAACGCTGTCGATGAATGTCCTGCACCAGATCTCAAACAGGATTGCATTCCAGGCGTATCTGAAATTCGTCGGTGTCAGCCCTGACCGCACATCCGCCTTGATCCTGTCGGCTGATGATGGATCAAGCAGGCCGCGAGACCGGAGAGTCCTTGCAGGCAGGTAGTGTTCGAGCAATTCGAGAACCACGGTCTGCATTTCAGCGTCATAACGAAGGTGCTGGATGCCCTTTCGACGATAGCGGATCGAGGCCGGCACAATGGAGCGCAGCGAACGTCGGAAGAGCCGCTTCACCCCAAGCATGTTGACCTTGTCGGCGTCACGCATCTGCAGGGCAAATTCAATGAGCTGCTTGTGCGCGAACGGCGCGCGCAGCTCGATGCCATGATGGCGGGCCAGCAACGTTTGGGCACCGGTGCGCTCGTCCCAGGTATCGAGGTCGGATTTGAGCGCATCAAACAGTGTCGAGGTATGCCCGAGCCAATGCCGAAATCCGCCTGAAGCGTTGTCATGCCCGACGACAGAACAGGGTTCTGAACCGGGCTGAGCCTTGTGATGAACACCTTGGTCGACGGCTTGCTTGATGCCCAGGGGGCGAAGGTAACGCTCAACCGTCCTTTGCCGCCAGAGCCGGCGGTGGGTCGACATGCCAGCGAAGATCGCATCGCTGACGTTGCCGGAGTAGAGGACGTCGACATGCCTGGCAGCCAGACTCCAGAGTGCGCTGAGGCACGGCAGTTCATCATAGCCGCCGGGGTTGCCGAGGATCGCCACGGTCTCTTCGACATGATCACGAACGTCCGACGGGCCGACGAACAGTTCGTGATGGGAGGTCCCGAAATGCGCGGCCGTTGCGCGTGCGCCACGGATTTCGGGATCGTCGGGACCGTAGCCGACAGTGAACGTATCCAGTCGTTCGCCCGGATAGGCCTCACGCAACAAGGCCGTGATGGCCGCGGAATCGATGCCGCCGCTCAGCGTCACGCCGATCCGCAGGCCGCTGGTCGGGCCGCTGTCGCGAACAGCTTTCCGAATCCGGGAAAGCAGGACCCCAGGCGAGGACGCCTGCACCGGCAAAGGATAGTCGCCGGGCCGTGGATGCAAACGGTGGATCTTGTGCGCTTCCGGCGTGACAATCTCAAGGTAACCGGGCCTTACCGGTCTCACCGTCTTGAGGAATGATGTAAAAGGCGGCGCCCAGCCTTCGCGCAGGAAGTAGGCGATGGCCGACCCGTCATAGTCCCTGGCCACCCCTTCAAGTTGCAGGAGGTCTGCCATGGAAACGGCATATGCCAGCAGCGTCCGGGTGCGTGCTCTGTAAAGGGGGACCGTGCCGAACGGGTCGCGCGCCAGGTATGCGGTCCTGCTGGTGCCGTCGAACAGCGCGATCGCGAACTGCCCGTCCAGATGGTCGAAAGCTGCGATCCCGGTCTGCGCGAACAGCGTAATGAATCTGGCGGGATCGAACTCGACCGAATCCATTCCATCCAGAAGACGCGGGCGGCCAGAGACCTCAAGCGACATTCCGCCGGTTTCGATCGCGAATCCCGGGCCTGTGATCGCCTTTGTCTGATTGGCGATGCCCTGCGTCGACGATGCTGAAAGTTCTATGACGGTGAACATGCTCAACGCCCCGGGACATTCAACACGAGACTGGTCGGCGACGGGGACAGGCCTGGCGCCGCAGGTTCGGAATTTTCGGCCTGACCGGGCCTCAGATCGGGCGTCTTCCCGACCCGCCACGGACCGAAGGCTAGGGCGAGCGAGGCGGCTACGCAGAAGACCGTGACAACCACATACATAGCCCCGGCCGTTTTGGGGATCCGGACCGGTGCGACGTGCAAGGCAGCCAGTGCAAAGAGAGCCAGGGCCAGCAGATCGGGAAAAGCGCCGGCTGGGATCAGGGGGCGGGCCAGGAACATCACAGCTGTCACCGGCAATGCATAGGTGGTCGGAACGCCGATGAAGCGTCCGCCGGGAGAGCCGAAGACATTGAAATAGCTCAGGCGCAGTGCGCTCGCCAGAACCAGTGTTGCCGCCGCGACGACCGACAGAAATGAACCCTGTCCGACGCCGATCAGGGTGACCGCGGGAAAAACGCCCGCGCTCACCAGATCCGCCAGGGAGTCGAGGTTCTTGCCGACTTCCCCTGTCTCGGGCGCTCGGCCCCTGGTGCGCTTCGCGACCACACCATCGAGATGGTCGGCCAGCAGTGCCCAGAGCGCCACCGCGACACCTGCTTCGGGTTGGCCGACAAGCGCCAGGCTGATGCCGACAACGGAGAGGACGAGACCTGTACCGGTGATGGCGTTTGCGGGATCGGCAAGTTGACGGAGCATGTGCGTTCCTCCCCGGCCTGGGCCGTGCTCAAGAAGCTTGCGACAAAACGGGCAGCTCAGGCGGGGCGAAGAGATTTTCCGCCATTTTCAGATCCGCCTGGTTGTCGATTTCATACCATTTGACGGTGTCGCAGCGCGCCGCAGCGATCTTCAGGCCGCGACCGATCAGCTGCGCCAGAACCTGCTCGGTGTAGGTCGTCCCGGCTCCCGTGCCGATCAGGTCGTCGAGGGCAGGGACGATGACGCCTGAAAGCGTCGCGCGGGAAAAACGGAACAGGTTCAGCGTCTTGAACAGCCGTGGCGCTCCTGGCTGGTTCAGGTCTGCCGCAGTCTGCTTCATGCGTACTTCCGCAATGGTCGAGGTCGGACCAAGAACGACGGCGGAGCCCTCCATGTCTTCCGTGAACGGCGCCACCGCGGCCACATCGCCTGCGCCCGTCGCCAGCAGCGACACCAGGGCCTGCCTTTCGAAGAAGACGTCTCCTTCGAGCAGGAAGATATCTCCGCTCAGCAGGGTGTGACGTGCCAGCCAGAGTGAATAGGCGCTGCCGGTGCGGTCATAGACAGTGGATTCGACGTAGTCGATGTCGACGCCGGCAAAGCGGTCGCCACAGGCATACTCGATTGCATCCTTGCGGTAGCCGACGACGATGGTGGCCGATTTCACACCCATGGCGCCGAGATTGCGCAGTGCGTTGTGGATGATCGAAACGCCGAGAACCTCTACGAGGGGTTTTGGCCGGAAGTCTGTCAACGGCCGCAGCCGCGACCCCATGCCTGCAGCCAGGATGACTGCGCTTTGCGGTACTTCAGTCCTGAACATGAGAGTTTTCCTTAAGCTACGTTGCGGGATGCCTTGGTCCAAGATTCAAAGGTTTCGACGAGCCTCTCCAGACCAAGGGCAAGCTTGTCGTGGGTGATCCCGTAAGAGAGGCGCAGACCCATGTGGTCGCCGAAGGCGCTGCCCGACACACCGGCGACGCCGGCCTCGGCAAGCAAGGCATTTACGGCGTCATCCGCGCTCCGCGGCGTGGCTGAACCCGGGCCGATATCTAGAAGGCTGCCGAGATCCAGGTAGAAGTAGAATCCGCCCTGCGCCGATGGCAGCGGTGCAAGCGTCTGGCGCGACAGGATGTCGAGTCCTAGCCGTCGGGCCTGCGCCAGCTGATCAGAGAGGCGTCTTTCATAACTGCCGTCACCGCGCTGCAGATGCTCCAGGACCGCGTGCTGGGCGATCACATTGGGGTTCGATGTCGTGTGGGACTGCAGTGCCTTGGCTGCGTCGATCACGCTCTTTGGGCCGGCCATATACCCAATGCGCCAGCCCGTCAGGGCAAGTGTCTTGGAATACGCGTTGATGATGACGGTTCGCGACCGAACCTCCGGCACCAGCGAGACTATGGGGTGGTGGACATGCGGCGCATGCGCAAATGCCCCGTAGCACTCATCGAAGATGATCCAGAGATCGTGGCGGATCGCCAGGTTGGCGATGTGCTCAAGGGTGATCTGGTCATAGACGGCGCCTGTCGGATTGCTGGGCGTATTGATCACGATCGCGCGTGTCTTCGGTGTGATGGCACGCTCGAGTTCCTGCGGTCTTGGAACAAAACCGCTGGCGCGTGTGTCGACATGCACCGGTCGTCCGCCAGCGATCAGAACCTGCGCCGGGAAGGTCGTCCAATAGGGACTCGGGATGATGACTTCGTCGCCCGGATCCAGCAGGACCATCGCCGCATTGAACAGGGCCTGCTTGGCGCCGCTCGTGACCGCGATTTCGTCGGTATGCCAGACCTGCCCGGTTTCGCGGGACACCTTTGCGGCGAGGGCTTCGCGCAGTTCGCGAAGCCCGACCGTGTCGGTGTAGCGGTTCTCGCCGCGCTCAATGGCGGCCAGCGCACCCTCACGGATGCTCGGCGCAAGGTCAGACCATATTTCTCCGGCGGTAAGGTCGATGACCTCCTTGCCGGCATCGGACGCCGCCTTGGCGGCTGCGCGGGCGGCAGCCGTTCCCGACGACGCAAAAAGCCTCGTACGTTGTGCCAACATTGTCGGCCCTCATGATGTTGTTGTGATGGTTGGTGGAGCGGATCAGACCCGGCGCTACTCGGCGGCGACCGCCGCCGGAGGAAGGTAACGTGTCTCGGCTTCCGCCAGTTCGCGGTAGTTGAGCAGGTCGAACACATCGTCCAGTGTGGCGACCTCGTTTTCGATGCCGGCGATCGTCCCTTCGCGAAGGATGCGTTCGCAGACCTGGCGCATGGCCGAGACGGCCGCACGCATGTTGTGGTTGGCCCAGATCACCGTCGATATCTTGGCCGCACGGTATTCATCCACTGGCGTGCGATAGTATTTGGTGGGGACGATCACCAGTGGCAGGCGGTTGCTCCATTCCCTGGCGAAGGCCAGGATCTCGCTGGCGTCCGACTTGCGTGAATGGATGAGGATCGCATCAGCGCCGGCGTCCGCATAGGCATGTGCACGCATCAGTGCTTCCTGCTGGTCGTAACCCGCGATCAGCGCTTCGACGCGCGCGACCAGCACGAAGTCCTCGGAACCAAGCGTGTCCTTCACCGCGCGCAGCCGTCCGCAGAACTCACCGATCTCCGCCAGCGGATGGCGATCACCGACGAAGGAGTTCATCTTGGGAAAGCCCTTGTCCTCAAGGCAGACGCCGGCTGCGCCATGCTGGAACAGCTTCTTGGCCGCGAGCCGCGCATTGTTGAAATTCCCAAAGCCGCTGTCTCCATCGACAAGGATCGGGATTGAAGCCGCATCGGCCATCCGCTCGACGACTTCGACGAGTTGCGTCCAGGATGCTTCATTCGCATCGCGATAACCAAGGCTCGATGCAATCGACAGGCCGGACGCCCATAGTCCCTTGAAGCCTGCGCGCTCCGCGATGGTGGCCGAAAGCGCGTCATGCGCTTCCATGATGAAACCGAGTGTATTGGCCTGGATTATTCCCCGCAGGCTCGGCTTGGCTGCTGCCGAAACGACGGTGTTTGAAAGGCCGGATTCTCCAACGTGCGACATCACTGCTCGCTCCCAGTTGAGGTGCATTGCCGTTCGTTCCGACAATTCAAGCGTGAGGCGTTTCCGCCGGCCTTGTCACGGGCCGGCCGATTGGGAAGCGCCACAATTTGCTTGAGCGTCACCGAACTGTCATACGTTAGTCACACCACATTATGGTTGTCAATTCAAAAAATATCCGGATTATGGATATCACTTTTTAGCCGGCTATGGACAAATGGGCATAGACTTGTCAAGCTGGGCGGTATCAGGCATTTGGGAGGCAACTGGGTCCTGAGATACACGCTGCTGATGCCAAAGACGGTCAAAGAGACGGAGCTGGCGAGCGGGACGCAACTTCTGGACCGCGCGGTAGCGGTGCTGAATTTCGTCGGCCAGGCGGCAGGGTCGGGCGGCGCCAGCATCGCCGACATCAGTGACGGGCTGAATCTCAAGCAGCCGACCGCGCATCGGATCGCCGTCGCCCTTGAGCGCCATCGGCTGATCGATCGCGACAGCCTCACAAAGCGCTACAGGCTCGGGCTGGGCCTTTTTGTTCTGGGCGTCCATGCTGCCGACGAGTCCGGGCTGCGTACACTGGCGCAGCCGGCGCTGACGCGCATCGGCGCGGCCACCGGCGACACCGTCTTCCTGATGGCCCGGTCGGGGGTCAATGCGATCTGCGTGGATCGTCACCAGGGCACCTACATGATTGACAGCCTTACCGGCGGCATAGGCGGGCAGATACCGCTGGGTGTCGGCTCGGCCAGTCTGGCGATCCTGGCTTCATTGCCGCCGCTGGAGGCCGACGCCATCATCGAGGCGAACTCGCCGCTCTATCCGCAGCACCATGGCCTGACGGCGGGTCGCGTCCGCAGCCTGCTGCCGGCAATACGCCAGGAAGGTTATGCTCTCGACAGGGGTGACCTGGTCGCGGGGATATCGGCGTTCGCCGTCGCGATCAGCCCTGGGCAAAGGCCGAGCGGGGTGGCAATCGCCGTGAACATGACCAGCGCGAGGCTGCCGCAAGAGCGGTTCGAACAGTTGCTTCCGCTGGTCCGGCGGGAAGTGCAGCAGCTGGAAGAGCAGATCAATCCGCTGGAGATCATGTTCCGTCAGCGCCCGGCCAGGTGATCATCCCAAGGCCTGGCGACGTCACAATTCCTGCCTCTTTGCGAATGTTTACAAGTAAGCCGGCAAGGTTTAGAGTTCACTCATATTACGGATATCGATAGGCTGGATTCCCCTTTCGTATGGAGTGTTGGGGCAGATGGTTTGCGATCGGCGTGCGACTGGAACTTTCGTGGCTGTCGTGCTCTGCGTGCTGATGACGATGGTGCTGTCGAAGGCAGCTCTTGCGTCGGAACGGTATCAACTGAGCGAACCTGGAACGCTGAGCGTCGCGATCACCGGGGATATGCCGGGCCTTGTCGCGCTCGATGGTTCGCTTTCGGGATATGACGGCGAAATCCTCCAGATGGCAGCGACGAGACTTGGCCTCAAGATCAGGCCGGTTCCGATGGAATGGTCCGGTGCGATCGCTGCGACGCAGTCCGGGGAGGTCGATATCATCGGTGGCAATGTTGCCTGGACACGGCAACGGGCCGGCGTACTCACCATGACCGATCCCACGGCCTATTTCCAGAACGGGATCACCCAGAAGATTGGCCAGAACTGGAACCGTCTGGCGGACCTGGAGAACAAGACGGTCGGGTCGATGATCGGATTCGGGTTTCTGGTCGAACTGAGGCGGCTGCCCGGCCTTCAACTGGTGCTCTACGACACACCGGACGCGGCGATGCGTGACCTTGTCATCGGCAGGATCGACGCGATGATCGGTGATCCGCCGGCCATCGACTATGCGATCTCACGAAATCCGGACTGGCGGCTGCACACGGTGCCGTTCATCGACAACAATCCGGACTTTCCCCTGTTGACGAGCACGGGGCGGCAGTACGTCTTCGGCCTCTCCAGGAACAATCAGGCGCTCGCCGACGATCTCAGCCGTGAGATCAGGCTGCTGTGGTCTGATTGTCAGGTCCGGCAGATCGGCAAGCACTATGGCCTGCTGAGTGAGACGAATTTCCTTCCCTCGACCGACAATTTCCGAGCCGGCATCGACAGGCCAGTCGATTGGGTAGCCCCGCGGTGTCGGCAATAGCAGGTGGGCTTGCATGGTGGTCGACTTCGGCTTTGTCCTGTCGGTGCTGCTGGATGGCGCGAAAATCAGCGTCATGATCGCCTCCGGCGCGCTGGCCCTGGCGATTTGCCTCGGTTTCATGATGGCTTCGGCGAGTTTTCTGCTTCGGTCCAGGCTGCTTGATACACTCGTTGCGATCTATGCGGAGACGCTGCGCAACATACCCAGCCTTATCTGGCTGCTTCTCGTGTATTTTGGTCTGGCTCATGTCGGGATCCGGCTTCCGCCCGTGCCGGCAGCCACGGTCGGATTGGGCATCATAGGATCGGCGGTGCTTGTGGAAGTCTTTACCACGGCATTCCGGTCGGTGGCAGCGAAGCAGAGCGAGCCGGCTCGGGCGCTGGGCCTTTCGAGTATCCTCGCCTTTCGGTTGGTGATCGTCCCCAATTCCTGGCGCGTAAGTTTGCCACCGGTCGGCAACTATGCGCTCGCCCTCGTCAAGGACACCACGCTGGCCGCAGCGATCGCTGCGCCGGAGCTCATGTTCCAGGCGCGTATGCTGGTGAACCGCACATTCGAGACTGGACTGATCTATGGGCTCGCGGCGTGCATCTATCTTGGTATTGCCTTCATCCTGTTTCGCCTGACAAGACTGGTTGAACAGGCGGCGGTCCAGGAATGAACGAGCTGGCTCTCTATTTCGTCGACTGGGGTCCGCGCCTGTTCGCGGCCGCGTCTCTCACCCTCGTCTTGACCGCAGCCGGCTTTTGCGGCGCGTTTCTGCTCGGTCTTGCCCTGGAAGCGATGAGGACGTCCCGCAGCGCGAGGCTCCGCGACTTTGTCAGCTGGTATGTCTGGGTTCTGCGGGCCATTCCGCTGCTGATCGTTCTCTACATGCTCTATTTCGTCCTGCCCGGCATCGGCTTGACGCTGTCACCATTTCTTGCGGGCACGCTCGGCCTTGTCCTTGTGCACGGCGCCTATCTGGCGGAGGTGTTGCGAGCGGGAATGCAGACGGTAGAGCAGGGGCAGTGGGAGGCTGCGCGCGCCCTTGGACTGCCACGTCTGCTGTGCCTGCGGTTCGTTGTCATTCCCCAGGCCGTGCGCCAGATGTCGGGTCCCCTGATCATAGCCTTGATCTCGGTGCTGAAGGACAGCTCCGTCTGCGCGCTGATCGGCGTCAACGAACTCACCTTGACCGCGCGCGCGATCATGTCCGAGAGCTTCATGCCGCTGCATGTCTTCCTGTTCGCCGGCCTTTTCTACCTTGCGCTCGGCTGGCCGGCTTCACTGCTGGCGCGCGCCGTCGAACGGCGGATGAACAGCCTTCAGGGCCGGCAACCGCAAGGCCTGCGACCATACAGGCGGCCGGCGCGGCTGGCCGAGTTGGCGAGATGAGGTGCCAATGACACGGGCCTCACTTCCGGTCATGGCCCTGCGGGGCACGCCCTATGAGCGTGGCCATCAGCATGGCGCGGCGTTCGAGCGCGATATCGTCTCGGCTCTGGATCGGCTTGCAAAGGCTTTTTCGGCACGGGCCCTGCGCACGGCACGACGCACGGCGGAAGCGTCCTGGCGGACCATGACCGCTCTTGCGCCTGCCATCGCGGCCGAGATCGAGGGAATGGCCGACGGCGCAGGTTGCGCGGTCGAGGATATCTTCCTCAATATCGGTTTCGAGTTTTTTGGAGAGCCTTCGCCGACGGGCTGCAGCGCGCTCGCCTTCAACGGTGGGAGCGGTGCGGTTGTTGGCCAGAACTGGGATGCTCCGAGAGGCGCGAAATCCGGTCTGGTGCTGTTCATGCATACGGGTCCTGACGGATTTCGACTGGCCACGGTGGCCTCCAGGGGCACGCTGGGCTGGGTTGGCCAGAATGGCTCCGGGCTGGTCTGGTGACCAACGATCTCATGCTCGACACAGCGACGGCGGGCTTGCCCAGCCAGGTGGTGCGCCGCATGATCCTGTCCGAGCCGGACATAACGGGTGCGCTGCGTCTCATGCCGCGATTGCCGCACATGGGGGGACGAACCTACCTGCTCGGCGATGCTTCCGGCCGGATAGCGGGGGTCGAAGTGTCGCCGAAGGCCGGTGTCAGAATTCTTGGCGACGACGGGCCACTCTTCCACACCAATCATGCGTTGCTCAGCCAGACGAAGGCTGTCGAGAACCCCGCCCTGCTGCAGCAGGTGTATCCGTCGACTTATGACAGATACACCTCGCTCGCAGGGGCGGCCGGGTCCCTCAATTCTGTTGCCGATGCCATGCGCGTGCTGCGCAACCGGGCGGGAGCTCCCAATGCCGTAGCGAAGAGCTACTCGCGCGAGGAAGCAACCGAGACCGCGTGTTCCATCGTGTGCGATCCCGCCGCCGGCGTGATGCATGTCTGTCTCGGTCTTCCCCGCGTCGGCGCATTCGTTGCGCACAGTCTTGCATCAAACGGAACGGTCAGGCGGCGGTCAGGTCCGATTTCGCCAGTTGCGCGTGCCGATACTCAGCAAACCTTGCTGCAAGTTCATGCGCGATCTCTTCGCAATCCGCGAGAGGTACGGCCGGGCAGTCGAAGCCGATTTCTTCGCGGATGATCGCGGCGGAATCCGCCATGAAGCGGATGGTGCCGTCCGCCTCGACGGAGTCGATGCCATCGAACTTCTGACAGGCACGATTGATGGCGAGAGCCTCATCGATCGACAGCCCTTCCGGCAGATCGACGGACAGTCCGTCCGGCGAAATCCTGACGGGGTAGCCGCCGACGAGACCCAAGGGCCCCGGTGCATGGACGACGCGGTCAATGCCATCGGCCAGCGTCCGCAAAACGGCGGTCGCTGAAGAGGCGGTCACCGACTGCCCGGCCAGACCCTTCACGCGCCGGAAGCGTCCGGCGACAGTTTCGAACACTGCACCATGATCGATTGCGTCGGACGGCAGGGCCTTGCCGTCGAGATAGAACGTCAGATGATATGGCGCACCGTCCGTTCCGCCTGAGCTCGGCATGCGATAGCTCAGGAAATGATGGGCAAAGAAGCGCACGGCGACGCGCCTGACGTCACAGCCGAGAAGATGGGCGGCGGCGAGCTGGATTCCCGGAACGGCGTTGGCGATGTTGCCGATGCCGATCAGGGGGGAGGCGTTTTCGGCAGCGAGTGCCGCATTGGTCACATCTGGATATGAAGCGTTGACGACCTTGGCCTGCACACCCGACATGCCGACCGCCTGCATCAGGCGTCGCACCAGAACCAGATGCATGGCTGCCCAGACACCGCCGCGCGCCTGATCCAGACGCTGGAAGGCGGCATGAGGCAGCTGGGTGATCACCCACCACGAATGCAGGGTCGTTGCATTGAAGATGATGTCCGGCTGAATCGCGGCGAGATAAGCCGCGGTCGCCTCGACATCCATCAGGTCGACGGCGGCGACCTTGATGCTGGCGTGATGGCCGAGATTGGCCGCGGTGTAGCGCGCCAGGTTCGCGCGCAGCGTTACCTTATGGCCATCGCGTGCCGCGATGTGGATGTCGTAGTCGCGGCCGCTCTGGCTCAGAAAATCAAGGACGCCGCCGCCGAGAACGCCGCAGCCGAGTATCAGTATCCTGGTAGGATGGTCGCCTGTGTTGAGTGCCATGTGTGCGTCCCGCGTCAGAGTTGGTGGTTTGGTTCAATGCGCCCGACAATGGCGGCCGTTTGTGACAGCAACTTTTAGGACGCGGCGTACCGACCATCTTTGAGATCGATCCATCTGAAAATCCGATGGCTGTCACGCTTCTGAAAGATGCCTGTCATCCATACTGGATAGCCTCCAAGCTTACCTGCTGGCGCATCGCCGTGCGGAGGGAACGGCAAGGTGGAGACCAAGGAATGACGCAAGCCGCCAACGTTGCGCGATACCTGCCACTGGACAGTGCGGTCCTGGAGGTCGATCTGGATGCGGTGCGCGCCAACTACGTCGTTTTGACCGGTCTTCTGGGTTCCGACGTCATCACCGCTGCAGTGGTCAAGAGCGATGCCTACGGACTCGGCCTGGAGCCAATCGCCAGAACTTTGTGGGATGTGGGCTGCACGTCCTTTTTCGTCGCCAATCTGGAAGAAGCCCTGAGACTGCGTGCGGTCTGCCCGTTTGCCAGGATCGCTGTTTTCCATGACGACTATGTCCGCTTCAAGCGGATCTATCGTCTGGAGGACATCCTGCCGGTGATCAACACCGCGGAGGAGATGGACTTCCACTTCCGGACGGCCGCGGCCGATCCTTATCTGCTCAATGTCGACACCGGCTTCTCCCGGCTCGGCCTTTCCCCGTCGGAGGTTGCAGATTTCTGTAGGAAAGGATGGTTTTCCAAGCATCCGCCACGGATCCTGATCAGTCATCTGGCGTGCAGCGAAAACGCGTCGAACACCATGAATGAAGTGCAGAAACAACGATTTGAAACCTTGCGCGGACTGGTCCGGCCTGTGGCGAGCAGTCTGGTCGCGTCGGCGGGAGCGTGGCTCGACAGGTCGTTCCATTTCGATCTCGCCCGCATCGGGTCGGCCCTGTTCGGGCTCAACAATGCGGGTGTCCATCCCAATCCGCTGCGTTGCGTCCTGCGCCTGCGTGCCCGGGTGCTTGCGGTTCGGGAAGTCTCCGCGCACGAAGCCGTGGGATACGGGGCGACATTCCGGGCCCGTCGCAACAGCCGGATCGCGATCGTCGGCATCGGCTATGCCCAAGGCCTGCCTTGGGCCTGCGCCGGCAGAATTTCTGTTCGCTTCGGTGCCCACGCCGCTCCCGTCGTAGGGCGCATATCAATGGAGTACGTCACGGTCGACGTGACGGACGTGCCATCCGAGCTCTGCGGCGCTGGCGCTTGGGCGCAGTTCCTGGACGACGAATTCGGGGTTGGCGACCTTGCCACGGAGATCGGCGTCAATGCCCAGGAGATCGTCATGCGGCTGGGATCGGGTTGCCTCAAGCGCCATCGGCAGGATGGCAACGGGGAAACCGGACCGTTCGATTGGCCCCAGAGCTATCCTGCACCCGAAATGCTCGGGCTGCCGCCTTCAATCGGCGATCGCGCCGTCCTGGGCGGCATCTAGCCATGTCCTCCATCGGCAATCGGAATGCGGGTGTGGCTCTGGCCGTTCTGGCTGCGGTGTTCTGGAGCACGGGTGGTCTATTCTCGCGGTTGATCGCGGTCGACAGCTGGACGTTGCTGTTCTGGCGCAGCACCTTCAGCGCGGTTTTCGTGCTGATGTTCCTGACGCTGGTGCTGCGAGAACCCCTGAGCGGCATCGCAGGCAGGCTCACACCCGCGGCATGGCTGGTTGCCGGCATGTCGTCGACGGCAATGGTTGCCTTCATCTTCGCGCTGCGGAACACGACGGTCGCAAATGTCGCGGTCATTCATGCCGGGGCGCCTCTGATCGTCGCGGCCCTTTCCTGGGTCCTGCTCGGCGACAGACCGCCATCGGTCGCGCTGGTGGCCGGGGTCGCTGCCATTGCGGGTGCCGTCCTGACCGTGGGGGCGTCGGCCCTTTCGGGAGGTGGTTTTACTGGTGATTTCCTGGCGCTGATCATGACGCTTCTTATGGCTCTTATGGCCATCGCCATGCGGGGGAACGAAAGGTTCCCGGTGGCTGAGACCCTGATCCTGTCCAACATATTGTGCGCGGTGGCCGTGTTGCCGTTCGCAAGCCCGCTCGCTGTCGCGCCGAAGGACATGGCCTGGCTGGCTTCATTCGGACTCGTGCAGATGACGCTCGGCTTCCTGACCTTCGGCCTGAGCCTGCGCTATCTGCCGGCGCGTGATGCCGCGCTTATCGGCGCCGTGGAGACCCCGATCGCACCGATCTGGGTCTGGCTGGCTTTCCACGAGGTGCCGGCGCGGTCCACCATACTCGGCGGTTCCATCATCCTTATCTCGGTTCTCGCCTTCCTGCTCAGCGTCGATCGCAAGCCGGCAAGTTCGTATCTGTCGAACTAGAATGCCGCGTCTTGCCCTCTGGCCAATCACCCGGCAAACCATCGATTTCCCTGCGCGGGCAGACACCCTGCGTTTTCGATTTCCAACTGATCGGTAACGCGGCCAGAGAATTGACGTCAGGGCCTTTCTATTTGCTCTGCATGCGCGGGTTTCGGCCTGCTCGACCTTCGGCCAACTGAATTGCGCCATCAGTTCGTGAGTGCTGGCGGCGTCGTTGGCGGGCAGGCTTGCTGTGCTGCCCGCGAAACGCCGTGAGGTGTTTGGCAGATAGGGGATAGGGCTCGTCTTCCGGGCACCAATTCCCGCACCGTGGCGTTCATCTCGACAACACCAAGTAGAAGCATGGCGAGCGGACTGTTGTCCAAGTTGCCGAAAACAGCTGTCTCGCTAGCTCCGGCGTGCGTCAACGAGTTTCGACCGCTCTTTTGTCAAGGCGTCGGCCATTTCGGTGACAATTCTCGATCTCTTCTGATTGGGAAAAAGCATCAGCGTTCGGAAGCTTACGGACGGCACCAAAGGTCGTAGCGTGACGCCACGTTCAATGTAGCCCGTGGCGGTCACGGGATCGACGATGCCACAGCCCAAGCCCGCCAGAACCAATGCGCAGACCGTCGACGAATATGCCGTCTCCACCACCACCTGCGGGGCCACGCCGTACTTCGCGAATATGGCCTCGGCCTCGTGGCGGGTGGTATCTTCCGGAGCGAGGGCAACGAAGGGCAGGCGATCGAGGTCGGCGGGATGCACGACATCTTTCCGGGCCAGGGGATGCCCTGGAGGGATGGCCAAGGTAGCCGGAATTTCGGCAAACGGAATCGCCTCCAGGCCGTTCGTGTCTATCTCGTCCGCAGTGATCGCGATGTCGAGCTGGTTTGCTGCCACCATGTCCCGTATCGAAGAGGATCCGCTCACATAGAACGACACGGCAACCTTGGGATTTCTCTGACGAAACCTTGCTATGGCGCTTGGCAGCAAGTTCGTGCTGAAGGCCGACAGGCAAGCCACCCGGATGTCGCCCGAGCCATAGTCGCGAATGCGCGCTGCCGCGCTGCGTAGCTTGGCAAGGCCTGCGAGGGATATCTGGACCTCGCGAAAGAAAAGTTGACCCTCGGCCGAGGGGATCATTCGCCCTTTTTCCCTGTCAAACAGCTGGAACCCGATGGAGCGCTCCAGCGTCATGATCGCCTTGCTGACCGCAGGTTGAGAGATGCCCAGAATTTCAGCGGCCCGCGAGGTCGTGCCGTAGGTCATCACGGCCTGATAAGTTTCGATCAACCGGACATCCATGAATTTTCCTATAACTAAAATGAATTGAATGACATCATGTTGATATTGGACAGAATAGTCCACCGCGTGTCAACAACGTCTCAACAGGAGATGAATGGCATGCATGATGAAACAAGGTCGGTGTCGAAGGTCCCGGTAAGTCTGGCTGGCTACGACAGTCTGACCGTGCCGATCCACCGTGCCTCGACGATCCGCTATCCGGACGCAGCGTCCTTTGCCGCCCGCTTCGAGCGCGATGCGGACGGGTATGTCTATGGGCTCTATGGCACGCCCACGCACCGCTATCTCGAAAAGAAGATTACCGAACTCGAAGAAGGTGCCCGCACCGTTCTGGCCCCTTCGGGGCAGGCTGCGGTTGCTTGCACGATGCTCGCTCTCGCAAAGTCGGGCGAAAGGATATTGATACCCGATACCGTCTACGGCCCAGTGCGCGATTTTGCGACGCATGAACTGCCGGCGCTTGGAATAGAGGCGGTTTTCTATGATCCTCTCGACCTGAAGGAACTCGACGGGCTCATCAACTCCTCGACGCGGCTGGTGTGGGCCGAGTCTCCCGGCTCTGTTACCCTGGAGATGCAGGACGTTCCGGCGATCGTCGAGATGGCGCATGCCCACGGCGTTCTCGTCGGCTGCGACAACACCTGGGCCTCGCCGCTCAACTTCAGGCCGTTGCGCCATGGCGCGGATGTCGTGGTGGAGGCGCTCAGCAAACATCTCTCTGGTCACTCCGATCTCATCCTGGGTTCAGTGACCGCCAGGGACGATTCCCTGGGTCTGAAGCTCAAGGCAGCTTTCGGGCGATTGGGCATCGGCACGTCACCAGACGATTGCGCGCTCGTTGCCCGCGGAATTGAAACGCTGGCGGTTCGTCTCAAGCGCTCCAGCGCTTCCGGACTTGAGATCGCTGCATGGCTCGCGAGACACCCCTGCGTGGAGACCGTGAGCCACCCGGCGCTGCCTGAAGATCCCGGTCATGAAATATGGCAGCGCGATTTCAGTGGCGCTTGCGGCGTGTTTACGTTCACGCTCAAGCAGCGATACGCCGACCAGGCGTTTTCTGCCCTGGATACGCTGGAACTGATATCCATCGGAGCCTCATGGGGAGGGACCAAAAGCCTCATGGCTCCGACCTCGGTAAAGGCGTTGCGGAGCGTGCGGCCCTGGACCGGCCCGGACTATCTGTTTCGCCTGAGTGTCGGCGTCGAGCATCCGGACGATCTCAGGAGGGATTTTGAACGCTTCTTCGCGGCGCTCACCTTGAATGCCGCAACCGCAGCATAAGGCGATGCGGTGATGGTCCAATAACTTTCACGAATAGAATCGGTAGAAGGCAATATTGGACGGAATGGAGAATGATTTTTTATATGGCACTGCCGGATGGAGAGTGGGCCATCCTCGGTAATCTTCAAGGTCACGGAAAAGAGTGACCGGAACAGAACAATGGGAGAGTGGACATGTTTGGAAAGACTTGCCGGACTGTAGCGACGTCGAGCACAACGCTTCTCGTCCTGTTGGCGCTGGGGTGCGCCGCTTCGGCACAGGCCTTCGATGTATCGCGTATCGAGGCCGACAAGGAACTTGCGGGAAGAGTACCTGACAAGGTCCGTCAAGCCGGTGTGCTCGTCGGTGGTTCGGACAACGACTATGCGCCGTGGGAGTATCTTGCGGGGGCCGACGGTCAGACCCCTGAAGGCATCGACATTGACATCGGCAATGCCATCGCCGCCAGGCTGGGCCTGAAGTACGAATCCCGAACCGCGCAGTTCACCACCATCCTGCCGGCACTGGGGACCAACTACGACATCGGCATGTCGGCTTTCTCGATCACCGAGGAGCGCAAGAAGGTCGTCAATTTCGTTTCTTATGCCGAAACGGGCAACGAGTGGGTGATCAAAGCGGGCAACCCGACCGGTTTCGATCCGAAGAACGTCTGCGGTCGCCAGATCGCGGTGCAAAGCGGCAGCCGCCACGAGGAAAAGCTCATGGAGGTCAACAAGGCATGTGCCGACAGTGGCGGCAAGGAGATGGCCATTCTGCCTTTCAAGACACAGACAGAAGCCGTCACCCGTGTAGCCACCGGCGGTGCCGACGCGACGATTACAGGCAGTGCAACGGCACTTTATGCGGCATTCAAATCCAACAAGACGCTGGAAACCATCCGGCCGGTTGGCGACGAACTCAACGTGCGCGGTCTCAACGGCATCGCGATAGCCAAGAAGGACATGGCGCTGACCGAAGTCATATCCGACACGTTGACGACCTTGATCAAGGACGGCACCTACAATGCGATCCTGGACTCCTGGGGCATGGGGGCGGTCGGTGTTCAGAAGGCCGAGATCAATCCGGCATCGGATCACTGAGGTGGGTGGCAACGAGGTCAAACTGGCGACAGATCACCGCCAGTCGGATCCGGCCCACGGTCGGAGGGAAGGCGTGGTCCGCAACCAGGTGGTGCCAAGGCGCCATCCAGGGCGCTGGGTGGCCGTGGTCCTTATCCTGATCATCGCGATGCAGGCTGTGCAAGGCTTGGCAACGAACCCCAATTTCCACTGGGGTACCTACTACGAGTACGTCTTCTCGCCCTTTGTGATGCGCGGCGTCGGCTGGACGCTGCTGCTGACCGTCGTCGCCATGGCGGTCGCGATCCCGCTGGCCCTGGCTCTTGTCATGATGCGCGAGAGCGGAAATCCCATCCTTAGAAGCGCTGCCTGGTGTTGGGTGTGGTTCTTTCGGGGAACGCCGGTCTACACGCAGCTGGCATTCTGGGGCCTGTTCGCGGTGCTGTTTCCGCGCATTACGCTTTCCGTGCCCTTCGGTCCGGAACTGATCAGCGTCGACAGCCGCTGGATCGTGACTCCGGCAGTTGCCGCCATTTTTGGACTGGGTTTCAACGAGAGCGCATATCTCGCCGAGATATTCAGGGCTGGCTTCCGCGCCATAGACCGCGGGCAGAGCGAGGCAGCCCAGGCCATCGGCATGTCGCAGGCCAAGATCTGGACCCGAATCCTGATCCCTCAGGCCATGCGGACCATCATTCCCCCTACGGGCAACGAAACCATCGGTATGCTGAAAATGACATCGCTGGTGCTGGCAGTGCCATTCACGCTCGACTTGATGTTCGCGACCAATGCCATCGCCAATCGTACCTATCTGCCGGTGCCGCTGCTCCTGGTTGCCGCCTCATGGTATCTGGTCATCACATCGGTGCTGATGGTCGGGCAGTACTATCTGGAGCGCTACTACGGCCGCGGCCATGACGTGATCGTCGTCAAGGGAGGGCCGAACTGATGCATGGGATATCAGTCGCACCCGCCGTCGAACTTCTTGGCATCCACAAGTTCTACGGAGACTTTCACGCCTTGCGTGGCGTGGACCTCAGCATCGCCAGAGGCGAGGTCTGCGTTGCCATCGGTCCGTCCGGATCGGGAAAGTCCACCTTGCTGCGTTGCATAAACCAGCTTGAGATGATCTCGGCCGGTCGGGTCCGCCTGAGCGGTGTTCTTCAGGGATACCGGGAGCTCGATGGCAGGTTGCATGAACTGTCGCAGCGCCAGATTTCCGAACAGCGCCGTCGTACAGGCATGGTCTTCCAGCGTTTCAATCTGTTTCCGCACATGACCGCGCTTCAGAACGTGATCGAGGGGCCGGTGCAAGTGAAACGCCAGCCCGGAAGGCAGGCGAGGGAGCGCGGGATGGCCTTGCTGGAGCGCGTGGGTTTGGCTGGCCTCGGAGATCGTTATCCAAATCAGCTGTCGGGTGGCCAGCAGCAGCGCGTGGCCATCGCCCGCGCCCTGGCTATGGATCCGGAGGTCATGCTGTTCGACGAACCCACCTCCGCGCTCGATCCGGAACTGGTTGGCGAGGTGCTCGACGTTATCAAGGATCTGGCACGCACCGGCATGACGATGATGCTGGTGACGCATGAGATCGGGTTCGCCAGGGAAGTCGCCGATCATCTCATCTTCATGGACAACGGCATCGTGGTGGAGAGCGGCAAGCCACGGGACATTCTTACCAACGCGCGGGAGGCCCGCACACAAGCCTTCCTCTCCAAGGTCCTTTAATCGGTACGTCGTCCATTTTCCGTAAAGCCTGCCAATCGGGAAGTCACAATGAGAAGCATCGACGCGGTCCTCGATCAGGTGGACGCCAACCTCGCTGCCTCTGTCGACAAGTTCGTGCGATTCCTTGCGTTCCCGTCCGTCTCCAGCCAGCTGGACGGCAAGGAAGGGATCGCGGCATGCGCGAGATGGCTCAGATCCGAGTTGGAGGGCCTGGGCCTAGAGGCGCGGATCGTCAGGACAAGTGGTCATCCGGTAGTCATGGGGACGTCGCGGACGGCAAACGGGAACCTCAGGGTCCTGCTCTATGGTCATTACGACGTGCAGCCGGCGGAGCCGCTCGATGCCTGGGCAACGCCGCCTTTCGAGCCGGCGTTCAGGGACGAAGACGGCCTGAGGCGGATCTATGCGCGCGGTGCATCGGACAGCAAAAGCCAGGTCTGGTCCTTCATCGAAGCCCTTCGCGCCTGGAAGGAGACGGAGGGCGCGATACCGGTCGACGTGACTGTCCTGCTGGAGGGGGAGGAGGAGACCGGTTCGCCAAGCCTTCCTGCCTTTGTCGATGCTTATCGCGATGAGCTTGCCTGCGACGTGGCCTATATCAGCGACAGCGACATGTGGTCCCCGACCAGGCCCGCCATCACAACGCGTCTGAAGGGACTGCTGCACGAAAAGATCACGATCGTTGCACCAAACAGGGACCTTCATTCCGGCCAGTTCGGCAATGTGGCAGTGAATCCCTTGCGTGTTCTCACCAAGGTTCTCGCCTCCATTCATGACGAGCAAGGACAGGTGACCATCGATGGCTTCTATGATGGCGTAATGCCTCTGCCGAAGGTTTTGCGAGAGCAATGGGCCGCTCTGTCTCTCGATGAGGCTCTTGCCGGCGTGTCAGTCACCGGAGGTCCCGACGAAGCTGGATACGGAACGATCGAGTCGATGTGGGGGCGTCCCGCTATAGATTTCAATGGCATTGTGGGCGGGAATACTGGCCCCGGCGAGCGATCCGTTCTCCCTTTGTCAGCTTCGGCGCGGCTGTCGTTTCGCCTCGTTGGCGAGCAGAAGCCGGAGCACATCAGAGCGATCTTCAGAAACTTCGTGGAAAGCCGCCTTCCGCCCGGGTGCCGTGTCGAATTCGAGGGAGGTGGGGGCAACGCGGCGGTGTCTGTGAATGAGAAGAGTCCTTACCTGGTGGCCACCGGACGAGCACTTGACGCTGAATGGCCGGAGCGGACCCTGATCAAAGGAACCGGCGGGACCGTTCCACTCGTCAGACTGCTAACTGACCGACTTGGCGTGGATTGCATCGTCACCGGCTTCATTCTGCCGGACGACGCTATCCATGGTCCCAACGAGCACTACGACGTGGAGCGACTCCGCAAGGGGACACGCAGTTGGGTGCGTATCCTGTCGGAACTGGGACAGGAACAATCGTGTTGATGGACGATCCTAAGCGCTGATGAACGCAAAAAAGACCCGGCAGCATGGCTGCCGGGTTTGACAAGTGGAGTGTCGGTCGGTGGTCAGAAGTTACGCTGGAAACGGACCATCCCGGAGAACCCGTCATCGTCCGTCGCCGGCTTGCCGTCATCGAGGCTGAAATAGGCGATTTCCGGCGTGATCACGAACCCCGGCACTGGCTCGTAATTGACGTTGGTAACGACAGCGAAATGGTTGTCCGCCTGTCCGCGCGCAGCGCCCGAGCCCTTGCTGACGCCCGAGTCGCTGTAAGAGGCCTGCAGGTTGAACTTGAGCTTGGTGTTGATGCGGTACGAACCGCCGGCCCACACCGCCCAGTCACCCTTCCATGGCTTGTAATAGTTGAAGCTGTCTTCGTCGCCGGTGCCATAGCCGGCCATCACGAACAGCGAGAGCTGCTCGTTGATCTTGCCGTCGAGCCGCGCCTTGACGGCACCTTCTTCGTAGTTGGCGTCGTAGCCCGCCACCACCGTGACGCCGCCCCACTTGGCGGCATATTTCAAACCGCCGACGACATGCGGGACATAAGAATCCAGTGAGTAGTCGGCACCGTAGGAACTGCCGCCCTGTTCGAGCGAAACGACAGCCGAAAGACCGTTGTCGTTCTTGTAGGTATAGCTGATCAGATTGGTCTCGACCGGGCTGTAGGGCACGATGTCGTCGCCGATAACGGAACCGGCGTAGTTGGCGAAGGTTTCAAAGACCGATTCATCCTTGCCGATGCGCAGGCCTCCGAGCTGGACCCAGCCATAATAGAGCGAGACCAGGTTCGGGTCGCCGTGATAGCCGTCGCGGTACGAGAAGTTGGTCTGCGTGAACGTCGACAGCGTGCCGAGTTCCGTCTCGCTGCCGGTCCAGGTGCGAAGCGAAAAACGCCCCTGCACGTGGTAGGTATCGTCCGTGCCACCGGATTTGTCCGCGACGTCATTGTGGCCGCCATAGGGGCCTTCACCGGCGCGAACTTCGTAGCGGATGAAGCCGCCGACACGCAGGCAGGTTTCTGTTCCTGGAATATAGAAGTAGCCAGCGCCGTAGATATCACAGATACGGACGTATTCGGCTGTTTCAGGTTCGGCAACGACTGGGTTGTCTGCAGAGTATGCGGCAAGCGGGATCGTGCTCAGCGCCGACGCGCTAAGCAAAAGATACAGATTTTTCAATTTCCCCTCCAGATAAGATCTGTCACAGATCTTAATTTGCTAGCGTTTTGCGCTTAGCTGCATCTTGGAAGGTATTTTTCTGTCATAAAATGTTCAAACCACTTATTAGAATGGGCTTTTGAAATTTCCTCACGGTTTCGTTATCGACGCCTTCGACTTCTTTCCTGGCTCAAAGACCGGTGATGGCGATCCCTGCGCCCGATACCTTGTAGGTGCGGTTTATCGAGATCAGCACTGACGTCAGCGCTTCCGCCGCAGCGGAATTTGCGAGAACGCCTCCGCCGATACCGCGATTGGCCACGACGCCGGCCAATTCGATCACGGCATCGCGCGCCTCTTTGTCGTCACTGAACACCAGCACGTCGCAGTCGGCTCGTCCGCCGGCATGGAGCTTGCTGGCGCCGACATTGTGAAAGGCGGAAACGACGCGAACGCCGTCGCCGAGCTGTCGCTGCGCGATCTGCGCCGCCGAGCCGCCATCGGGCAACTGCACCGTGCTCACCTTCGGCGGTACCAGCGGGACGACGGCATCGACCAGGATCTTGCCTTGCAGCGCCGGCTTGATCTCTTCCAGCGTCGTTGCATGGCTGGCAAAGGGAACCGCCAGAACGACGACATCCGCCGCCGCTGCCGCGCCAAGATTGTCGCTGCCTCTCGCAAGGTTGCCAAGCTCGCCGGCAAAGGCTTTTGCCTTCTCGGGCGAGCGGGAGCCGATGACGACTTGATAACCCGCGGCGGTCCAGGCCTTGGCGAGGCCGGAGCCAAGGTCGCCGGTTCCACCGATAATGCCGATGACAGGTTTCTCTGGCATGCTGGTATTTTCCGTTTGCTGGGGTCGAATGCGTGACGGTGCTAGGCGCGCTTCGCGAGTTCGACGGCCTTGGCCAGCTGCTTGAGCTGGTTGGGGTGGTCGTACATCGGATGCAGCACGATCTCGTCGACACCCTTGGCGATGAGTTTTTGCAAACCCTCGGCGCATTCTTCCGGCGGGCCGAACACCGCAACACGATCAGCCATGCCCTCGACGGTGTAGACGGGATTGTCCTTGAAACCGACCGAAAGGATCTGCTGCACGCGGTCGCGTGCTTCCTCGCGGGTCGGTTCGACTGCTGCATAGACATTGACCGAGATCGAGAAACTTGCCGGATCACGGCCGCTGACAGCCAGTTCGTCGCGCAGGATCGCCAGTTCCTCATCCCGTTCTTCGGCGGGAATCATCGCTGCGCCTGTCCAGCCATCGGCAATGGCGACCGCCCGCCGCAGTGCGGGTTCGCTGCGCGCGCCGATGATGATCGGCGGGCCGGGCTGCTGGACCGGCTTGGGCTGCATGCGGATGCCCGAAAAGGAATAGATCTCGCCGTTGAAATCGGCTTCGCCCTCTGCCCAGAGTGCGCGCATGACGGCAATGCCTTCCACCAGGCGTACCGTCGGTTTGTCGGTCGGGATGCCGAGTGCGGCGAGGCGTGGCCGGTGATAGGCGTTGCCGACGCCCATGCCGACAGTAAGACGGCCCTGCGAGAGCTGGTCGATCGTCGCGAGGTCGCGTGCCAGCACGGCCGGGTTGCGATAGCCGGAAAACAGCACGGAAATGCCGAGGCGCATGTGCTTGGAAATGCCCGCCGCATAAGAAAGCTGATGCAGGGGATCGAGCGAGAAATTCTTGTCGTTCAACGTGTCCTGTGTCCAGATTCCGTTGAAGCCAACGTCCTCGGCCAAGCGGATGAAATCCGAAAAAGTCGTAGGGTCGCCTCTCAAGCCGACGGCGAAGGACGTTGATCGATTGGCGGTCGATCCCGGGTGTGTCGTTGTCAAAATCCATACTCCATCGTTCTGCGGGCCGGTTGGGATGCGGCCGCTCAGCAAAATCGTTTCGGGGTGGAGGCCCTCACAGGAACAACTCCTGCGTTACCGGGCGGAGCACGTCGCGCGCGCTGCTGCCTGCAATTGCCTGCCATCTGAGACCGCGCAGAACGATGACCGGCAGGCCGGCATCCTTCTGCATGAGAAGGCCGGCGGCGGCTGCGACTTCGTCGGCAAATGCCGGCAGCGTCGCTTTCAGGCCGCGCCCATAGGCGTCGGTTCGACCGGCCCAGTCGACGATGGCCGGCACGCCGGCTGTGCCGATCGCGATGTTGACCAATCCGTTGCGCCAGGGCCGGCCGAATGTGTCGCTGACGATGACGCCGATGGGCGCGCCGTATCTTGCTTCGAGGTCGCTGCGTATCGCCCGGGCGCTTGCATCCGGATCTTCCGGCAACAGGAGCAGCATGCCGTCGCGGCCATCGCCCAGATTGGATTCGTCGATGCCCGCATTGGCGCAGATCCAGCCGTGGCGGTGGCGTGTGATCAGCAGGCCATCCGGTGGCTGGCGCCGGGCCCGGATCACGTCGCTGGATTCCGAAAGGATGGCTTCGACCTTGTGCGGGTCCTTGCCGATCTCGGCGGCGAGCGCGATGGCCTGCTGCGACGGCTGGAACTGCTTTGCCGCAACAAGGCGTCCTTCGCTTTTCGAGACGATTTTCTGGGCAACCACCACGATATCGCCGGCCGCCAGCGCGCGGTTTGTTCGCGCGAGCGCTTCAACGATCAGCGTGGCAAGGCCGTCGCCTGCCACGACTTCCGGCATCGTGGCGACGGCAAAACACTCGGCCTCGACAGGACTGCGGAAGGCTTCGACATGGTCGCGCAGGTCCTGCGGCGTGTCGATGTCCCTTGAGAGATAGGCAAGCTGAAGTTTCTCGGAGGATCGACCGCTTAGACGCGCTGCCGCCTCATGTGCTTTCGCGGAATTCGGGCCGTAGCAGAAGGGGATCGCATCGGGTGGCGTCAGCAGCAGTGCATTGGTGCCACCGTCGGCGGACACCCCGATGGCGACCGAACAGCGTTCGCGTGCAGCCAAAAGCCGGTCCACCTCTTCATCGACAAGGGTCGCGATATCGGCGTGAACGACGAGGAGTGACGTCGCACCGATATCGTTCGCCCATGCGCTGGCGCGGCAGGCGGCCGCATTGATGTCGCCGTGCGCCGTCTCTTCGATGATCGATGCGCCGTATTTCTTGCCGATCGCCGCTGTTTCCCGCGAGGCGGTCACGACGCCGATCGGCTCACCCGCACGTGTCCGCATGAAGAACTGCAGCGTGTTTTCGAACAGCAGCAAAGCGAGCTTTTCGCGCGCGTCGTTTGCAAGGACGGGGCTCAAGCGCGTCTTTGCCGCTCCCGGGTCCTTCATGAGAATGGCGATGGCAACGGTCACGACGCGGCCTTTTCGCTACGGTCCCGCAGGTCTGTCGCCCAGGCCAGGACCTCGGCAGCAAGGCGTTCCGCATCGTCCGGATCACGCATCAAAATGTCGGTGGAGAGCACCGAAAGGTCGCGCGCCCGAAGCTCCTTCTCCTGCGGACGGTCCTGCGCATCGATGGCAAAGCCGTCGAGCAGGCCGTTGTAGCGTTCGGCAACGCCGATCGCGGTCGTCGCCATGCCGAGCCCGTCCATCAGCCGGGCGAGCGGACCCTTGACGGCCTTGCCATCGATGAGCGGCGACACGCCGAGCTTCAGGGCTCGTGAAGCACCGATCGCTGTGCGGAAACCGTCGACGGCGAGGATGGGTTCGATCGAGAGCAGGGGATTGCTGGGGGCAAAGACGATCAGCTGCGCATTTTCGACGGCCGCCAGCGCTTCAGCTCCGGGTCTGGCATGTTCGGCTCCTTCGTAGCGAAGTTCCAGAACCTTCGGCTCACAGCGGCGGCCGACGAACCACGGCTGAAAATCCATCCAGCCTTCGGTGGTCCTGAGTTTGGTCCGGACCGGGTCGTCGCTGGCCGGCAGGACGCGCGCGCGGGCACCGAGGCGCTCCGCAGCGTCCTGCGTGACCTTGGTCAGGCTGTTTCCCGCCGCAAGCTGCCAGCTGCGCCAGATATGCAGTCCGAAATCGGCATCACCAAGTTTCATCCAGGTCGGGGCGGCGAGGGTGGCGAGCACATCCAGGGCGCGCACGCTGTCGTCCGCGACGCCCCAGCCCTGTTTGCGGTCGATGCGATCGGAAAGTGTGTAGATCAGCGTGTCGATGTCGGGGCAGACACGCAGGCCGTAGAAATCGTCGTCGTCGCCGATATTGGCGATCACAGTCAGTGTGCCCGCCGGCAAAACCCGGGCAAGGCCTTCGGCCATGCGCGCGCCGCCGACGCCGCCGGCAATCAGCACCACGTTGCTGACGAACGTTCGCATTAGCGCGCTGCCATGGCCGCGGCGCGCCCACTGAGAAACGCGACAGGGTTGGTCCGATGCGACCGCTCGACAAGTGGAGCGATCTCGGCGGGATCATGGCCGGAGAAATCCTCGACCATGTCGTAGAGCGTGTTGCGCTGCACCGGCATGCGCCCGGCTGCGCGGATGATCCGCACCATTTCAGATGGCGTGATTTCCTGGCCGTGGCTGGCGCCTGCCGCGCGCGAGATGCTTTCGTTCATCAGCGTGCCGCCGAGATCGTTGGCGCCGCAGTGGAGCATGAGATGCGCCATCTCCGGCCCGAGCTTCACCCAGGAGACCTGGATGTTGTCGATGTGCCCGGCCAGCATCAGCCTGGCGACGGCATGCATCCTGAGGCTCTCTCCAGTGGTCGGGCCGGGCCGTGCGGCCGGATGGTCGCGATAGAGCCGCGTCTGGTCGTGGATGAAGCCCAGCGGCACGAACTCGGTGAAGCCGCCGGTGTCTTTCTGGATGGCGCGGATGCGGGCGATATGAGCCGCCCAATGGGCAGGACCGTCAATGTGCCCATACATGATGGTTGCGGTTGTGCGGATGCCGGCGTTATGGGCTGCGCGAATGATGTTTTCCCATTCATCCGCAGACAGCTTGTTACGGGTCAGCTGCAGCCGGATCTCCCTGTCGAGGATTTCAGCCGCGGTGCCCGGCATCGAACCCAGCCCAGCCTGTTTCAGCCCCGCCAGATAGATGGCGAGCGGAATGCGGCTCTTCCTGACGCCGTACCAGATTTCGAAGGGCGAGAAGGCATGCACGTGAATGTCGGGGACGCGGCGTTTCACCGCCTCGAGGATCTGCACGTAGTAGTTCGGGGGCAGGTCGGGATGCAGGCCGCCCTGGATGCAGACCTCCGTGCCGCCGCGGTTCCAGGCCTCTTCGGCCCGCCTTGCCACTTCATCCAGCGAGAGCCATTCGGCGCCGGCCGCATCCTTGCGGACGCCGAAATTGCAGAACTGGCAGGCCATGTAGCAGACATTGGTGAAGTTGATGTTGCGCACCACCACGAAGGTGACCTTGTCGCCGACGCGCTGGCTCCGGATCGTATCGGCAACATGCAGCAACGCTACAAGGTCGGACCCTTCGGCCTTGAAGAGCTTTTCACCCTCGGTCCGCGTCAGTTCCCGTCCTGCCAGGGCGGCATCGAGGATGCGCGCGAGAGGCAGGCTCGCTTCCGCCAGACTGGCTTCAAGCGTTGGCTTGCGGTCGATGAGACTTGGAAAGTCCTGCATATCAATTCACGATCTGGCTGCGGGCGAAACCGTCGGCGCCGGCGTGATCCGACAAGGCGGCTGCCAGTGGTGCGGTCTCGTTCAGGAAGGCCGGGTAGACGGTAAGCCGCTCGACCAGCCGGTAGCCTTGCGCCGCCGTGCGCCGGGCCAGTTCGGACAGCTCCGGCCACGCCCGTTCCGGGTTGATGTGGTCGATCGTGAGAGGAGAGATGCCACCCCAGTCGTTGATGCCGGAGGCGATGTAATCTTCGAAGCGGTCGTCGAGATTGGGAGGCGCCTGCAGGCTGATGGACGGGTCGAGCACCAGCCTGGCGACGGCGAGCGTGCGCAGCATGTCCTCATGGCTTGGCTCCATCCATGCTGCCATCGCCGTGTCGGCCTTGGCACGGAAGTTCTGCACGATCACTTCCTGCACATTGCCGTAGCGCTGATGGATTCGGTCGATGGCGACGAGGCTTTCGACGCGCTCCTCGAATGTCTCGCCGATGCCGATGAGGATACCGGTGGTGAACGGCACGCCGAGCCGTCCGGCAGCCTCGATGGTCCTGAGCCGTAGCACCGGTGACTTGTCCGGGCAGGCGTGGTGCGCCATGCCGGGTTTCATCAGCCGCTTGCTCACGGTTTCAAGCATCATGCCCATGGAGCCGGAGACTTCGCGCAGTTCGGCGATCTCGGCTTCGGTCAGCGTGCCGGCATTGACGTGGGGGATCAGCGAGGTGTGCGCGAGCACCAGCCTGCATGCTTCGATGACATAGTCGATCGTCGTCGCATGGCCGAGTCGTCGCAGGGTTTCACGCGCTTCCGGATACCG